>JAKFEZ010000277.1:0-1713 GCA_036675435.1 Ramlibacter sp. | reverse complement strand
CCGCGACCCGACGCTGGCCTTCAAGCTCATGCGCTACATCAACTCGCCGGCCTTCGGGCTGTCGGTGGAGATCAGCTCGTTTCGCCACGCGATCATGATGCTCGGCTACAACCGGCTCAAGCGTTGGCTCGCGCTGCTGCTGGCCACCGCCAGCAAGGACGCCAACCTCAAGCCGGTGATGTTCGCTGCCGTGCGCCGCGGCATGCTGATGGAAGAACTGGTGCGCCCGCTGGGCGACGACGAGATGAAGGGCGAACTCTTCATCTGCGGCGTGTTCTCGCTGCTCGACCGCATGTTCCGCCAGTCCTTCCCCGAACTGCTGAAGACCATTCCCGTGCCCGAGCGCGTGTACCAGGCGCTGGCCGAAGGCACGGGCCCCTACCAGCCCTATTGCGCGCTGGTGCAGGCGGTCGAAGGCGACGAGCTCGAGCCGATCCGCGAAGCCTGCGACGGCCTGATCAGCGGGCCGAAGGAAATCAACCGCGCGCTGCTGCAGGCGCTGGCGACGGCGGCGCAGCTCGAGTGAGGGGCGCGGCTACCTGAAGCTCACGCTGACGGTCGGGTTGCCCGGCAGTCCCTCGTAGACGACCTTCGCACCGGTGCCGGGCTTCGGGGGCAGCAGCCGCGAGAAGGAGCCGAGGCTGAGCAGGTCGCCCTTCTTCAGCGTGATGCCGCTGGCCCGCAGATCCTTCGCAAGCCACAGCACCGCATTCAAGGGTTGTCCGAGGACGGCCTCGCCCTTGCCGGCTTCGATTTCGGTGCCGTCCTGATCGAGCAGCCTCACCGTCATCGCCGCGAGGGCGTTCACGAGCTCGGGTGTCGCCTTCACCTCGACCGGCTTGCCCAGCACGCCCAGCCGCGCGCCGACGTTGGAGTAGACGAGGCTGGGGCCGGTGATCTTCTTCGGATCCTCGACCACCAGGTCGGGCAGTTCGATGAACGGATAGATGCGCGAGAGGTGGCGCAGCGCTTCGAGCGGCGTGGTCGCGCGGTGGATGCCGGCGTCCTTCACTTCCACCACCAGGTCGGCCTCGAACAGCGGCCGCGCACCGAAGGCCGCCGGTAGCGTGGTGCCGTCTTCGAGGAACATCTTCTCGAACAGCGTGCCGCGCACGGGGCTCGGGTGGTTGAAGCGCTTCTGCACCGCCGGGTTGGTGAGCCCGGCCTTGTAGCCGATCACCTTGCCCTGGCTCTGCGCGAGGAAGGCAGTGAGCTTGTCGCGCCCGCACAGCGCCTCGGTCATCGTCAACTCTGCCGGCGGGTTGGGTGCCGGCTGCAGGTTCGCAAAGCGTGCGGCCATGAGCGCCGTGTCCACGTCGGACGGGCAGGCCGCGTGGGCGGCCGGTGCCAGAAGGCAGAGCAGGGCGGTTGCTGCGGTGGCGAAAGAGGATTGCATGACGAGGCTCCCGAGGGGTCGTTGCGCTTGCGAGGGCAGGCTCGACGCAGCCTAAAGGAAACAACGAGCGGCGGCCATGCGAGTCATCGATGCTCGCCGCCGCCACGAGCTTCGATCGAGCGTCAACCCAGAAGCCGCGGATTGAGCTGCCAAAGTGAAAGACTCAGTGCCGCCGCGAAACCGACCCATGCCAGGTAGGGCAGCAGCAGCGCCCCGGCCAGAGGCCGCACGCGCCAGAAGGCGATGGCCGTCGCAAGAATCAGCGCCCAGAGCACGAGGATCTCGGTGAACGCCAGCGCACCCTCTCGCCAGCCGAA
>JAKFEZ010000024.1:0-1726 GCA_036675435.1 Ramlibacter sp. | reverse complement strand
GGCGAGGAAGGCGGCTTCGTCGTAGGCGCGCTCGGGGAACAGGATGATCTGCGGCGCTTCATCCGCATTCTTCCCGGCCAGTCCCGCGGCGGCGGCCAGCCAGCCGGCATGGCGGCCCATGGCTTCGTAGACGAAGACCTTGGTCGAAGTCTCGGCCATCGCGGCCACGTCCAGCGCGGCCTCGCGCACCGACACCGCGGTGTACTTGGCCGCCGAGCCGAAGCCCGGGCAGGTATCGGTGACGGCCAGGTCGTTGTCCACGGTCTTGGGCACGCCGATGCAGGTCAGCGGGTAGTCGTAGGCCCGGGCCAGTTGCGAGACCTTCCAGGCGGTGTCGGCCGAATCGTTGCCGCCGTTGTAGAGGAAATAACGCACGTCGTGGGCCCTGAACACTTCCAGCAGGCGCTCGTACTTGGCCGCATCGGCCTCCAGCGACTTGAGCTTGTAGCGACAGGAGCCGAAGGCGCCGCCTGGGGTGTGGGCCAGGGCGCGGATCGCGGCGGCGGACTCCTTGCTGGTATCGATCAGGTCCTCGCGCAAGGCGCCGAGGATGCCGTTGCGGGCGGCCAGGACCTTGACCTTGCGGGCCCGGGCCTCGGTGATGACGGCCGAAGCGGAGGCGTTGATGACGGCGGTGACGCCGCCGGACTGGGCGTACAAGAGGGTGCCTGCAACCATGGTCGGGTTCGTTCCGGAATGGGGGGATGCGGTAAGCTGCACTTATGGCGCGGTGCAGCGCTGGCGTGGGGAAAGTCTAACGCCGCCTGGAAGCCACTGGTTATTCATGTTCGGGAGTAAGTGGATGCGACTGGTTCTATTGGGCCCGCCCGGGTCAGGCAAGGGCACGCAAGCGGCGCGGCTCAAGGAATATCTGCAGGTTCCGCACATCTCCACCGGAGACCTGTTGCGGGCCGAAGTGGCCGCCGGCAGCCCGCTGGGCATGCAGGCCAAGGAAGTGATGGCACGCGGCGATTTCGTCAGCGATGCGATCCTGCTGGGCATGCTGGAAGACCGTTTCGCCCGCCCGGATACCGCCGGCGGTTTCATCCTGGATGGTTACCCGCGCAACCTGGCCCAGGCCGACGCGCTGGGCGTGCTGTTGAACAAGCTCGGCCAGCCGATGGATTACGCGGTGCAGCTGGAGGTCCCCGACGAGTTGCTGGTGGAACGCATCGCCGGCCGCGCCGCCGCCGAGGGCCGCGCCGACGACACGCCGGAAGTGGTGCGCAACCGGCTGCGGAAGTACAACAACGAAACCGCGCCGGTGATCGATTATTACCGCCAGCATGGGCAGTTGACCGTGGTCAATGGCGTCGGTTCGCTGGACGAAGTCCTGAGCCGTCTGATCGAGGCGTTGTCGCCGGCCAAAGAGGTCGGTTGAGCGGATTGATCAGCGCTATCCATGAAAAAAACGCCCCGGCTTACCGGGGCGTTTTTTCATGCGCCAGCTGGAGCCGTCAGGGACTGGTGACCAGCGTCAGGCCATAGGCCGACAACAGCGGATTGATGGGCTGGAAGTAGCTGTTGCCACCGCCCGGCTTGCCGCCCTTGCCCTTGCAGTTGCCGCTGCCGCCTGACAGCACGCCCTGGGCTTGGCCCGGTGCGGTGATGAACGAGCCGCCCGAATCGCCACCTTCCGAACAAGCGGTGGTCTGGGTCAGGCTGAGGATGGTTTCCCCGCTGGAGTAGTTGACGGTGACGTTCTTGGCCCGGATCGCGCCGCAGC
>JAKFEZ010000022.1:0-1726 GCA_036675435.1 Ramlibacter sp. | reverse complement strand
GCCGCGCCAGGCTGCGCGACCGAAAGATCAGCTCGCCCCACAGCTTGCGTGCTTCCCAGTAACGGTCGTACGCGGCGCTGTTGCGAAACCCCAGGAAGATGGCCAGGGCCAGCCCTATGAGCGAGAAGGGCACCGGCGTGAGCGTGATCTTGGCGTCGAACAGCTCGCCATGGCTGAGGGTGACGGCCACTGCCAAGGCCGTGCAGGTCGCGAGGCTCCCCAAAATGCGGGGCAGGATCGATCCGCGCAGCACGAAGAACAGGCGCAGGGCGTTCGGGCGGCGCGTGACGATCATGTCGCGCATTGTCGAGGCCGCTCCGGGTCGCCTGCACGAGCACCCGCCGGCCCGCTTGTAGTGCCAGCCCTACAGAACATCCCCGCCGGCAACGATCCCGCCGCGCGCCCCGTCTCCCTAGCATCGGTCTCAACGAATCCCGGAGGGACGACCGATGTCAGACGAGCGCTATTTCGACCCGTACGACGCCGACAAGCCGCTGCTGATGCGCTGCTCCTGCGGCCGTCACGGCTCGGCCGCCGAGCACGCCGCCGTTGAACAGCAGAACGCGGCCACCGCCACCACCGAACTCAAGCGCCGCAGCGAAACCGCCGACTTCGAGGCCTATTCGCACGAGTTCATCGAGGCCACCCTCGTCAAGGCCCTCTTCCCGCAAGACGCTCTGCGCCGCCGCTTTCTGCGCGCCGTCGGCAAGGGCACGGCCATGGCCGCCATCTCCAGCCTCCTGCCCGTCGCCACCCTGCAGGCCATGGCGCAGGAAGGCGCGGGCAAGAACGGCGCGCTGGAGAAGAAGGACCTGAAGATCGGCTTCATCCCCATCACCTGCGCCACCCCGCTGCTCATGGCCCACCCGCTGGGCTTCTACGAGAAGCAGGGCCTGAACGTGCAGGTGGTCAAGACGGCCGGCTGGGCGCTCATCCGCGACAAGATGATCAACAAGGAGTACGACGCCACGCACTTCCTTTCGCCCATGCCGCTGGCCATCAGCATGGGGGTCGGCTCCAACCCGGTGCCGATGCACGTCGCGACGATCCAGAACACGAACGGCCAGGCGATCACGCTGGCCAACAAGCACAAGGACAAGCGCGATCCCAAGCAGTGGAAGGGCTTCCGGTTCGCGGTGCCCTTCGAGTACTCGATGCACAACTTCCTGCTGCGTTATTACGTGGCGGAGCATGGCCTGAACCCGGACACCGACATCCAGATCCGCGTGCTGCCGCCGCCCGAGATGGTGGCCAACCTGCGCGCCGGCAACATCGACGGCTACCTCGGCCCCGACCCCTTCAACCAGCGCGCGGTGTTCGAGGAAATCGGCTTCCTGCACCTGCTGACCAAGGACCTGTGGAACGGCCACCCGTGCTGCGCCTTCGGCACCTCGACCGAATTCATTCAGCAGAACCCGAACACCTTCGCCGCCCTGTACCGCGCCGTGCTCACGGCCGCCGCCATGGCGCGCAAGCCGGAGAACCGCCCACTCATCGCCAAGATGATCTCGCCGCAGGCCTACCTGAACCAGCCCGAGACGGTGGTCACGCAGGTGCTCACCGGCAAGTTCGCCGACGGCCTGGGCAACATCAAGACGGTGCCCGACCGGGCCGACTTCGACCCCATCCCCTGGCAGAGCATGGCCGTGTGGATCCTCACGCAGATGAAGCGCTGGGGCTACGTGAAGGGCGACGTGAACTACAAGCAGATCGCCGAGCAGGTGTT
>JAKFEZ010000295.1:0-44754 GCA_036675435.1 Ramlibacter sp. | reverse complement strand
TACCTGCAGCGCATCCGCGCCGGCGTGCGGCAGATGAGCGACCTGACCGAAGCCATGCTGTCGCTGGCGCGCCTGTCGCGTGTAGAACTGGAACACGAGGAGGTGGACCTGGCCGCGCTGGCGCGGGCCACGCTCGCCCAGCTGCGCGAGCGCGAACCCGAGCGCGAGGTCCAGGTGCAGATCCCCGAACACCTGTGGGTGCACGGCGATCCGCGCCTGCTGAAACAGGTCATGGCCAACCTGCTGGGCAATGCCTGGAAGTTCTCGGGCCGCAAGCCCGGCGTCTGGATCGGCGTGGGCTGCGAAAAACGCGCCGATGGCGAAAACGTCTATCACGTCGCCGACCGTGGCGCGGGCTTCGACATGGCTTATGCCTCGCGCCTGTTCGGCGCCTTCCAGCGGCTGCACACGCCCAGCGAATTCGAAGGCACCGGGATCGGGCTGGCGCTGGTGCAGAAGATCATCAGCGGCCATGGCGGCCGGATCTGGGCCGATGCCCGGCCCGGCCAGGGGGCCGTCTTCTACTTCACCTTGTCGTGATGCCGCGGGCCGGCCCGGTCAACGCAGGCTGAACAGGTCGGCCAGCGCTTCGCGGTATTTGCCCAGTCCCACGGCCATGGTGCTGTGGTGCGAGCCGCCCTCGACCAGCACGAAGCGCTTGCGGCCCTGCGCCGCCTCGAACAGCTTGCGACCGAGTTCGCTGTCGATCAGCCTGTCGTGGTCGCCGTGCACCACCAGCAGCGGCGCGCCGACCTTGGCGACTTTGCGCACCGATTCGAAACGCTGGGTGATGAGGGGACCGAACGGCAGCCAGCCCCATTTCCAGCTGCTGGCCACGTCCAGGATCGAGGTGAAGGTGCCCTCGACGATGGTGCCTTGCTCGTCTTCCACATGGGAGGCCAGGTCGATCGCCACGGCGCCCCCGAGCGAGTGGCCGAAAATGTAACGCGGCCGGTTGGGGTACTTCGCACCCAGCCAGTCCCAGGCGGCCCGTGCATCCTCGTAGGCCATGTCTTCGGACGGCAGCCCCGGCGTGCTCTTGCCGAAGCCGCGATAGTCGATGGCGAGCACCGAGAAGCCCAGTTCCTGCATGCGGTGGATGCGCGGCGACGAACCGGCGACGTTCCATTTGGCGCCATGCAGGTACAGCAGCACCGGGCCGTCGGCCGCGGCGCCATCGGCAGCCAGCCACAGGCCATGCAGCTTGGCGGGCTCGCCGGTGACCTGGGAGCCGAACTCGACCCAGACGTCGTCCATGTCGCCCACCATCGCGGCGGAGCCGCCCCAGCTACGGTCGCTGGGCTGAAAAATCCAGGCGCGCTGCTTTTCGTCCAGCGAGGCGCATCCCAGAAGGGCGAGCGAGACCAGGGCGGCGGCGGCGGCGAGAGAAATCCAGCGTTTCATGGCTGAGTCGGACCCAGCCGCGCCAGAAAAGTTTCAGATGACGCCCTGCGCCAGCATCGCGTCTGCCACCTTGACAAAACCCGCGATATTGGCACCGTCCACGTAGCTCACGGTGCCGTCGGGGCGCCGGCCATGCTGCACGCACGCCTGGTGGATGCCGCACATGATCTGCAGCAGGCGCGCATCGACTTCCTCGCGCGGCCAGCACAGGCGGGCCGCGTTCTGGCTCATCTCGAGGCCGGAAGTCGCCACCCCGCCGGCGTTGCTCGCCTTGCCAGGCGCATACAGCACGCCGGCCTTTTCGAAGACCCGCACGGCGTCCATCGTGGAAGGCATGTTGGCGCCCTCGGCCACGCAGGTGACGCCGTTTTTCACCAGGATCTGCGCGTCGGCCGCCTCGAGTTCGTTCTGGGTGGCGCAGGGCAGCGCCACGTCGACCGGCACCTGCCATGGCCGGATGTCGGGGTGGAAGGAGGCGCCCACCCGGCGGGCGTATTCATCGACGCGCCCGTACAGGTGGTTCTTCACCTCCATCAACTCGGCCAGCTTGGCGGGCGTAAAACCTTCTTCGTCGACCACGGTGCCGCTCGAGTCGGACACGGTCACCACCTTGGCGCCCAGGGCCATGGCTTTTTCTACGCTGTATTGCGCCACATTGCCGGAGCCGGAGACGCTGACGCGCAGGCCTTCGAGCGAGCGGCCGACGGTCTTGAGCATCTCCTGGGCGAAGTACACCGTGCCGTAGCCGGTCGCCTCCGGGCGTATCAGCGAGCCGCCGAATGCCAGCCCCTTGCCGGTGAACACGCAGTCGCTGCGGTTGGTGAGCTTCTTGACCATGCCGGCCATGAAGCCGACCTCGCGCCCGCCCACCCCGATGTCACCGGCCGGCACGTCGGTGTCCGAGCCGATATGGCGGAACAGCTCCATGACGAAGGCCTGGCAAAAGCGCATCACCTCGCCCTGGCTCTTGCCCTTGGGGTCGAAATCGGAGCCGCCCTTGCCGCCGCCCATGGGCAGGGTGGTGAGCGCGTTCTTGAGGGTCTGCTCGAAGGCAAGGAATTTCAGCACCGACAGGTTGACCGACGGGTGGAAGCGCAAGCCGCCCTTGTACGGCCCGATTGCCAGGCTGTGCTGGATGCGAAAGCCGCGATTGACCTGGACATCGCCGTGATCGTCGACCCAGGACACCCGGAAGATGATGACGCGCTCGGGTTCGACCAGCCGCTCCAGCAGGCTGTGCTGCGCGTACTTGGGGTGCTGCTGGATGTAGGGCCAGAGGCTCTCCAGCACCTCGGTGACCGCTTGCAGGTATTCGGGCTGGCCGGGGTTGCGTTGAGCCACTTGGCCCAGGAAAGATTCGACGTCTTCGTGCTTGGTTCGGTTCATGACGGGGAAAGGTACGGCTATGCAAAAACAGCATTTTGCTATGCCGCGCGAGATGACTACCAATGGTTGACATTGCGCCGGGCGGCGCCAGGTCTCTTTTCAGCGCCCGCGCATGAACAATGCGTCGAGTTCCCGCACCGTCATCTGGCGCCAGGTGGGCCGCCCGTGATTGCATTGGTCGGAGCGCTCGGTTTCTTCCATCTGGCGCAATAGCGCATTCATCTCGTCCAGCGTCAGCCGGCGGTTGGCGCGCACCGCGCCGTGGCAGGCCATGGTTCCCAGCAACTCGTTTCGCGCACGCTCGATCACCGTGCTGGCTTCATGCTGCGACAGCTCCGCCAGCACGCTGCGCGCCAGTTCCACCGCGTCGCCCTGGGCCAGGCTGGTGGGCACCGCACGCACCGCGAGCGTCTTCGGTGAAAAAGGCGTGATCTCCAGGCCCAGCGTCCTCAGCGCCGCCGCGCCGCTTTCCGCAGCCGCGATTTCCTGCGGCGTGGCCGCGAACGTGGCCGGCAGCAGCAGCGGCTGGCTGGCGATCTGGCTGCCGTCGAGTTGTCTCTTCAAGCGCTCGTAGACGATCCGTTCGTGGGCGGCGTGCATGTCGACGATCACCAGGCCGTGGTTGTTTTCCGCCAGGATGTAGATGCCTTGCAACTGGGCGATGGCTCGCCCCAGCGGCCATTCGCCTGCCGGCGACGGATCGGCCGCTTGCCCGCCGGCAACGTGGGGCTCAGCGTTCCAGAGCGCTGCCAGGTCCGACACCCGCGTGCCCGCGGGCCGGAAGTCCATCGCCGGCTGCGCCCAGCCACCGGCGGCGAACGAAGCTGGTTGCTCGGACACGAGGGCGCCCGATGCCGCCGGCACCGGCCCCGCTGCGGCCGCGCCGGCGCGCGGCGCGGCCAGCGCGTATTCGACCGCATGACGCACCGCCTGGTGCACCTCGCGGCCATCGCGAAAGCGAACCTCGATCTTGGTCGGGTGCACATTGACGTCGACACGGGCCGGGTCGATGTCGAGGTAGAGCGCGTACACCGGCTGCCGCTGGCCGTGCAGCACATCCTCGTAGGCGCTGCGGGCCGCGTGGGCCACGACCTTGTCGCGCACGTAGCGGCCATTGACGTAGGCGAACTGCTGGTCGGCGCGCGAGCGGGCCGCGTCGGGGATGCCGGCGCGCCCGGTGACGCGCACCGCCCCGGCGCTGTACGACACCGCTACGCTCTGCTCGAGGAAGTCGCGGCCCAGCACGTCGGCCAGGCGCTCGTCGCGCGTGCCCGCGCGCCACTGCTCGACCAGTTTGCCTTCGTGCCAGATGGCGAAGCCCACGTCGGGACGCGCCAGCGCATGGCGGCGCACGGCCTCGATGCAGTGGGCCAGCTCGGTTGCGTCGGTCTTGAGGAATTTGCGCCGCGCCGGCGTGCTGAAGAAAAGCTCCTTCACTTCGACCGTGGTGCCGGTCGCGCGGGCCGCCGGCCGCAGCTCGCCGCTGCGGGCATCCAGCAGGAAGGCGCTGGCCTGGCCGGCGCTGCGCGACAGCAGGCTGAGTTCTGCGACCGAGCCGATGGCCGCCAGCGCTTCGCCACGGAAACCCATGGTGGCCACCGACTCCAGGTCGGCCAGCGACGCGATCTTGCTGGTCGCATGGCGGCGCAGGGCGAGCGCCAGTTGCTCGCGGGCAATGCCTGCGCCGTCATCCTCGACGCAGACCAGGCGGACGCCGCCCGCCAGCAGCCGCACCGTGACCTGTTTCGCGCCCGCGTCCAGGGCGTTGTCGACCAGTTCGCGCACCGCCGACGCCGGGCGTTCCACCACTTCTCCGGCGGCGATCTGACTGATGAGCTCGTCGGGCAGTTCCCGGATCGGGCGGGCGGGGGCGGGCGAAAGGACGGCGTTCACCCGGCCATTGTAGGGAGCCGGCCCGCAATCCCCGTCGGGGCGGGGATAATCGCGGCCCATGGAACTGATTGCCTTTCTCGTCGATTTCATCCTGCACGTCGACAAGCACCTCGAGGCCTTCGTGCTGAACTACGGCACCTGGGTCTACGCGCTCCTTTTCGCCATCATCTTCGTCGAAACCGGCGTGGTGGTCATGCCCTTCCTGCCGGGCGACTCGCTGCTGTTCGTTGTGGGCGCCATGTGCGGTGTCGGCCTGATGGACTACCAGCTGTCGGTGGGCCTGCTGCTGGCCGCCGCCATACTGGGGAACCAGAGCAACTACGCCATCGGCCGCTACGTCGGGCCCAAGGTCTTTCAATGGGAAGACTCGCGCCTGTTCAACAAGCGGGCTTTCGACCAGGCTCATGCCTTCTACGAAAGGTACGGCGGCATCACCATCGTCGCCGCCCGCTTCATGCCTTTCCTGCGCACGTTCGCGCCGTTCGTCGCGGGCGTGGCGCAGATGACGCGCAGCAAGTTCACGTTCTACGACGTCACCGGCGGGCTGCTGTGGGTGGTCGGCATCATCACGGCCGGCTACTTCTTCGGCAGCGTGCCCTGGGTCAAGATGAACCTGGACAAGATCATCTGGGCCATGATTCTCGTGCCCGGCGTGCTGGTGCTCTGGGGCAGCTGGAAAGCCCGGCGCGCGGCGGTGGTGCTCAGCGAGTAAACATTTCTGGCACTGCTCGCCTAGCCAGGTGTGCAGGGCCTGGGAGATGGCGACTGTTCTCCGGCGCGGTTGGCGGAAAAGCCGGGCCTTCCCAAAGCCGCGTACGATTCGAGATATGAAATTTCGACTGCGCCAGATGGAGATTTTCCGGGCCGTAATGCTTACCGGCTCGATCAACGGCGCGTCCAAGATGCTGTTCATTTCTCAACCCGCGGTGAGCCGCATCGTTTCCCACACAGAGCAGAGCTTAGGGTTCCAGCTGTTCAACCGCACCAAGGGCAAGCTGGTGCCCACGCCGGAAGGGGAGGCGCTGTTCCGGGAGGTAGACGATTTCTACCACCACGCGATGCGGGTAAGTGAATTCGCCACCGACCTTTCACGCGGCCCGTCGGGCACGCTCAACATGTCCTCCAGCCCGTGCCTGAGCTACCTGGTGATCCCGGAGGCCATCGCCCGCTTCGTGCAGCGCTACCCGCGCATCCGCGTCAACTACCACACCACGCTGCTGCACGGGATGGCGGCCGAGGTGCTGAGCAACAAGGTGGACCTGGTGGTGTCGGTGCTGCCGCTGGAGCATCCCCATCTCAAAGTCGAGCGGATCAGTAAAGGCCGTATGGTGTGCGTGCTGCCGGAAGGCCATGACCTCGCGGCCCTGGAAGTGGTCAGCCTGGCCGACCTGGTGAAGTACCCGCTGATCACCCATCACTCCAGCATCCAGTTCGGGCGCATGGTCGCCAGCGCGTTCGAGGCCGCAGGGCTGGAGCTGGTGCCGCATATCACGGTGTTGCAGACGGAGATTGCCTGCTCGCTCGTGCGCGCCGGCGCGGGCGCGGCCATCGTGGACCAGTACACCGCCGCCGGCGCCGTGTGGCCCGGGCTGCAGGTTCGCCCCCTGGTGGAAGAGATTCCGCTCGCGCCCAGCATCGCGCGGACGGTGTTCGACCACCATGGCACGCATGCGGAGAAATTCATCGACATCCTCCGGTCGCCGGGTCTGCCGGCCAGCAGCCCTTAACAACAGGCTATACCCCGCGCCGAAAACGGAATACGACAGCAACCCTGCTTCTCCCTAGGATTGCTCCCACGATGGCGGCAGTTCATCGAGTACTTCCGTCTTCAAACTCGTCGTGCGCATTCAATGGGAGCAGCAGCAATGAAAATAGGACTCATCGGCCTGGGTAACATCGGCGTGCATTTCGGCACCCGGCTGGTGGCGGCCGGCCATGACCTGACGGTCTTCGACACCAGCCCGGCGGCGATGAAGCGGCTGCAGGACAAAGGCGCGAAGCCCGCCAAAAGCGTGCTGGACCTCGCCAACCACTGCGAAATCGTGATGCTGTGCCTGCCGATGCCGGCCGTCGTCAGCCAGGTGGCCACCGGCGCCGGCGGCGTGATCGAAGGCAAGGCCGTTCGCATCGTGCTGGACCTCTCCACGACCGGCCCCACCGTCACCAACGAAGTGGCCGCGGCGCTGGCCGCGAAGAACATCGATTTTGTCGGCGCGCCGGTCAGCGGCGGTACCGCCAACGCTGAAAAGGGCACGCTGTCGGTGATGCCGTCCGGCAAGGAAAACGTGGTCAAGGAAGTGGAGCCGCTGCTCAAGGTCATCGGCAAGAACATTTTCTACATGGGCACCGAGCCCGGCAACGGCCAGACCATGAAGATCATCAACAACACCCTCTATGCCGTGAGCATGGTCGCCAGCTGCGAAGCGCTGGTGTACGGCGTGAAGGCCGGGCTGGACCCGCAGACCATGCTGGATGTGCTGAACGTCTCCAGCGGCCGCTCGTTCGCCACGCTGGAGCGCATCCCCCAGTGCGTGCTGAACCGGAATTTCCCGGTGCGCTTCACCACCGAGCTGCTGCACAAGGACGTGAAGATGTGCATTGACGAGGCCGAGAAAATCGGCGTGCCGATGCAGATCGGCCCGGCGGCGCGCCAGTTTCTGGCCTTCGCGCTGACTCAGGGCGATGGCGACAAGGACAATGTCTTCACCATCCGCCATTTCGAGCAGTGGGCCGGCGTGCAGTTCGGTGCCGAGCCGCAGCCCGCAGCCGAGGCTGCTTGAATTCCCACCACGCCACGAACCATCTTTCAAGGAACCGCCATGTCGCAAATCAAGATCCGCAAGAAGCTCCTCAACACCGAAGTGGTGTACCACGAAGGCGGCCCGCGCGCGGACATTCCGCTCAAGCTGGGCGTGATCGCCGTTGTCGTCGCCAATCCCTTCGCCGGCCGCTGGGCCGAGGGCGAAGAGCTCAGCGCCTTCGTCAAGGAAGCGCGCGGCATGGCCAACGAGCTGGTGCCCGAGCTGATCGCCGCGCTGGGAGGCAATGACAAGATCCAGGCCTACGGCAAGGGCGCGATCGTCGGCACCAACGGCGAGCTGGAGCACGGCGCCATGTGGCACGAAGCCGGCGGCTGGGCGATGCGTGCGGTCCTGACCAACGCGAAATCGATCGTGCCGGCGGCCAAGTTCGTCGGCGCCGCGGGCAGCCGCCTGCAGGTGCCGCTGCACCACATCGAAGCCGCCTACGTGCGCAGCCACTTCAACACCATGGAAGTCGGCGTGTCCGATTCGCCGCGTCCGGACGAACTGCTGTTCGCCCTGGCGATGTCCACCGGGCCGCGCATCCATGAGCGCCTGGGCGGACTGCGCGTCGAGCAGATCTCGGTCGGCGACGGGCAGCGCTGATCAGCCGCGATGACTGTCCACTCGCACCCGGTGCTGGCCGCGCTGCGCGGCATCGTGGGTGAAGCGCAAGTATTGACCGGTGGCGGCCTGTCGTCGTTCGAGCAGGACTGGCGGCGCCGCCACCAGGGCAAGGCCCTGGCGGTGGTGCGGCCCGGCAGCACCCGCGAGGTGGCGGCCGTGATGCGCGCCTGCGCCGCCCACGGCACCGCGCTGGTGCCGCAGGGCGGCAACACCGGCCTGGTGGCGGGATCGACCCCCGACGCCAGCGGCACACAGATTCTCCTGAGCCTCTCGCGCATGAACCGCGTGCGCGAACTCGACGAAGCCAACCTCACGCTGACGGTGGAGGCCGGCTGCGTGTTGCAGCAAGTGCAGGAGACCGCCCGAGAGAAGAACCTGCTGTTTCCACTGAGCCTGGGCGCTGAAGGCAGCTGCACCATCGGCGGCAACCTGGCGACCAACGCCGGCGGCACGCA
The DNA here is from genome assembly GCA_036675435.1 of Ramlibacter sp. GTDB lineage: Bacteria > Pseudomonadota > Gammaproteobacteria > Burkholderiales > Burkholderiaceae_C > Ramlibacter. The sequence continues at coordinate 36,188 of JAKFEZ010000295.1, read as the reverse complement.
GGTGCTGCGCTACGGCAACGCGCGCGAGCTGTGCCTCGGCCTGGAAGTGGTGACCGCGCAAGGTGAAATCTGGGACGGGCTCTCCGGGCTGCGCAAGGACAACACCGGCTACGACCTGCGCGATCTTTTCATAGGCAGCGAAGGGACGCTGGGCGTCATCACCGCCGCCACGCTCAGGCTCTACCCGCAGCCCGCCGCCGTGATGACGGCCCTTGCGGCCTGCGTTTCGCTGGACCTGACTGTGGAGTTGCTGCAGCTGGCGCAGGGGCATGCCGGCCCGGCGCTGACCGGCTTCGAGGTGATGAATTCCCTCTCGCTGGACCTGGTGCGCAAGCACTTTCCGGCGCTGCGCCACCCGCTCGCGGCCTCGCCCTGGACAGTGCTGGTTGAACTGTCGGACTCGGAGGGCGAAGGCCATGCCCGACGTGTCTTCGAGACATTGCTGGAGGCAGCGCTGGAACGCGGCCTGATCACCGACGCCGCCGTGGCCGAAAGCCTGCAGCAGTCGAATGACATGTGGCACCTGCGCGAGACCATCACGCTGGCCCAGGCCGAAGAGGGCCTGAACATCAAGCACGACATCGCCCTGCCGGTGTCGCGCATCCCCGCGTTCTGCGACTCGACCGGTGCGGCCCTGGAAGCGAGTTTTCCCGGTGTGCGGCTGGTCAACTTCGGCCATCTGGGCGACGGCAACCTGCATTACAACCTGCAGGCGCCGGCCGACGCCGACAGCGCCTCCTGGACCCGGGTGCATGAGCCGCGGGTCACTTCAATGGTCTACGCCGCCGCGACGGAACACGGCGGCTCCATTTCCGCCGAGCACGGCATCGGCTCGTCCAAGCGCGATGAGCTGCTGCTGCACAAGAGCAGCGTCGCGATGGGCCTGATGCGCTCGATCAAGCGAGCGCTCGACCCGCAGGGCCTGCTCAACCCCGGCCGCGTCTTGGCCCCCTTGCACCAACTACCCCAATGAAACCGCTACTCCTCGTCCTGGTCTATATCACGCCCGAACACCGCGAGCTCGTCTCGCAGTCCTTCAACATGATCTATGCGCCCAATGACGGGCTGGGTGCGGACCGTTCCAACGGCGCCGCGCAGATCGCCCGGCAAGGCAAGGAGATCCAGGTGGTGCTGACCAACGGCACCAACGGGATCACCACGGCGGAGATCGACGCCATGCCGCGGCTGGAAATCGTATGCACGCTGGGCGTGGGCTTCGAGAACGTCCCGATCGCCTATGCGACGCAGCGCGGCATCAAGATCGCCAACGCCGCCGGCACCAATGACGATTGCGTCGCGGACCATGCCATGGCGCTGCTGCTCGGCGCCATTCGGCGGGTGCCCACGCTGAACCGCCTGGTGCGCGAGGGCGTCTGGCGCGACGATATTCCGCGCCCGCCCCATGTGTCGGGCAAACGCATCGGCATCGTCGGCCTGGGCGCCATCGGCCGCAAGATCGCCAAGCGGGCCCTGGGCTTCGACCTGGAAGTGGGCTACTTCAGCCGCACCCGACGTGACGATGTGCCCTACCAGGCCTTTGACAACGTGCTGGCGCTCGCCGCCTGGTGCGACTTCCTGGTGGTCGCCGCGCCGGGCGGCAAGGAAACGTACCACATGGTCAACGCCGAGGTGCTTGCCGCGCTCGGCCCCGCAGGGGTGGTCGTGAACATCGCGCGCGGCACCGTGGTCGACACCCAGGCTGTTGCGGATGCCTTACGCGACGGCCGCATCTTCGCCGCCGCGCTGGACGTGTACGAGAACGAGCCCACGCCGCCCGCCGCGCTGCTGGCGTTCGACAACGCGGTGCTCACGCCGCATGTCGGCGGCATCTCGCCCGAAGCCATCCAGGCTTCCGTCCAGCGCTTCATTGACAACGCCAACCGCCACTTCGCCGGCCAGCCGCTGCTGACGCCGGTCAACTGATTTAAATGAGGGCATGATGGCCGGATTCCAGGTTCTAGCTGGCCGACGCCAGGTTTCCCCGGAGACGGTCGAGCGATTTCGCGGCTTGCCCGTCGCCAATATCAGCGACTGCATGGCCCGCATGACGGCCGGCGGACCGGCACTGCGGCCGATGCAGGCAGGCGGCTACCTGTGCGGGCCAGCCATCACCGTCAAGACGCGGCCCGGCGACAACCTGATGGTCCACAAGGCCCTGGTGATGGCGCAGCCGGGCGACGTGATCGTGGTCGACGGCGGCGGCGACTTGACAAATGCTCTGATCGGCGAGTTGATGGTGGCCTACGCGGTCACGCGCCGGCTCGGCGGTTTCGTCATCAATGGTGCCGTCCGCGATTGCGCGGCGCTGCGCACTGTCACGCTGCCGGTCTACGCCGCGGGCATCACGCACCGCGGTCCGTACAAGGACGGTCCGGGCGAGGTGAACGTGCCGGTCGCCATCGGCGGCATGGTGGTGAGCCCCGGTGACCTGATCGTAGGCGATGATGATGGCCTGCTGTGCGTTCCGATAGACGAGGCCGAAGCGATCCACGCGCTGACGCGCGAGAAGATGGCCAGCGAGGCCGTAACCATCGAGAACATACGCAACGGCAGCCACGATGTGGCGTGGATCGATGCGAAGCTGCGCAGTGCGGGCTGCCCGCTGCCGGGCTAGCTAGGCGGCCTTCGTCCACTCCGTTGCGATGCGCCGCTCGCCCGGAAGCATCAGCACCATCGCCGAACACGACAGGGCAATCAACGCCATCACCACCAGCAGCACGCCGAATCCCATGCCCTTGACCGCCGGGCCCAGCAGCCACACCGCCAGCGAACTCACGCCGAGGGACACGGCGAAACGGACGCCGGCCACACGCGAGCGCATGCGGTCCTCCACATAGCGCACGATCATGGCGTCGGTGAATGGGATGGAGCCGAAGATGAAGGTCATCGCACACAGCAGCAGGGCATAGAGCTGCCAGCCTTGGGCCTGCGCTGCCAGCAACAGGATGGGCACCTGCGCCAAAGTCACGCCCAGGTACAGCGGCTTGAGCGGGACGCGGTCGATCAGGCGGCCGATCATGACCTGTGCCAGCGACGCCACGGCGTAGACGGCGCCCAGCAGCGTGCCCAGGATGGCAGGGTCTTCCACCAGGCCGCGAAAGCGCTCGCTCAGCAGTTGCGCGTTGCCGTTGGTCGAGAAGTTGAACAGCAGGCTGGTGGCTACGGCGGCCGCGGTCATCACGGCCAGTACGCGCGCCAGCAAACCGGGCGGCAGGGTCGTGGCCGGCTTTGCGCTGCGGTGCGCCGGCGCTTCGGATTCGGGTGGAGTCAGCCACACGAAGACGCCGCCCAGCACCAGGCACAGCAGCCCCGGGACCGCGAAGGCAGCACGCCAGCCCAGCCATTTCACCAGGAAACCGGTGAGCACCGCGGCCACCGCAATGCCTAGATTGCCCACCAGCCCATTGAGGCCTATGGTGGCGCCGGGGCGCCGGGACTGCTGCACCAGCATCGGGATGCCGACGGGGTGGTAGATCGAGGCGAAGAGCCCGAGCAGGGCGAGCACCGAGGCCAGTTGCCAGGGCGTCTGGGTGAGCGAGGCGAGCAGCGCCGATGTGCCCATTCCGAAGAAGAACACCACCATCATCGGGCGCCGCCCCCACAAGTCGCCCAGGCGCCCGGCCGGGAGGGCGCCGACGCCGAAGAACAGGAAGGCCGCGGCCCCGTAGGGCATCAGGTCTTCCCATCGAGCAAAGCCGAAGTCGGCGGCAATCGCGCTCACGGCGGTGGCGAAGATCAGCAGGAACATGTGATCCACGGCATGGCCGATGTTCAGGAGGGCGGCGACTGGCTTGGAGGTCATGGCTTGGCGGGGTGCGGGTTGACGCCGGCGAGTGTGCATGAGTCCGGCAGGCTTGTCTTCTTGTGCCGTGCGGGCGTAGTGGTCACTCCCTACTTCGATAGCTCTCATATCGATCGCGGCGGCGCTCCCTGGGGCGGCGGGTTAACAAGAAGACATAGGGCGCGCTCAAATCGGCATTCGTCGCGAGGGATATCGGCCGATAAGATTTCTTCGTGCTTGGGGGCGTCTTTGTGCCTCCCGAGCGGCACCCAAACCCGCTACAGGAGACAGTCGATGCGAACAGTACTGAAATTTGCCCGAGGACTCGCCGCCATGTCTTGCGCCGCGGCCTTCGCGGCCACTGCCATGGCACAAGGCGCATGGCCCTCCAAGCCCGTCACGATGATCGTGCCTTTCGCCCCCGGCGGCAGCACGGACGTCACGGGCCGGATGCTGGCGAGCAAGCTCAAGGCCGAACTGGGCCAGACTGTCATCGTCGACAACCGCGGCGGCGCGGGCGGCAACGTGGGCGCGGATCTGGCCGCCAAGGCCGCGCCGGACGGCCACACCATTTTCCTCACCACCAGCACTCACGTGACGAACATCAGCCTCTACAAGAAGCTGCCGTACGACCTGGTAAAGGACTTCACGCCGGTTTCGCAAGTGGCCTTCATTCCGAATGCGCTGGTGGTCAACGCCAACGTTCCGGTGAAGAACCTGGCCGAGTTCATCGCATATGCCCGTAACCCGAAAAACGACCTGCGCTTCGGCTCCGCCGGCAACGGCTCTTCGCTGCACATCGCGGGAGCGCTGTTCAACAGCATAGCCGGCACCAAGATGCTGCACGTGCCATACAAGGGCAGCGGCCCCGCCATCCTCGACCTGCTGGGCGGCCAGATCGAGGCGATGTTCTCGCCGTTGGTGGACGTGCTGCCGCACATCAAGAGCGGCAAGCTGCGCGCCATCGGCATCACGACCAAGAAGCGCTCGCCGATCCTGCCGGAAGTCGCGGCCATCAACGAGGCGTTGCCCGGCTATGAAGTGACGTTGTGGAACGGCATCCTGGTGCCGTCGAAGACGCCGCCCGAAGTGGTCACCAAGCTGAATGCCGCCATCAACAACATTCTGCAGCAGCCCGACACGCGCGCGCTGCTGGCCGAGCAGGGCTCCGAGCCCGCCCCCGGGACGCCGGCCCAGTTCCGCGACTTCATCGCCAGCGAAGTGCCGCACTGGAAGAAACTGGTCGAAGTCTCGGGCGCCAGCACCGACTGACCTCGGGCGCCGCGTTTTTTTCGAACCCCACCAGGAGTTTCCATGCCATCTCTCGTCCGCCGCGCGCTCGCGCTCGGCGCCGGGGCGGCGCTCGCCCTCGCGTGCGTGCCTGCCCTGGCCCAAGCCTGGCCCGCTGCCAAGCCGATCCGCGTCGTCGTGCCCTTTGCGGCCGGCGGCACTACCGACATCGTAGCCCGCATGATCGGCCAGAAGCTCGGGCCGGCGCTCAATGCCCAGGTCATCGTCGACAACCGCGCCGGTGCCAACGGCATCATGGGTTCGGAGATCGCCGCCCGGGCGCCGGCCGACGGTTACACCCTGGTGATCGTCGCGCCGGGCCACGCCAGCAACGTCAGCCTGTACAAGAAGCTGCCCTACGACACGCTGGCCGACTTCGAGCCGGTGATGCTGCTGCTGACGCAACCCAGCATGCTGGTCGTGCATCCCTCGGTCCCGGTGAGCAGCGTCGGCGAACTGGTGGCGCTGGCCAAGGCCAAGCCCGGCACTGTCTCCTATGCGTCCGGCGGCAATGGTTCGTCCCAGCATCTCGCGGCGGCGATGTTCACCAACATGGCAGGCATCGACGCGATACACGTTCCCTACAAGGGCAGCGCGCCGGCCGAGGCCGATCTGCTCGGCGGCCAGGTCAACATGATGTTCGCGTCGATGGTTTCGGTGCTGCCCCACGTCAAGAGCGGCCGCCTGCGCGCGCTGGCCGTGAGCTCGGAAAAGCGCTCTGCCGCCGTGCCCGAGCTGCCAACCGTCGCCGAGATGGGGGTTCCCGGCTACGCCGCCGTAGCCTGGGCGGGGCTGCTGGCCCCCAAGGGGACGCCCGCGCCGGTGATCGCGCGCCTGAACAGCGAGATCACCCGGATCATGGCGTTGCCCGAGATCAAGGAAAAGCTGGCCGGCCTGGGTGCCGAATTCACGCCCAACACGCCGCAGAACTTCGACGGCTTCATCCGCAGCGAGATCGACCGCTGGGGCGACGTCATCAAGCGCGCCAACCTCAAAGTCGATTGAGCGAGACGATGAAAGTCCTGCAAGCGGCCGACGCTGCGAACCTGGTTCGCAACGGCGATACCGTCGCCATCTGCGGCGTGGTGTCGCTGCTGTCCACCGAAGCCGTGCTGCGCGCGCTGGAGGAGCGGTTCGCCAAGACCGGCGCGCCGCACGGGCTGACGGTGATCAGCCCCTGCCGCACCGGCTGGTCGCAAGCCCAGGCCACGACGGGCCTGGAACACCTCTCGGCGCCCGGCATGATGCGCCGGCTGATCGCGTCTTCCTACAACGTGCGCGACACGCCCCGCCTGGTGAGTGGCGCGGTCGCCAACGAGATCGAGACCTATGTGCTGCCGATGGGCGTGCTCTACCGCTGGATGCGCGAGTGTGCGGCCCGCTCACCGGGCCTGCTCACCCAAAGCGGCATCGGCACGTTCTTCGACCCGGCTTCGCCGGCCGAGGCCGGCGACATTCGGGTCAATCCCGAGGCGAGGGAACTGGACCTGGTGCAACGCGTGACTGTAGGCGGCGCCGATTGCATCTTCGTGCCCAGCATGAAGATCGACGTGGCCATCGTTCGCGGCTCCGTTGCCGACGAGGCCGGCAACATCAGCCTGGAAGAAGAGCCCATCTCCGGCGGCGTGCGCCACATGGCGATGGCCGCGCGCAACTGCGGCGGCCGCGTGATCGCCGTGGTCCGGCGCATCGTGCCGCGCGGCACCCTGCATCCGCGCATGGTCGAAATTCCCGGCATCTGGGTCGATGCCGTGGTGGTGGATGACGGCGCGATCCAGACCCAGCTGGGGCGCGACCCGGCCTTCACCGGCCAGGCACGGCGAGCGCCCGAGCCGCAGCCGATGGCGCTGGACCACCAGAAGGTCATTCTGCGCCGCGCCGCCATGGAGCTCGCGCAAGGCGACGTGGTGAATCTGGGCGTGGGCATCGGCTCGCAACTGCCCAGCATCGCGGCCGAGGAAGGGTTCCTGGACGGCATCACCTTCAGCGTGGAGCACGGCGCCCTGGGCGGCGTGCCCGCCATGGGCGTGCCGGGCCAGACCGGCGCCTTCGGGGCCCACTACAACCCCGACGCCATCATCGACGCGGCCGATCTGCTGGACTTCTACCATGGCGCGGGGCTGGACGCGACGCTGCTGGGGTTCGCCCAGATCGACGGCGAAGGCAGCGTCAACGTGGCGCGTTTCAACGGTGCGATCCGGGGCCCAGGCGGCTTCGTCGACATCACCTACCGCACCCGCAAGCTCCTGTTCTGCGGCACGCTCACCAGCGGCTCGCTGGAGATCGCCATCGATGGCGACGATGACGGGTCGCCGCGATTGCGAATCGTCCGCGAAGGGCGCCATCGCAAACTTCTGCGCACGATCGAGCAGGTGAACCTGCACGGCCCCACCGCGTTTGCGCGCGGCGTGCACCTGCGCGTCATCACCGAGCGCTGCGTTTTCGCCCTCGACGGCGAGGGGCTGATCCTCACCGAACTGGCGCCGGGCATAGCCATCGACACGCAGATTCGCCCGCACATCGATTTTCCCCTGCGCATCGCCGACGATTGCCGGCCCATGGACGCGCGCCTGTTTCGCGCCGAGGCCATGGGGCTGCAACTCGCGGCCCGCGCCTTGCCCCCTCACCCCCACCGATTCCCAGGAGCCTGAAAATGCCAGAAATAATTGTCCGCAGGATGCTGGAGCGCGGCCTGCAAGAGCCGATCGACACCGGCGGCAAGCACGCCGCCATGCTCAATGGCATGCACTTGTCCGGCCACACGCAGATGCTTGACGAGCAACTCAAGCACACGCTGGCCGGCACCGGAAACATTCCGCGCAGCAAGTCCCCGCTGGGGCCCATCGTGGCGCATCCCAACATCAGCGATTCGATGTCGCGTATCCGCCCGCTGGCGCTGGCGGGCTACGCCAGCCAGGCGCGCGAAGCTTTGTCGATCTACTTGAAAGAACGCGTGGAAGTGGCGGGCGCCCCCGTGTTTTCCACCGCGCCCAGCACGCCCGGCTGGATCTTCGCCGACACCGCCTACATGGTGCCGCCCTCGCTGGCGATGATGGGCCGGGACGCGATGGCGATCCAGGACCTGGTGCGTACCCACGAGCTGCTGGCAACACCCACCGGCCTGCTTCGCCACGTGCTGAATGCCGCCGTGCCGGTGGAGGACAGCTATTGCAAGATCGACCTGTGGATCGACGGCACGGCCTGGGGTCGTGCCAACGGCTGGTGGCTTGCCGGCGTCGTCGACACGCTGGAGGTGGCGCAGCCCACCGACAAGCTCAAGGCCATGTTCTCGCAGACCTGCGACAGCCTGCTGGCGCTGCAGGAGGACGGTTTCTGGCGCGTGACGGTGGACGACAGTTATTCGCTCATCGACAGCAGTGCCACCGTGATGATCGGCTACGGCTTCGTCAAGGGCTGGCAACTAGGCCTGCTGGACAAGAAATTCGAGGAAGCCGGGGTCAAGGCACTGGAGTACGTGCTGCGCCATCACTTCGACCTGCGCACCGGTACGCTGCACCACCAGCAGAGCGGCCCGCTGATCGTCAACGTCGCGAGCCCCAACCCGCGCTACCTGAGCTCGGCCAACCCCTATGGCCAGGGCTTCCTGGCCAGCCTGTACACACTGGTCGCCACCGACGTCAACGTGCGCGACATGGATCTGGCCGCACTGCGGGCCAAGTCCTGACCGGGCGAGGAACAAGCACATGGAAAAATTTGAAAAACTGATGGGCAGGCGCGAGCTGGCCCCTTACTTGAACGCGGAGCAGTTCCAGTTCCGCGAAAGCGTGAACCGGGCCCTCGCCGAGCACGCCACAGCCGACTACCTGCGCAGCCATGACGAGGACAAGGCATTCCCGCAGGAACTGGTCGACCTGATGGGCAAGCAGGGGTGGTTCGCGGTGACGCTGCCGGAAGAGCACGGCGGCGTGGGCGGCTACATGGACATGATCGGCATGCTGGAGGTGATGGGCTATCACAGCAGCACGCTTGCCCGGTACTGGAACATCAACGTCAACATGGTCGGCGGCGCGCTGGTGCAACTGGCCCCGCCGCAGATCAAGCGCGACCTGCTGCCGCGCCTGGCCGAGGGCAAGACGTTCTTCTCTTTCGCGCTCAGCGAGAACGGCTCCGGTTCGGACGCCGCCAGCCTGAAGACCACGGCGGTGCGCGACGGCGACGACTTCATCGTCAACGGCACCAAGATGTGGATCACCGGCGCCATGCAAGCCAACCACATCCTGCTGGCCTGCCGCACAGAGAAAGGCGAAGGCAAGCACGAGGGCATCAGCCTGCTGCTGGTGCCCAATCCGACCCCGGGGCTGGAGGTGCGACCCATCGATCTGCTGGGCGGCCACATGGTGCGCTCCTGCGAGGTCAATTTCGTCGACGCCCGGGTCTCGGCAGCCCAACTGGTCGGCGACCTGCATCGCGGCTGGTCGCAGCTGATGGGCGTGCTGGCCAAGGAACGGATCGCGCTGGCCGCGATCGTCGTCGGCGCGGCACAGGCGGCGCTGGACCAGGCGCTGGACTACGCCAAGGAACGCAAGCAGTTCGGCCGCTCCATTGCCTCCTTCCAGGCCATCAACCACAAGCTGGTCGAGCTGCAAACCCAGGTCGACTGCGCGCGGCTGCTGGCCTACCGCGGCGCCGCGCTGCTGGCGTCGGGCCAGAAGTGCAACGTCGAGTCGGCGCAGGCCAAGTACTTCGCCGGCGATACCTACATGAAGGTCGCGCTGGAAGGCCTGCAGGTGATGGGCGCCAACGGCTATTCGATGGAGTACTCGATGCAGCGGCATTTCCGCGAGGCCAAAGTGTTCCAGATCCTGGGCGGCACCGGCGAGATCCTGCGCAACATCATTGCGCGCGAGATGGTGAGTTGACCATGGCGGGGCTTCCCATCGAAGTACGCAAGGCCGATGTGCTGGTGGTCGGCGGGGGCGGCGCTGCCAGCCGCGCCGCGCTCTCGGCCCGCCAGCAGGGGGCCCATGTCCGCCTGTTGACCAAGGCCGCGTTCAAGGCCGGCGGCAGCACCGTGCACGGCGCCAGCGAGATCATGAGCATGGGTGCGGCCGGCTTCGGCGTGGCCGCTGACAGCCGCGAGAAGCATTTCGAGGACACCATGCGCGCGGGACGCGGCTTTATCGACGAGTCGCTGGTGCGGCTGCTCGCCGAAGAGGCGCCCGAGCGCATCCGCGACCTGATGGCGCTGGGCGTGCCCTTCGACCACGATGGTTCCGGCTACAAGCTGATCCAGAGCGATTTCGGCAGCCATGCGCGCGCGCTGGGCGTGAAAGGCAAGACCGGCAAGGCCTTCGTCGAAGCGATCTCCGACGAAATGGTACGAACCGGCGTGCACATCGACGAAGGAATCGCCCTGGTCGACCTGGTGCGCGATGCCGACGGCGCCATTGCGGGCGTGCTGGGCTTCGACGCCGCGCGCCGGATGCTGGTCCACTACGAGGCGCCCTCCGTGATCCTGGGAACCGGCGGGCTGCACAGCGCGTTCGAGCTGCAGGTCTCCACCGCCGAGATGACGGGCGATGGCCAGGCCATCTGCTACCGCCACGGCGCGGAACTGGTGAACCTTGAATTCCACCAGCTCGGCCCCGCGTTGATCCATCCTTATGTGCAGTTGTTCAGCGGCTCCGCGTTCCGCCTGTACCCCAGAATGCTGAACGCGCAGGGCCGCGAATTCCTGCCCGATTACCTGCCGAACGGTGTGACGAAGAAGGAAGCTTACGACGAGAAGGGGTTTCCCTTCACCACCAACAACAGCTCGCGCTACCTCGACATCGCGATGGCGCATGAAGTCAGCGAGGGTCGCGGCACGCCGCACGGCGGCGTCTACTTCAGCTTCGCGCACGTAGAGCCGGACGACCTCCAACGGGTCGTCCCCAACACCGCGCGCTGGATGAGCGAGCGCGGACTGGACCTGCGCGAGGAAAAGCTCGAGGTCGGGGTTGCCTTCCAGTGCATGAACGGGGGCGTACGCATGACCGATGGCGATGCCCAGAGCACCATCCCCGGCTTGTACGTGATCGGCGAACTGGCCGGCGGCGTGCGAGGGCCCGAGCGGCCCGGCGGCAATTCGCTGGCCGAAGGCCAGGTGTTCGGCCACCGCAGCGGGACCGCCGCGGCGCGGCGCGCCCTGGCGCGGCCGGCGCATGGCGAGCCAGCCACGCTCGGCAGGACGCTGGACCAGCTGGCGTCGCTGCTCAGCCGGCCGGACAACGGCGATGTCGCCGGCATGGCGGGCCGCATCCGGCGCGCCATGCAGCGCGAGTGCCTGGTGGAAAAATCCGCCAAGGGCATGCAATCGGCGCTGGATACGGTGCGCCAGGTTCAGGACGAAGTCGAGCAGCACGCCGGCGCAACACCCTCGACGCTGATGGAGTTCCTGAGCGTGCGCAACATGGCGCTGGCCAGCGAGCTGGTGCTGCGGGCCTGCCTGAACCGCACCGAAACCCGCAGCGGCCACTTGCGCCTGGACCACCCGAAGGCCGACCCGACGCTGGCGCACAGCTTCGCCGTGCGGCGCGGCGACGGCGCCCCGGTATTCAGCCGCCACGCGTACTGAATCATTTATCTCCTACGGAACTTCATTTCATGTCTCCCACCTCCAAACTGCCTTTGTCCGGTTACCGCGTGCTGGACCTCACCGTCATGACGGCGGGTCCCGTCGGCACGATGATGCTGGGGGACATGGGCGCTGACGTCATCAAGATCGAGGAGCTGCGCGGCGGCGAGTTGTCGCGAGGCATGGGCACCGTGTACGTCGGCAAGGAGAGCGCCAACTTCCTCTCGCAGAACCGCAACAAGCGAAGCGTGCGCCTGGACCTGAAGACCGCCGAAGGCCGCGAGGCCTTCTTGCGGATGGCGGCGCAGGCCGACGTGATCACCGAAAACTTCCGACCCGGCACCATGGACCGCCTGGGCATCGGCTACGACGCGGTCAAGGCAGTCAACCCCAAGATCATCTTCGCCAGCATCTCCGCCTTCGGCCAGACCGGCCCTTACGCCCACCTGCCCGCCAACGACCCCATCATCCAGGCGTTGAGCGGCGTGATGTCGATGACCGGCGAGGCGCACGGCGACCCGGTGCGTGTGGGAACGCCCATGCCCGACTTCAATTCGGCGGCCCTGCTTGCGTTCTCGGTGTCGACGGCATTGCTGCACCGCGAGCGCACCGGGGAGGGCCAGCGGATCGACCTGTCCCTGCTGGGCTCGACCGTCTTCAGCGCCTTGCCGCGCGATGGCGAGACATTCATCACCGGCAAGACACCGCCGCGACTGGGCAGCGGCCACCCAAGTTTCTGCCCCTACCGCAACTACCGCGGCGAGGATGGCGAGCTCTTCTTTTTGGCCTGTTTCACCGAGAAGTTCTGGACGTCGCTGTGCAAGGCGCTGGAGCGGCCCGACCTCGCTACGGACCCGCGCAGCACGACCAACGTGGAGCGTTGCAAGAACCGCGAGTTCGTCGACGGCGAGTTGCAGCGCGAGTTCGGCCGCCGCACGACCAGCGACCTGCTCGCGCTGTTCGCGCAGTTCAACGTGCCGGCCGCCCGCGTGCAGGACCTGGTGCAAGCACTGCGGCACGATCCGCAGATCAAGCACAACAACACCGTGATCGAGGTGGAACACCCGACGGCGGGCACCTTCGAGATGCTGGCGCTTCCGGTCAACTTCCACGGCACGCCGGCGCAATACCGCCGCGCGGCGCCACTGCTGGGCCAGCACACGCTGGAAGTCCTTGGCGAGTTCGGCTTCACGCCGGCCGAGGTGGACGAACTTCTGGGCGCCCGCGCCGTCGCAGGTTTCGACAATGGCGAGGAATGAGATGAACCACCGTATCAAGATCGCAGCTTTTCCTTTTGCGGCGCTAGCTTCGAAATGACTGAACCGGATAAACGCATGAACTCCCTGCCGCTCGCGGGCATTACCATCCTGGACCTCGCGCGCCAGCTGCCGGGGCCGGTCGCCACGCAGATCCTGGCTGACTTTGGCGCGGACGTGATCAAGATCGAAGACACCGGCGCCGGTGACGACTTCCGCCGGGTGCCGCCGCTGCAGCACGGGGTGTCCAGCCGGCACATGATGATCAATCGCAACAAGCGCGGCCTGTCGCTGAACCTGAAGTCGGCCGAAGGCAGGAAGATCTTCATGGAACTCGCGGCCAAGGCCGACGTAGTGTTCGAGCAGTTCCGCCCTGGCGTTGTCAAGCGCCTGGGAATCGACTACGAGGCGGTGTACGCGGTCAACCCGAAGATCGTCTACTTGTCGCTTTCCGGTTTCGGCCAGGAAGGACCGCTGCGCGACGTGGTCGCGCACGATCCGAATTACCTGTCGGTCAGCGGCGTGCTGGGCCTGCTGGGCCGCCGCGGCGAGGCGCCCGCCATGAGCGGTCCGCAGATCTCCGACCTGGCGGCTGCCCATATGGCGGCCATCGGCATCCTGGTCGCGCTGCGGCGCGCGGAGCGCGAAGGCCTGGGCGAATATATCGACGTGTCGCTGTTCGACAGCGCCTTCTCGCTGTCGATCACTGCGCTCTCTACCCTCGCGGGAACCGGCAAGGCGCCCAGCCGCGGCGAGGAGCGCCACAACGGCCGCTACCCCTGGTCCGACATCTACCGGACGGAGGATGGCGGCTACGTCACGATCTCCGCGATCGAGGCGCACTTCTATCGCAACCTGTGCAACGCGCTCGGCCATCCCGAGTGGCACGAGCTGCAATACGCGCCGGATGATGTGCAGGACGGGATCCGCGCGGAGATTGCCCGAATCTTCCTCACGCGCGGGCGCGACGAATGGTTCGATCTGCTCAAGGACAAGGACCTGTGCATCAGCCCGGTGCTGTCGGTGGCCGAGGCTGCGAACAGCGAGCAGGTCCGCTCGCGCGGCGCCCTGGTTTCGCATCGCCACCCGGTGGGGGGCGACATGCAGTTGCTGGCCACGCCGATCCGCATGAAGAACGCACCGGCGTCGATTCGCCGGCCCGCGCCCGGGCTGGGCGAGCACTCGGCCGAGATCCTGGCATCGCTTGGCTACAGCAGCGCGCAGATCGCCGACCTGGCGGGGCAGGGCGTGGTGCTGGCACCCGCCGCACAGTGAAAGACACGACCATGCGTCCCACCTCAGCCGACGACCCGGTCCAGTATGCACTGCACGGTTTCGTGGCCCGGATAGGCCTGAACCGGCCGCGCCGCCACAATGCGCTCAACCCACTGGCCATGCGCCGCCTCGCCGAGACCTGGCAGGACTACGCGCTGCAGCGCGATGCGCGCGCGGCCGTGCTGTACGGCGAAGGCCCGAGCTTCTGCTCGGGCATGGATATCAGTGAAACCCACCCCGGCTTCGGCTACCGGGCGGGCGCGCTGGATGCACTGGGGGACGATGAGCGCGCCGCCGCCCACCGCTGGGAAGCGCTGCCGGGGGAAAAGCGCCGGCTGCAATATGTCCCCCCGGTGGACCTGGGCAAGCCCATCGTCGCTGCGCTGCACGGCCGCGTGAGCGGCGGTGGCATGGAACTCGCGCTGGCCTGCGACATCCGCATCGCGTCGCGCGACGCGGTGTTCGCGCTGCCCGAGGTGACCCGCGGCATCGTCCCGGCCAGCGGCGCCATGTACTGGCTGCCGCGCATCGTCGGCCTGGGCCGCGCGCTGGAAATGATGCTCACCGGCGAGCCGGTGACGGCCGAGGAAGCTTTGCGCATCGGGCTGGTCAATCGCGTCGCGGAACCCGGACAGCTGCAGGAAAGCGCCATGGCCATGGCGCAGCGGATCGCGCAGAACGCACCTCTGGCGGTGCAGGCGACGCGCGATGCGGCCATCCGCGCGTTGGGCGCCGGGGCCGCCGAGGGCCTGGAGATTTCCGAGAACCAGGGTCGCGTCATCAAGGCGACGGCCGACTACGAAGAGGGCTTTCGGGCCTTCGCCGAGAAGCGCGCGCCCAGCTTTGCCGGGCGCTGAACGTTCCGCAACCCCCACCTACTACCAGGAAGCTAGAAATGCCCATCACAACCCGGCGTGCAGCCTGCGCCATCCTCATCTCGCTCGCGGCATCCGCGGCCTGGGCCCAAGCCTTTCCCAATCGGCCGCTCCGGCTGATCACGCCGCTGCCCGCGGGTTCGGCCACCGACCAGGTTGCGCGCATCACGGCCAAGGCGGCCAGCGAGATCCTGGGCCAGCCCATCATCATCGACAACAAGGCCGGTGCCGATGGCGCCATCGCCGCGATGGAGGTCGCACGAGCCGCACCCGATGGCTACACTTTGCTGCTGGGCACCAACAGCCCGATGTCGGTGGTGCCCGCCATGAAGAAGTCGCCGCCCTATGACGTGATCAAGGATTTCACCCCGATCACCGACGTCGGCCGCTTCACGCTGTTCCTGATCGTGAATTCGGAACTGCCGGTGAAGAACCTGCAGGAGCTGATCGCTTACGCGAAGAAGAATCCCGGCGAGTTGAGCTACGCGTCCGGCAACACTGCCGGCTTCGTCGCGATGGCGCAGATCAAGGCCCTGGCCGGGCTGGACATGGTGCATGTCCCCTACAAGGGAGAGCCTGCCGCAATCACCGACCTGCTGGGCAATCGCGTGCAGCTGATGTTCTCCAACCTCACCACGGCGCTGCCGCACATCCAGAGCGGCAAGTTCCGCCCGATCACGCTCACGCTGGCGACGCGCAGCCCGTTGCTGCCCGACGTTCCCACCGTGGCTGAAAGCGGCCTAAGCGGCTTTTCCATCACGTCCTGGAATGCGCTGTTTGGCCCGGCCAAGATGCCGCAGGACGTGGTGGCGCGCCTGAATTCCGCTTTTGCGCAGGCCCTTGCGCGCCCCGACGTCATCTCCGCGCTCGGCAGGCAGGGCATCCCGATCAAGAGCTCGACGCCCGCGGAACTGGGCACGCTGGTCAGGACGCAGCTGGACGCCTATACGCAGGTCATGCGTGCCGCCGGCATGCAGGCCGAATAGGCGCGGCGCTCTGCGCCCGGCCAGTGCTTGCCTGAGAGTACGGCAAGCCTGGCAATGCGTGCCGTGCTACGTAATTCGGTTACGCCACTCACGGATTCAGAGTGAACCATGACCAGCCGATGCCGGTGGTTGGCTCGCATTGATAAGTAAGCGTATTATTTTGGGCATGAACGCCCCTCAAACCCTGTCCCGGTGGGACCAGCCGGGTTCCAGCCGAATCCCGTTCTGGGCCTACACCGACGCCCAGCTCTATCAGCGCGAGCTGGAGAAGATCTTTTACGGACCGCACTGGTCGTATGTCGGCCTCGAGGTCGAGATTCCCAACACCGGCGACTACAAGCTCAGCTGGGTCGGCGAGCGCCAGGTCATCATGGTGCGTGACCGCGTCGCCCCGAAAGACCGCGGTGTCGACCTCGGGGTGAGGGTGGTCGAGAACCGCTGTGCCCACCGCGGTGTGCGCTTCTGCCAGCAGCCGCATGGCAATGCGCGCAGCTTCGTGTGTCCCTACCACCAGTGGACCTACAAGCTCAATGGCGACCTGGCGGGCCTGCCCTTCAAGGACGGCGTGGCCGCCACGGATGCGCAGGGCGAGCCCTGCGTGAACGGCGGCATGCCGGCCGATTTCGACTTGAAGCAGCACGGCCTCACCCAGCTGCGGGTGGCGGTGCTGCACGGGCTGGTGTTCGCGACCTTCAGCGACAAAGCCGAGCCACTGCTCGACTACCTCGGCCCCGAGGTGACCCCCTGGCTGGACCGCATTTTCAAGGACCGCCGGCCCACCTTGCTGGGCTACAACCGCCAGCGGATTCCGGGCAACTGGAAGCTGATGATGGAGAACATCAAGGACCCCTACCACCCCGGGCTGCTGCACACCTGGTTCGTGACGTTCGGGCTGTGGCGCGCCGACCAGAAGAGCCGGATGGTGATGGATGCGCAGGGCCGGCATGCCGTGATGATTTCCCGTCGCAACGACGGCGGCCAGAATGCCGCCGTGACGCAGGGCGTGACCTCGTTCAAGGCCGACATGGCGCTGCACGACGACCGCCTGCTCGACGTCGTGCCGGAGCCCTGGTGGACCATCGACGATCCGTCCCATCCCGGCAGCACCATTACGCCCACCGTGACCATGATCACGCTGTTCCCCAGCCTGATCGTCCAGCAGCAGGTGAACTCATTGTCCACCCGACACATCGTGCCGCGCGGGGAGGGCGAGTTCGATTTCGTCTGGACCCATTTCGGCTTTGCCGACGACACGCCGGAGATGACGCGGCGCAGGCTGCGCCAGGCCAACCTGTTCGGCCCGGCGGGCTTCGTGAGCGCCGATGATGGCGAGGTGATCGAGCTGAGCCAGGACGGCTTTCGCCAGTGGGGCGAGGACGGCAGCACGTTGTGCGAACTCGGCGGAACCGGCACAGAGGCGACCGAGCACATGGTCACCGAAACGCTCATCCGTAGCATGTACGCCTACTGGCGCAAGGTCATGGCGCCATGAGCGGGCCCTCACTGGAACAGCGGCTGCTGCTGCAACTGGAGATCGACCAGCTCAACGCCGCCTATGCGGCAGCGCTGGATGAGAAGCGCTTCGCCGAGTGGCCGGAGTTCTTTGTCGAGGAAGGGTTGTATACGGTGCAGGCGCGCGAGAACTTCGACCGCGGCCTGCCGCTGGCGCTGATCGCGCTGGAGAGCCGGGGGATGATGAAGGACCGCGTCTACGGCGTGACCCAGACCATCTACCACGCGCCCTATTACACGCGCCATGTGCTCAGCCCGGCGCAGGTGCTGGCGCAGGAGGGGAGCCTGGTCAGGGCCCAGACCCACTACGCCGTGTTCCGCACCCGCCCGGGCAATGTCAGCGAGGTATACAACGTCGGGCGCTACATCGACGAGATCGTGCGCACCGACGCCGGCCTGAAATTCGCGGGCCGGCGTTGCGTGTACGACAGCGAGATGGTGCTCAACTCGCTGATCTACCCGATCTGAACGGGCGGGCCTTTACCTGCGGTTCGGGTCGGTGGCCCGGTTGCCGATATAGCCGCCGGCGGCGGCGCCGCCCAACGTGCCCAGCGGCCCGCCGATCACGGCATCACCCACCACGGCGCCGGCGGCGGCTCCGCCGAGGGTGCCCATGTCCTGACGATCCATGTTGGCACAGCCTGTCAGGCCGAGCAGGGATGCCGCCACGGCGACCGCGAAAAGTTTGGTTTTCATTTGCACACCTCTTGTGGTTGAACTGCAGGCGCATCTGCTTCGGGCAGGTGCTTGTGTTGCCTGTGGGTTCACTCTAGGTAGAGCAATTCAGCGCGAGTGTAGGAAAAGGTAGGGCGGGTTCGTCGGCCCGTGGCCCCGATCGGCGCGGGCATTTTTCCCCCGCATCAGCTTGAGGTCCGTGCCTTTTCGGCACCCTTGCCGTCACAGCGGCCGGCTGCGCGCCAGCGGAGGATTGTTTGCGAAATACCGCTGAATGCCGCGCATGATCGCGTCGGCCAACTCCTCCTGATAGGAGTCGCTGCGCAACCGCGCCTCTTCCTCGGGGTTGCTGATGAACGCCGTCTCGACCAGGACGCTCGGGATGTCCGGCGCCTTCAGCACCGCAAAGCCCGCCTGTTCGACCCGGGGCTTGTGCAGCCGCCCGACGTTGCCGATCTCGCCGAGCAGCGCGCTGCCCAGCTTGAGGCTGTCGTTGATCTGCGCGGTGGTGCTCATGTCCAGCATGGCGTGCGCCACATGGGCTTCATGGCTCTTCACGTTGACGCCGCCGATCAGGTCGGCCTTGTTCTCCTTGGCGGCCATCCAGCGCGCCGCCGTGCTGGAGGCGGCGCCCTGGCTGAGCGCGAAGACGCTGGCGCCGCGGGCGCGCGGGGTGATGAAGGCATCGGCGTGCAGGCTCACGAACAGGTCGGCCTGGACCCGCCGCGCTTTCTGCACCCGCACCTGCAGCGGCACGAAGAAATCGGCGTCGCGCGTGAGAAAGGCGCGCATGGGGTTGCCGTTGATTACGGCGCCGTTGATGCGCTCGCGCAGCCGGTGGGCGATCTGCAGCACCACGTCCTTTTCGCGCGTGCCGGCGGGTCCCACCGCGCCGGGGTCTTCGCCGCCGTGGCCCGGGTCCAGGGCGATGATGATCAGGCGGTCGGTTTTCTGGGGCGCAGCCGGACGCGGCGCGGGGCTGGCGGAGCCGCCGGCGCCGGGTCGCGGTTTTTGCATGGCCTGGGCGATCAGGTCACCGAGCGGATCGCTCGCCGGTGTCGGCGGTGGGAGCGGCTGATCTTTCAGCCGCTCGGCGATCAGGGCCTCGAGCGGGTCGATCGCCCGTACCGGGTACAGGTCGCACACCAGCCGATGCTGGTAGGCCGCTATCGGGGTGAGCGTGAACACCTGCGGCACTGCGGGCTGCTTGAGGTCGACCACCAGCCGCACGACGCCGGGCGCATGCTGCGACACGCGTATGCCGGCGATGAAGGGGTCGTCGGCCCGGATCTTGGCGACCAGCTCGCGCAACTCGGCGCTCAGATCGAGCCCCTCGATGTCGACGGCCAGGCGCGGCGGGTTGGTCACCACGATCTGGCGCGAGCTGAGCTGCCCGTCGGATTCGATCGTCACGCGCGAATACTCGGGCGCGGGCCAGACCCGCACCGCCACGATGGTTGCGCCGCGGGCGATCTGCGCCGTGCCCAGCAGCAGCACCAACGATCCCTGGCGCAGAAGGTCGCGCCGCTTCATGAAAGGAGGTCCCGGCCTACGGGCGTGCGGGCCGTGGCTGTGACGCGGCGCGATTCGTCGGGCTGCACCTCGATTCGCAGGACCAGGTCGGCGGGCGGCAGCAAGGGGCCGGCGTTGCCTGGCCATTCGGCCAGCTTCAAGCCCGGCATGGCGAAGATGTCGCGCAGGCCGGCGTCCTCCCATTCGCGTGGATCGCTGAACCGGTAGAAGTCGAAATGCCAGATGGCGAGGCCGGGGGCCTCGTGCGGCTCGACCACGGTGTAGGTGGGGCTCTTGATGCGCTCGGTCACGCCCAGCGCCCGCAGCAGGTGCCGCACCAGCGTGGTCTTGCCGGCGCCCAGGTCGCCGTGCAACTCGATGAAGGCGTCGCGGATGGCGGGGCGCGCCGCCAATCGCGCCGCATAGGCGCGTGTGGCCTCTTCGCCCCGCCAGACCGCGGTGTGGGCGGCGTTTTCTACAATCGGCGGGTGGTGTTCAACAGCGGTCAGATCGACGGTCCTCAACTGGTGGCTGAAATACAGGCCTGGGCCCTTGAGCTTGGATTTTCACAAATTGGCATCTCCGGTGTGGATCTTTCGTCGGCCGAGGCCGGTTTGCTGGCCTGGCTGTCCAACGGTTTTCACGGCGACATGGCCTACATGGAAAGCCATGGCCTCAAAAGAGCCCGGCCCGCCGAACTCGTGCCCGGCACCGTCAGCGTAATCACCGCCCGCATGGATTATCTGCCGAGGGACACCCCTGCGCAGGGCTGGCAGCAAACAGAATTGGCGCGACTGGGACGCCCCGGCGAGGCCGTGGTATCGATTTACGCGCGTGGCCGCGATTACCACAAGGTGCTGCGTTCGAGGCTGCAAAAGCTCAGTGAGCGCATTGCCGGGCGCGTCGGTCCGCTCGGCCATCGCGTATTCACCGATTCCGCCCCGGTGCTGGAAGCCGAATTGGCGGTGCGCAGCGGCCAGGGCTGGCGCGGCAAGCACACCCTGGTGCTCAGCCGGGAGGCCGGGTCGATGTTTTTCCTGGGCGAGATCTACCTCGACCTGGACCTTCCCCCGAGCCCGCCGGTGACGGGTCACTGCGGCAGTTGCAGCGCCTGCATCGATGTCTGCCCGACCGGGGCGATTCTTTCCGCAGGCCGGCTCGATGCCCGGCGCTGCATTTCCTACCTCACCATCGAACACGGCGGAGCCATCCCCGAAGCGCTGCGCCCGCTGATGGGCAACCGCATCTACGGCTGCGACGACTGCCAGCTCGTATGCCCCTGGAACAAGTACGCCGGCCGCAGCGCGCTGCCGGATTTCGACGAGCGCGAAGGCCTGACCGGGCGGCAACTGGGCGAGCTGTTCGTCTGGAGCGAAGAAGAATTCCTGCGCCGCACCGAAGGCAGCCCGATCCGCCGCATTGGCCATGAGCGCTGGCTGCGCAACATTGCCGTGGCAATGGGCAACAGCCTGCGGCTGGCGGACGACCCCGAACTGCGGGCCGCGCTGTCCGCCCGGGCCACTCACCCCAGTGGGTTGGTGCGCGAGCATGTGGCCTGGGCTCTGTTGCAGGCCCCTGGCTAGCGCAACACACCCAGCGCGAACGGCAGGCTCAGCATGCCCAGCAAGGTCGACACGGTCACCAGGCCGGCCACGTAGGCGCCGTTGTAGCCCATCCGCGAGGCCAGCACATAGGCGCTGGAGGCCGTGGGCAGGGCCGAGAAGGCCAGCAGCACGGCGCTTTGCGCCGCGTCGAGCCGCCACAGCCGCGCCAGACCGAAAGCGACCAGCGGCAAGATGAAATGGCGGATAGACAGCAGCGCCAGCGCCAGTGTCTTGGCCCGTGCCAGCGTGCCGAACTGCATGCCGGCCCCGGCCGCCATCAAGCCCAAGGCCAACGAGGCCCCGCCGATCCGCACCAGCGTGGGCTCGGCCCAGGCCGGAATGGTGAGGCCCATCAGGTTGGCCACCAGCCCCGACGCAGTGCCGATGATCAGCGGGTTGCGCACCAGCGCGCCTATGAAGTGGGTCTGTCCGTGGCGCGCCATCGGCCACACCGCGGCCACGTTCAATAGCGGCACACTGACGCCGATCAGCACGGCGATCAGCAACAGGCCCTGGGCCCCCGCCAGCCGCTCGGCGATGGCCAGGGCGATGAACGAGTTGAAGCGAAAGGCCACCTGGGCGCTGGACGCGTGGTCGCGCGCATCGATGCGCCGCCCCAGCCAGGGCAGGTATGGCAGCGAGTACGCGAGCCCGATGCCCACCAGCGCCATCATCCAACCGGCCGCGATCAGGCTGGACGCCGCTCCCAGATCCAGCGGACTCTTGACGATGGAATGGAACAGCAGGACCGGAAAGAGAAAATAATAGACCAGGCTTTCGACTTGTTCCCAAACCGTGCGGTCGAGCGCGGTGTAGCGGCAGACGAGGTAGCCGCAAAGAATGAGCGAGAAGTCGGGAAAAAGCAGCTGGGCGAAATACACCGGCCGAGCATAGCCGCAACATAGGGGTTGTCCCGTATGGGGAATCCACAAAAAATGCAGACCGATCTGCTTATACGATTAGCCCGCTAAATACTTGCTTCCTATCGTCCTTCCAACCGAGGAATTCCATGAAACGACGCTACCTGATCTCTCTGTCCGCGGTCGCACTCGCCATCGCCGCCGGGCCCGCACTGGCCCAGGGATACCCCACCAAGCCCATCAAGCTGCAGGTCCCGTTCGCGCCCGGCGGCACGACCGACATCATCGCCCGCGTCATCTCCGAACCCCTGGCCAAGGCCCTGGGCCAGCCGGTCGTGGTCGAGAACAAGGCCGGCGGCGGCGGCGTGATCGGAGCCATGGAAACCGTGCGGTCCGCGCCCGACGGCTATACGCTGGGCGTGGCGACGGTGTCCACCACGGCGGCCAACCCGGCGATCAACACCAAGATCCCGTACAACCCCACGACGGACTTCACGCCCATCATCAACATCGCCGCCACGCCGAACATCATTGCGGTGCACCCCAGCTTTCCCGCGAAGGACTACAAGAGCTTCGTTGCCGAACTCAAGCGCGCGCCCGGCCGCTATTCGTATTCGTCCTCGGGCACGGGCGGCATCGGCCACCTGCAGATGGAGCTGTACAAGAGCCTCTCCGGCACCTTCGTCATCCACATCCCGTACCGCGGCGCGGGCCCGGCGCTGAACGACACCGTGGCGGGCCAGGTGCCGATGATCTTCGACAACATCCCCTCGGCCTTGCCTTTCATCAAGGACAACCGGCTGGTTCCGATCGTGGTGGCGGCGCCGCAGCGGCTGGCGGCCCTGCCCAACGTGCCGACTTTCAAGGAGGTGGGGCTGGAGCCGGTCAACCGCATGGCGTATTACGGGATCCTCGGGCCGAAGAACCTGCCCAAGGAGGTGGTCGACAAGATTCACGCCGGAGTGATGAAGGCATTGCAGGACCCTGCGGTTCGCAAGCGCATCGAGGACACCGGCTCCATCATCGTCGGCAACACGCCACAGCAGTTCGCCGCGCAGATCAAGGCCGAGTACGAGGTCTACAAGAAGGTGGTGGACGGCGCCAAGCTCAAGCTGGACTGAACCTGTTCGCGCCGTGCAAAAAACCGCCCTCGGGCGGTTTTTTGCGGGCGTGACGTGCTGCCGGAGAAGCTGGCAGAGTCAGCACATCATGCTTGTGCCGAGCGCCCCGCACCAACTCGCCCGAAAAGCTCGAACAATCCCATGCCGATCAGCATGGCGACAACGAAGACCATGGCCTTCTGCTCGCCCATGCCGAGCGCGACCAGTGCCGGGCCTGGGCAAAACCCGGCGATGCCCCAGCCGATGCCAAACAATAGGCTGCCGCCTATCAGCCGGCGGTCCAGCTCTGTGGAGGTCGGCAAGCGCATCTGAAGGCCGAGCAGCGAAACCGTACGCCGGCGTGCAAAGGTGAACGCGAAGGCGCCCACCATGATGGCACCACCCATCACGAACGCGAGCGACGGGTCCCAGGTGCCCGCAAGGTCGAGAAAGCCCAGCACTTTGGCAGGGTCAGCCATGCCGGAAACGATGAGGCCGATGCCAAACACGGCGCCGGCGAGCAGGGCAAAGAAAGTGGCCATGATGTCTCCTAGACGCCGATCAGGTGGCGCATGACGTAGACCGTGGCAAATCCGGCGAGCATGAAGGTCGCCGTGGCGACGAGCGATCTTCGCGACAGCCGCGAAATACCGCAAACGCCGTGGCCGCTGGTGCAGCCGGAGCCGTAGCGGGTGCCCACGCCGACCAGCAGACCTGCAGCGATGAGCCCGGTAGGGCCGGCGTCGATCTGCGGCCGCGGAAGCTCCGTGAACATTGCATACAGCAGGGGCGCTCCGACCAGTCCGATGATGAATGCAGTGCGCCATGAGATCTCCCCGCGCATGGGCTTCAGCAGCCCGCCCACGACGCCGCTGATGCCGGCGATCCGGCCGTTGAGCAGCACGAACATGGAAGCAGAGATGCCGATGACGATGCCGCCAGCAAGCGACGCCCAGGGTGTAAAGGAATTCCAGTCAATGTTCATGGCGCGTTACTCCTTGGGGCAGTAGAGACGGTATAGGACCACCAGAATTTCCAGCAGCGCCGGGTCAGCGACGCTGTAGAAGATGTTTTTGCCTTCGCGGCGAGTCGCCACGACGCCCTGGTTGCGCAGCACGCCGAGTTGCTGTGACAAGGTGGGCTGATGAATGCCGAGCTGCTCCTCGAGCTCGCTGACGCTGAACTCCCCCTGCGACAGCTGGCACAGCAACAGCAGCCGCTCCGGATTGGCGAGCAGCTTCAGCGCTCCGACGGCCTCATCGGCCGCCTGTCGCAGCCGCTCGGGCTCGATCACGAGATCACGTGTCGCCATGCAGCCCTTTCATTTCGATCGCTTGACATTTAATATATCAGTAGATAGATTATTGTGCAATAGATTGAAGGAGAGCGCAATGACGGAACCCGCTGCCTGTCCGGAGCATTCAATGATCTTCCGACAGCTTTTCGAACCTGTCTCGAGCACCTATACCTATGTGCGGCAGAAAGCCCGCAGGGGTAGGGAGCTTCAGCTCGGATTTGATATCGTCGCCGCATGAGCGACGCCCGCATTGACGCTTTCATCGATGCCCTCTGGCTGGAAGAGGGCCTGTCGCGCAACACGCTGGCCGCCTACCGGCGTGACCTGGCGCTCTACGCCGCCTGGCTCGCGGGGCAGGGGGGCCGGCTCATCGACAGCACTGGCGAAGCCGACCTCCATGGCTACTTCGCGGCCCGCCATGACCACAGCAAGGCGACCACGGCCAACCGACGGCTGACCGTCTTCAAGCGCTACTTTCGCTGGGCCCTGCGCGAACGCGCCATCGTGGCCGACCCGACGCTGCGCCTGCAGTCGGCGCGCCAGCCGCTGCGGGTGCCCAAGACCCTGACCGAAGCGCAGGTCGAGGCGCTGCTGGACGCGCCCGACGTCGACACGCCGCTCGGCCTGCGCGATCGCACGATGCTGGAGGTGATCTATGCGAGCGGGCTGCGCGTGTCCGAGCTGGTGAGCCTCAAGACTTTCAACGTCAGCATGAGCGAAGGGGTGCTGCGCGTGCTGGGCAAGGGCAGCAAGGAGCGCCTGGTGCCCTTCGGCCAGGTCGCGCGCGACTGGATCTCCCGCTACCTGGCCGAGGCCCGGCCGGCCATCCTGCAGGCCCGGCAGAGTGAAGACCTGTTCGTCACCGGTAGGGGGGCCGGCATGACGCGCGCCATGTTCTGGCTGATCGTGAAGAAGCAGGCGCGCGCCGCCGGTATCCACGCGCCCATCTCGCCGCACACCCTGCGCCATGCCTTCGCCACGCACCTGCTCAATCACGGCGCCGACCTGCGGGCGGTGCAGATGCTGCTGGGGCATGCCGACATTTCCACCACCACGATCTACACGCATGTGGCGCGCGAGCGCCTGAAGCAGTTGCACGCCACGCACCATCCGCGGGGCTGAGGCGGCGCTTCAGTTCACGGCCCCGCGGCCCCGGCCAGGCCGAGGTCGCCCGCCAGCCAGGCCAGTTCCTCGTCGCTGAAGCCGGCGCGCCTGCGCGCTGCTTCGTTGAAGGGCGGGTACAGTCGCGGCGCATCGTAGCGCCGGGCCAGCACGCGGTAATGGGCCAACGGGTCCAGCCCTTCGCGCTCGCACAGCCAGCGGTACCACTGGTTGCCGATGGCCACGTGGCCGATCTCGTCGGCCAGGATGATGTCCAGGATGTCCACCGCGCGCCGCGCCGCCGGCGTGCCCACCTGGCGCAGCCGCGCCTGGATCTGCGGCGTGGCGTCCAGGCCGCGAGCCTCCAGGGTGCGCGGCACCAGTGCCATGCGGGCCACGATGTCGCCGGCGGTCTTCTCGCACATCGACCACAGGTTGTCGTGCCCCGGAAAGTCGCCGTAGGCGTAGCCCAGTCCGGCGAGGTGTTCGTGCAGCAGGCCGAAGTGCATTGCCTCTTCGGCGGCGACTCGTGACCAGTCGAGATAGAAGGCGTCGGGCATGCCGTCGAAGCGCCAGACCGCATCGAGCGCCAGGTTGATGGCGTTGAACTCGATGTGCGCGATCGCATGCAGCAGCGCAGCCAGCCCTTCGGGCTTGAACGGTGAGCGCCGCGCCACCTTGGCCGGGTGGATGAGTTCCGGTCGCAGCGGCCGGCCGGGCAGATGGGCCGCGGTCACCGGCGCGCGTTCGGCAATAGCCAACGCTGCCGCGCGCGAGCCCAATGCGCGGGCCCGCGCGGCTTTTTCCAGGGGATCGGCGATGCAGAGGGCCTGCAGCGCACACAGGCGAAGCTCCATACCTACAATTCTAGGTTTTAACCAAGAACAGCCATGGCGATATACGAACTCGACGGCAAGGCCCCCGAACTGGGCGAAGGTGCATGGGTGGCCGACAGCGCGCAGGTGATCGGAGCCGTTGAACTGGCGCCGAATGCCAGTGTGTGGTTCGGCGCGGTGATCCGGGGCGACACCGAGACCATCCGCATCGGGCGCAACAGCAACGTCCAGGACCTGTCGGTGCTGCATGCCGACATCGGCAAGCCGCTCACCATCGGCGACAACGTGACGGTGGGCCACCAGGTCATGCTGCATGGCTGCACCATCGGCGACGGTTCGCTGATCGGCATCCGGTCGGTGGTGCTCAATGGCGCGAAGATCGGGCGCAATTCGATCGTCGGCGCGGGCAGCGTGGTGACCGAGGGCAAGGAGTTTCCCGACAATTCGCTGATCATCGGCAGCCCCGCCAAGCTGGTGCGCACCCTCGACGACTCCGTCGCCGGCAAGCTCGCGCAGAGCGCCGAGCACTACGTCGACAACGCCCGGCGCTTCGCCAGGGGCCTGAAGAAGATCGCCTGAGGAACGCCCCGTTGAGCGAACTGCACAAATTCATCTTCGATGGCTTGCCGGTGCGCGGCAGCATCGTGCGCCTCACCGATGCGTGGACCGAGATGCTGGCGCGGCGCCAGGCCAATGCCGCCACCGGCGCCTGGCCGCCGCCGGTGGCGGAACTGCTGGGGGAGATGGCGGCGGCCGGCGTGCTGATGCAATCCAACATCAAGTTCAATGGCGCGCTGGTGCTGCAGATCTACGGCAGTGGCCCTGTCAAGGTCGCGGTGGCCGAGGTGCAACATGACCTCAGCCTGCGGGCTACCGCCAAGGTGGTCGGCGATGTCGCGACGGGCGACCGCCTGTCGGACCTGGTCAACGTCGGCAACAAGGGGCGTTGCGCCATCACGCTCGATCCCAAGGACAAATTTCCCGGCCAGCAGCCTTACCAGGGGGTGGTGCCGCTGCATGGCGACCACCGGGAGAAACTCGACAAGCTGAGCCAGGTGCTGGAGCACTACATGCTGCAATCCGAGCAGCTCGACACCACCCTGGTGCTGGCGGCCGACAGCAAGGTCGCCGCGGGCCTCCTGATCCAGCGCCTGCCGATGCAGGGCGAGGGCAACCTGGCCGGCAGCATGGTGAGCAAAGCCAACGAGGACGAGATCGGCCTTAACGAAGACTACAACCGCATCGCCATCCTGGCGGCCAGCCTCAAGCGCGAGGAATTGCTGGAGCTGGACGTGGACACCATCCTGCGGCGGCTGTTCTGGGAGGAAAAGCTGCTGCGATTCGAGCCGCAGACGCCGCGCTTCGCCTGCACCTGCAGCCGCGATCGCGTGGCCAACATGATCCGGGGGCTGGGCCAGGCGGAAGCCGACAGCATCATCGCCGAGCGCCGCGAAATCGACGTGGGTTGCGATTTCTGCGGCCAGCAATACCGCTTCGACGCCGTCGACGCGGCGCAGATCTTCGCACCGCCGGGGGATCAGCCGCCGGTGACTTCGGTGGTTCAGTAGCTCGTTCAGGCAAAAAGGAACGCTTTCGTTATCGTGGATGCCCACGATGGCGGGCGCGTCGAGTTTTGATAAGCTCACTTATCGAATTCTTGTCGCGCCTCCCTTGGGTGGCGCACCTCGCCCGCTTTCCCGATGACGACATCCCAAGAACCTTCGGCGCTCGGCCCGCCCGTGCGCCGCTTCAAGGACCCCGGCTACGTGCAGCAGGCGGCCACGCTGGCTGAGTTGCGCGCGCGCATCGATGAGCTCGATGCACAGATCGTGAACCTGATCGGCGAGCGCGCCCTGTGCGTGCGCGACGCCACCCGTTTCAAGCGCGATGCGTTCCAGGTCGCCGCGCCGGCGCGCCAGGCCCAGGTGTTCGAGCGGGTGCGGGCGCTGGCCGCCGCGCACTCTTGCGAATTCCCGGGCCTGCCGGACATCGTGGAAGCTGCCTACCGGCCCCTGGTGGCCGGCTTCATTGCCGCTGAAGGCCAACTGTTTCAACAAACCGAGGAGATTTCTCCATGAAACTATCCAAGCGTTCCCTCCTCGCCCGCGCCTGCGCGGCCGCGGCTGTTTTGTCGTGCGCTGCGCTGCCTTCGATGGCGCAGACCGCATGGCCCACCAAGCCTGTCAAGATCGTGGTGCCCTATGGCGCCGGCTCCTCGCCCGACGTCATTGCGCGCATCGTGGCGGAGAAGCTGTCGCCCCGGCTCGGCCAGCCGGTGCTGATCGAAAACCGCGCCGGCGCGGGCGGCAACAACGGCACCGGCGCGGTCGCCAAATCGCCGGGCGATGGCTATACCTACGTCATCAGCACCAATGGCCCGCTGGTCTACAACACCGTGCTGTACGAGAAGCTGCCCTACGATCCCTTCACCGAGCTGCGGCCGGTGGTGCTGGCCGGTGGCCAGGCCAACGTCTGCGCCGTGCGGGCGGATTCGGGCATCACCACCTTGAAGGGCCTGGTCGAGGCGATGAAGAAGGAGCCCGGCAAGTTCAACTTCTCGTCCACCGGCGTGGGCAGCCTGTCCCAACTCGGCGTGGAACTGCTCAAGGTCAAGACCGACACGTATGCCGTCCATATCCCCTATGCCTCGTCGCCGCTCGCGATCCTCGCCATCCTGCAGGGCGACGTGCAGTTCGCCTGCGTGCCAGCCGTCGCCGTCATTCCGCAGGTGAAGGCGGGCAAGCTGCGCAGCCTGGCGGTCTCCACGGCCAAGCGCAGCCAGCTGACGCCCGAGATCCCGACGATGAAAGAGGCGGGCCTGCCGGAAATCGAGAACCTGGCGTGGATGGCGGTGATGGCCCCGGCCAGCACGCCCGATGAGATCGTCAAACGCATGAACCAGGAAATCAACGCCGTGCTGGCCATGCCCGAGGTCAAGGAAAAGCTCCACTCGCAGTACATGGAGCCGATCGGCGGATCGCCGCAGGACCTGCAGCGCTTCATGCAGCAGGAACTGAAAGTGATGACGCCCGTGATCAAGCGCACCGGCATCAAGATCCAGTAAGCCGGCGGTGATCGCCTTCGAGGTCTCGCGCAGGCCGGTCTCGCAGGACGTGTTCGATGCCGCCCTGGCGGAGCTGGACCACGCGCCGGGGATCTACTTCGGCGTCGACACAGGGGTGGCCGGGCTGCACCCGCTGCAGGCCCGGCTGCTGAAGCAGCCCGCGATTTGCCTTCGACTGTACGGCGACGGTGTCGAGGCGCAAGCGTTCACGGCACTGGGCCTGCGACTGCTCGCCCGACCCGACTTGCAGGCCTGGCGCGGGCAGGGCCTGCGCGGCGCGGGACACTCGCCGCTGGTGCTGGTGCGAAGCTTCATGGCGGCCCTGGCGCCTTCGCCGGATGTTCTCGTCATGGGCGCGCTGCCCTTCGCTTTTCACCAGGTGGCCACCGGCGATGCCGGCGCGGAATTCATGGGCGTGTTGTTCCTGGCCGAAAGCTCGCTGGCGCGCGATGCGAACGGAAATTGGGAGCAGCTGACGCTGGAGATGCGCTCCGAGGCGGCAGAGGATTTGCCGTCCGCCCAATCGCCTGCGGCAGAGCCGTTCGAGCCGACCCCGCCCGAGGACGCCGCTTGCGGCGACGATTTCGAGCCTGGAGGTTATGCGGCGATGGTGCGCCGGGCGCTGGTGCACCTGAAGCAGGAGCACCTGGTGTCGCTGACGCTCAGCCAGAGTTATCGTCGCAAGGTCGCTCTCTCGCCCTCGGCGGCGTTTCGCCGGTTGCGCGCCGCCAATCCGGCGCCCGCCAGCTTCTTTTTGAACGATGGACGGGGCGGCCGGCTGTTCGGCGCCTCGCCGGATCTGCAACTGGCGATCACCGGCGGCATGGTTCAGTCGCTGCCGGTGTGCGGCACGGTGGCCCGCCGTCCGGGCGCTGTCGGTGAAGCCGAATCGCTCAGGGAACTGTTGAACGAGGACGTCGACGCCGCCTCGCTCGCCATCTGCACCGATGCGCTGCGCAACGACCTGGCGCCTTTGTGCGAGCCCGGGTCGCTGCGCCTGCTCGACCGCCGCCGGCCCATGTCGCTGGCGACGGTAGTGCATACCGTGGATCGGCTCGAAGGCCGCCTGCGCGCCGGTAGCGACGCCTGGGACGCCATCGCCGCCACGGCGGCGCCCGTGATGGTGACCGGCACACCGCGGCGGCATGCCTTGGCAGCCATAGCGCAGCTGGAAGCCAGCCCGCGGGGCTGGTATGGCGGCATGGTGGTCCAGGTCTCCACTGCAGGCGATGCCCTGGTGGGCACCATCCTGCGAGCGGCCGCCGTTCGCGCAGGCATCGCTGAAGTGCGCACCGGCGGCGACTTGCTGGCCGACTCCACGCCGGAGCGCGAGGAGCAGGAATCCCGGCTGAAGTCCTTGTCGCTGTGGCGGGCCTTTGGACTGGAGAGCGCCGGGCCGCCCTCGCACCCGGACCCAATCGCGCCGCAGGTTGCGCCTGCCGTCGCGCTGATGGCTGCCGGAGATCCCTTCGGCGCGGCCTTGGCCGACTGCCTGCTGGGTCTGGGAGCGCGCATCGACGCACAGGCTGACGTGACTGTGTGCGCGGGGTCGAGCGCCGGGGGTTTTCCCAGCCGGCGCGCGGTCGCCATCGGCGACGCCGCCGTCCGGCTGCTGGAGCGGGAAGGTTTCCCCGCGATGGCAATCAGGCCCGAGCAGGGCCGGCCCATCCGCTGCACGCCGTGCGCCAGTGCGCCGGGCAGCGCAGCGGCACCGTTCATCGCTGCGCGTTACCTGCGCAGCGCCACGGCGCCGGGGTCGGTGCAGGTTGGCTGGGAGGTGTGGGCCGTCGACGAAGAGTCGGGCGCGCAAGTGCTGGCCCATGCGGGGCGCCGCCTCGTCTGCATGCTGTTTCGGCCGGATTCGCTCCTGTCCGAGCCCGCCGCCCGCGCCATGCTGGCCGCCGCGCTGGTCTGGTGCGCGGCGGGCGATCCGCCGGACTAACGCAAAAGCCCTGTAAACAGGCGGTGCTCGCACTGCGGGTCGCCGCATTTTTCGCAGGACCACGACCACGCCCCGGGCCTGCCAGATGCAGAGGAGGAGGCGGCGGGCAGCTCGGCCGGCGTGGTGTCGGTGTCGATCGCCGCGAGGGCGTTCATAAGGCGCTCCTTGCCTTGGCCGTACACCACCCGATAGGGCACGTTCGCCCGCGCCAGCGAGCTGCGCACCAGCGCATCCACCGGCTCGCGCACGTGCGGCCCGTCGCGCTGCAACCCGTCGGCCACCCAGGGCAGGTCCAGCCCGGTGAGCAAGGTGCGGTCATAGCCGCGCTGGCGTTCCAGTGCGAAACGGTACAGGCTTCCATCTTCGAACAGCATGGCGCTGTAGATCGCGATCATCAGGGCGGTGGTGTCGGCTATGACGATGTCCGATCGCGTCGCTGCGGCGTCGACGCGCCGCTCCTGCTCCTGCGCGATCGGCATCTGTTCCTCGGGCCGAGGCGTGCGGCCTTCACGCTGGCACCATTCGCGCAGCACTTCGGGCACCACCGTCACCGATTTCCCGCCGCCGCGCAGGTAGGCCGCCAGTTCGGCCGCCAGCTGCGTCTTGCCGGTGCTCTCGGCGCCGAGCAACGCGATCTTCATGGCAGGCGCAGGCGCCAGGCGCGCCAACCGACAACGCTCAGCGCAATGAATATCAGGTACAGGCCCACCGTCAGCCACAAGCCCTTGAAGGCGAACAGGCCCACGCTCACCGCGTTGACCACGATCCACACCGCCCAGTTCTCGATGTACTTGCGCCCGAGGAGGAACTGGCCGACCAGGCTGACGGCGGTGGGGAAAGCATCCCACCAGGGGACGTCGGTGTCGGTGTAGGTCTTGAGGAACCAGCCGGTGGCGGGCCACAGCAGCGCGCAGGCCGCGAGCGTCAGGGCCAGTCCCTGCCGGGTCAGGCGCGCAACCTGGAGCGAAGAGCCGTCGGCGCGATGGCCGCGCAGCCACTGGAACCAGCCCCAGAACGCGACCACCACGAAGAACAGCTGCAGCACGGAATCACCGTACAGCTTGCTGCGCCAGAACAGCGCGAAGTACATCAGCGAGCTGATGATGGCCAGCGGCCAGCCCCAGTGGATGACGCGGATGTTGCAGCCCACCATGGCGAGGGCGATCGCGACGGCGGCGATCTCCAGCCAGGTGGCCGGCGATCCCCAGAGGGTGAAGGCCGGCGCGAACAGGAATTCAGGCATGGTCAGAACCAGCCATTCGCCGGGGCCACATCAGCCGCCGCCGGGCCGCCCCAAGGCGGCTGGGCCCCCTCGGGGGGCAGCGCAGGCCGAAGGCCAAGCGTGGGGGCGATGTTCACTTGGGAACATTCACGAAGATTTCATTGGGCTTGACCATGCCCAGTTCCATGCGGGCCTTTTCCTCGACCATCTCCAGGCCCTCTTTCAAGTCGCGCACCTCCGAGGCAAGCCGTTCGTTGGCTTGCTGCGCCAGCGCGTTGGCGGCCTTCTGCGCGTCGAGCTTGCGCTGCATTTCGGCCACGTGGCCGATGCTGCCCCGGCCGAACCACAGCTGCGCGTGTACCACCAGCAGCAGCGCGATCAGGAGTGCCGGGACGAGTCGGTTGCCCAAGATGCTTGAAACCCCGGCAGGATCAGCGCAAGTTGTAGAAGGCGGCGCGGCCCGGGTACGACGCGATGTCGCCCAGGTCTTCCTCGATGCGCAGCAGCTGGTTGTACTTGGCCATGCGGTCCGAGCGCGACAGCGACCCGGTCTTGATCTGGCCGGCGTTGGTGCCCACCGCGATGTCGGCGATGGTCGAGTCCTCGGTCTCGCCCGAGCGATGGCTGATGACGGAGGTGTAGCCGGCACGCTTGGCCATCTCGATGGCGGCGAAGGTTTCGGTGAGCGTGCCGATCTGGTTGATCTTGATCAGGATGGAGTTGGCGATCTTCTTGTCGATGCCTTCCTTCAGGATCCTGGTGTTGGTGACGAACAGGTCGTCGCCCACCAGCTGAACCCGGCTGCCGAGGCGCTCGGTGAGCACCTTCCAGCCGTCCCAGTCGCTCTCGCCCATGCCGTCTTCGATGCTGATGATCGGGTACTTGTCGACCCAGCCCGCCAGGATGTCGGTCCAGGCGCCCGAATCGAGCGTGAGGCCTTCCGCCTCGACGTGGTACTGGCCGTCCTTGTAGAACTCGCTGGCCGCGCAGTCCAGGCCCAGGGCGATCTGCTCACCCGGCCGGAAGCCGGCGCTTTCGATCGCCTCCAGGATCATCTGGATGGCGGCTTCGTGGTTCGCCACGTTCGGCGCAAAGCCGCCCTCGTCGCCCACCGCCACGCTCATGCCCTTGTCGTGAATGATCTTCTTGAGGGCATGGAACACCTCGGCGCCGTAGCGCACCGCCTCGCGAAAGCTCGGGGCGCCCACCGGGATGATCATCAGCTCCTGCAGGTCGAGGTTGTTGTTGGCGTGGGCGCCGCCGTTGACCACGTTCATCATCGGCACCGGCAGCTGCATGCCGCCCATGCCGCCGAAATAGCGATACAGGGGCAAACCCGATTCTTCGGCCGCGGCGCGGGCCACCGCCATCGACACCGCCAGGGTGGCGTTGGCGCCCAGCCGGGCCTTGTTGTCGGTGCCGTCCAGGTCGATCAGCGTCTTGTCCAGGAAGGCCTGCTCGGAGGCATCCAGGCCCAGCACCGATTCGGAGATTTCGGTGTTGATGTGCTCCACGGCCTTGAGCACGCCCTTGCCGCCGTAGCGGGCCTTGTCGCCGTCGCGCAGCTCGATGGCTTCGCGCGAGCCGGTGGACGCGCCAGAGGGCACGGCTGCCCGGCCCATGGTGCCCGACTCCAGCAGCACGTCGCATTCGACGGTGGGGTTGCCGCGTGAATCCAGGATTTCGCGGCCGACGATGTCAACGATTGCACTCATTCAGTTTCTCTTAGAAAGTTGTAAATCTGGTCAGACACCTTCGACCAGCACCATGCGCATGGCCGCAGCGCCTTCGCGCGCTTTCCTCGCTGCGCCGTACTCGACCGAATCGTAGAAGCGCTTCGCCTGTTCCGCCGAAGGGAACTTGAGCAGCACCATGCGGCTGGGCGACCAGTCGCCTTCGAGCACTTCCACCTTGCCGCCGCGGACGCACACTTCGGCGCCGTGCGCCTGCATGGCGATGCTGGAGAGCTTTTTGTACTCTTCGTACTGCTGCGGGTTGGTGACGTCGACGTTCGCGATGATGTAGGCGCTGGGCATGATGAATCTCTCAGGCTGTAAAGTTGTTTTCGAGGAAGCCGTTCTTCTTGGTCACCGTGTCGAGGGCCAGCAGCGTTTCGAGCAGGGCCTTCATGTGTTTCAACGGCACGGCATTGGGCCCGTCGCTCAGCGCCTTGGCAGGGTCCGGATGCGTTTCCATGAAGACGCCGGCCACGCCCACCGCTACCGCCGCGCGGGCCAGCACCGGCACCATCTCGCGCTGGCCGCCCGAGCTGGTGCCCTGGCCGCCCGGCAGCTGCACCGAATGGGTGGCGTCGAACACCACCGGCGCGCCGGTGTCCCGCATGATCGCCAGCGAGCGCATGTCCGACACCAGGTTGTTGTAGCCGAAGCTGGCGCCGCGCTCGCAGGCCATGAAGTTGTCTTCGGCCAGGCCGGCTTCCCGGGCGGCGGCCCGGGCCTTGTCGATCACGTTCTTCATGTCGCCGGGGGCGAGGAACTGGCCCTTCTTGATGTTCACCGGCTTGCCCGACTGGGCCACCGCGCGAATGAAATCGGTCTGGCGGCACAGGAACGCCGGCGTCTGCAGCACGTCGACCACTTTGGCCACTTCGGCGATATCGGCCTGGTTGTGCACGTCGGTGATGACGGGCAGGCCCAGGTCCTTGCGCACCTTGGCCAGGACTTCCAGCCCGCGCGCCATGCCGGGGCCGCGGAAAGTGCTGCCCGAGGAGCGGTTGGCCTTGTCGTAGCTGCTCTTGAAGATGAAGGGGATGCCGAGCGCTCCGGTGATCTCCTTGAGCGTGCCGGCGGTATCCATCTGCAGCTGTTCGGACTCGATGACGCAGGGCCCGGCGATGAGGAAGAACGGCCGATCCAGGCCGATCTCGAATCCGCACAGTTTCATCAGGCGACCGCCTTCAGCGAGGTATCGCCCGCCGCCTGGCGGTCTACCGCCGCCTTGATGAACGAATTGAACAGGGGGTGGCCGTCCCAGGGCGTGGACTTGAATTCGGGGTGGAACTGCACGCCCATGAACCAGGGATGAACATCCTGCGGCAGCTCGACGATTTCGGTGAGGTGCTCGCGCTGGGTCAGCGCCGAGATGACCAGGCCGGCACGCCGCAGCGCATCGAGGTAGTTGACGTTGGCTTCGTAGCGGTGGCGGTGGCGCTCGGTCACCACGTCGCCGTAGATCTTGTGGGCCAGCGTGCCGCGCGTCACGTCGGAGCTTTGGGCTCCGAGCCGCATGGTGCCGCCCAGGTCGGAGTTCTCGTTGCGGGTCTTGATGGTGCCGTCCGCATCTTTCCACTCGGTGATGAGCGCGATGACGGGATGCGCCGAGGCGGGCTCGAACTCGGTGCTGTTGGCATCCTTCAGGCCCGCGACATGGCGCGCGTATTCGATGGTGGCCACCTGCATGCCC
>JAKFEZ010000002.1:0-1761 GCA_036675435.1 Ramlibacter sp. | reverse complement strand
AACAGCAAGGTGGCGGCGTTGCGCCGGTCGCGCCGGTAGGCGCAGTTGACCGCCATCGCCATCGTGCCGCTGCTCGTGATGAGCACGAAGGTCATGATGGCGATCAGCAGCAGCGGCACATTGGTGCCGGCGACTTGCAGCGCGAAAACCTCGCTGGGGTTGGGCCAGGGCACCGTCGTCGAGGCGCGCACCGTCATGTAGCCGGTGAGGAAGCTGCCGAAGATGAAGGTGTCCGACAGCAGGAAGATCCACATCATCGCCTTGCCCCAGGCGACGTTGCTGAAGGCCTCGCGGTCGGAGGCCCAGTCGGTGACGAAGCCGCGCCAGCCGCCTTGGGTGGTGGTGCTGGTTGTCATGTCGGTTGCTCCAACGCGATTGACGCGACCCGGGGCGCATGAAACGCCGTTTTCATTTCAGCCCCTGCCGCAAATGAAGGCCACGACGCCCGGCGTGAGCCAGCCGAGCGCGACGAACAGCAGGCCCCAGACCGCGAGCAGGAAGTGCCAGTAGCGTGCGACGAGTGCGATGCGCCACGGCGTCGGCTGGTGCATCGCAACGGACCAGCCCACGAGCCCGCCGAGCACGTGCAGGCCGTGCAGCGCAGTGAGCACGTAGAAGAAGCTGGCGGCCGGGTTGCCCGTCAGCGAGACGCGTGCATCGGCGAGCGACTGCCAGGCCCACAGTTGTGTCAGCACGAAGGCGATGGCGCAGGCACCTCCCGCGAGCAGCAGGTGCTGCGCAGCCGGCGGCGGCTGCTTGGCGGCGCGCTGCAGCAGCACGCTGCCGGCGATCAACCATCCGCTGCTCAGCCACAACTGCCATGGCATCGCGAGCGTCGTCCAGTCCGGTGCTTCGTCCATGCGCATCGCGTAGGCGGTGAGGAACAGCGCGAACAGCGTGCTCGCCACGCCGATGAAGACCCACAGGCCGATGCCGGCCGCCTGTCCCTCGCGGGCGGGGCGCCTGACGTCGAGTGCGGCACTCATGTTCATGCCGGCGCCTCGCGCGGCGGCTTCTCATAGGGATCGGGCTCCTGGCCGCCGGCCGAAGGAGGCGCGTTCTGGGGGATGAAGTCCTCGGAAGCGCCGGGCACGCTGTACGCGTAGGCCCAGCGGTAAACGACCGGCAAGTCGGGGCCCCAGTTGCCGTGGCGCGGCGGGGTGTCGGGCGTGAACCATTCGAGCGAGGCCGCGCGCCAGGGGTTGGGGCCTGCGTGCCGGCCGTGCCTGAAGCTCCACACGAGGTTGGCGATGAACAGCATCTGCGCTGCGCCGACGATCAGGGCCGCCACGGTGATGAACTCGTTGAGCGTGTGCGCGGACGCCGGAATGAAATCGTAGCCTTCGTAGTGGTGGTAGCGCCGCGGCATGCCGAGCACACCGAGGTAGTGCATGGGAAAGTAGATCGCGTAGGTGCCGAGGAAGGTGATCCAGAAGTGCAGCCTGCCGAGCCGGTCGTCGAGCATGCGGCCGGTGACTTTGGGGTACCAGTGGTAGATGCCGCCGAACACCACCAGCAGCGGCGCCACGCCCATGACCATGTGGAAGTGGGCGACGACGAAATAGGTGCCCGAGAGCGGGATGTCCACGCTCACGTTGCCGAGGAAAAGCCCGGTCAGCCCGCCGCTCAGGAAGGTGAGCAGGAAGGCCAGCGTGAACAGCATCGGCACGGTCAGGTGGATGTCGCCGCGCCACAGCGTGAGCACCCAGTTGTAGACCTTGATGGCGGTGGGCACGGCGATGATCAGCGTGCTGGTGGCGA
>JAKFEZ010000120.1:0-1762 GCA_036675435.1 Ramlibacter sp. | reverse complement strand
GCCTTGCGCTACCTGTTCAACTGGCCGGTCGGCTGGACCAGCGAGCTGTCGCTGGCGGCCTGGCTGTGGCTGGTGCTCTGGGGCGCGGCCTTCGTCCTGAAGGACGAGGAGGATATCCGCATCGACCTGATCGCCGAGCGCGCCGGCCGCCGCACGCGCCGGGTCATCGGCGCCGTGGGCGCGGTCAGTGTCATCGTGCTGTTCGGCATGTCGCTGCCCGCGTCATACGACTACGTGAGCTTCATGAAGGTCGAGAAAAGCGCCTACCTCGGCATCCGGCTGGACATCCTGTATTCGATCTACCTGGTCTTCGTCGTCGCTGTCATCGCCCGCGGCTTGCGCCAGCTGGCCCGGGGGCCTGCGCCCGCGGCCGGCGAGTCGCCCGTTCCCCCCTCCGCATTGTGAATTTCACCAGCCCTTTTTCACTGGCGCTCTACGCCATCGTGTCGCTCAGCCTGCTCGGCGTGCCGGTCGGCCACGCGATGATCGGCGGCTCCGTCCTGTACCTGTATCTGAAGGGCATGGACATGGGCACGGCAGCCGAGCAACTGCTGAACGGCACCTACTCCAGTTTCCTGCTGCTGGCGATTCCGCTGTTCATTCTGGCGGCCGCCTTCATGAGCACCGGCAGCATCCTCGACCGCCTGCTGCGCTTTTGCAATGCCATCGTGGGGCGCTTTCCCGGCGGGCTGGCGCAGGTGAACGTGCTGCAAAGCATCGTGTTCGCCAGCATGTCGGGCTCGGCCCTGGCCGACGCTGCCGGATCCGGCAAGTTGATGCAGGCCATGATGACCAAGGACGGCAAGTACACGCCGGGTTTTGCCGCGGCGCTGAGCGCCGTGTCGTCGGTGATCGGGCCCATCCTGCCGCCCTCGATTCCCCTGGTGCTCTATGCCCTGGTGTCCGGCACGTCGATCGGCTACCTCTTTATTGGCGGCGTGTTGCCCGGGCTGCTGCTGGGCGCGGTGCAGATGGGACTGATCTACTTTCTGGCCAAGCGGCGCGGATTTCCGGTTGAGCCCCGAGTGCCCCTGCGCGAGATGCCGCGCATCACGCGCGAGGCTTTTCCCGCACTCATGCTGCCGGTCATCCTGCTGGGTTGCCTGTACAGCGGCGTGACCACCCCGACGGAGGCCGCGGGCGTTGCGGCCGCCTACGCGCTGCTGATCTCGGTCGGCCTGTACCGCAGCATGGGCTGGGGCGACCTGTACGATTCGCTGCTCTCCAGCGCGCGCATGAGCATTTCCATCGGCATGCTGATCGCCGGCGCGCTGGTGTTCAACTACGTCATCACGTCCGAGAACATTCCCGCCACCCTCAGCGTCTCGCTCAAGGGCCTCGAACTCTCGCCCATGGGCTTCCTGCTGCTGGTCAACGTCCTCTTGCTGGTGCTGGGCGCTTTCCTCGAAGGCTCGACCATCATCCTGATCATTCTGCCCGTGCTGCTGCCCACTGCCGTCGCGCTCGGCATCGACCCGGTGCATTTCGGCGTAATGGCGGTGCTGAACATCATGATCGGCCTGGTGACGCCGCCTTATGGCCTGCTGCTGTTTATGATGATGAAGATCGCCAATGTCTCGCTGTCGGTACTCCTGCGCGAAGCCATGCCGTTCCTGCTGGTCATGCTGGGAGCCCTCGCGCTGGTGACGGTGTGGCCGGGCCTGGTGCTGTGGCTGCCGCGGCTCGCGGGCTATACGGGGTGAATGCATGGCGAGCGGCAAATTGCTGGTCGGCCTGATCGGCTCGGGCATCCAGCTCTCGC
>JAKFEZ010000224.1:0-1770 GCA_036675435.1 Ramlibacter sp. | reverse complement strand
ACGGCGACCCGACGCTCATCGATGACTGGCTCAAGCTGCTCGCCACCGAGCGCACCGACTTCACCATCGCCTGGCGCCGGCTGGCTGGCTACACCGAGGCCGATCCGAGCCCCGTGCGCGACCTCTTCCTCGATCGCGCCGCCTTCGACGCGTGGGCCGTGCGCTATGCCGTGCGCCTGAGAGCCGAAGCGAGCATCGACGCCGAGCGCGCCGGGCGCATGAACCGCGTCAACCCGAAGTTCGTGCTGCGCAATCACCTGTGCGAGAACGCGATCCGCGCCGCACAGGGCGGTGACTTCGACGAGACGGCGCGATTGCTGAAAGTCCTGCAGCGCCCCTTCGACGAACAGCCCGAACACTCGGCCTATGCCGACTTTCCGCCCGACTGGGCGCAAACCCTGGAGGTTTCCTGTTCATCATGAGCACCTCAGACACAGACCGCGACGACAAACCCCGCAAGGTCCGGAAGACCGACGCCGAGTGGCGCGCCCAGCTCGATCCGGTGCAGTTCGATGTGACGCGCAACGCCGCCACCGAACGCGCATTCACCGGCAAGTACGCCGATCACTGGCAGGAAGGCGTATACCACTGCGTGGGTTGTGGCGCCCCGCTGTTCGCCTCCGATACCAAGTTCGACGCGGGCTGCGGTTGGCCGAGTTACTTCCAGCCTCTGCGAGGCGAGATCATCGAGCGCGTGGTCGACAAGACTCATGGCATGGTCCGGGTCGAGGTGCGCTGCCAGGACTGCGGCTCTCACCTCGGCCACGTGTTCGAGGACGGCCCGGCGCCCACCGGCGAGCGCTACTGCATCAACTCGGCCTCGCTCGACTTCAAGCCGAAGGGCTGAAGCGGCCCCGGCTTCGGCGCCGGAGCGGCGCCGGGGGACAATCCACGATTGACCGACGCACGGCCCCTGGCCCCTTCGCCCCGATGAAGCTGCTGTTCGACATCTTCCCCATCGTCCTGTTCTTCCTGGTCTTCAAGCTCGCAGAAGGCCAGCCCGACGCCGCCGCGGCCTTCGCAACCGAGCACTTCGGCCTGCTGGTGGCCGGCGGGGTGATCAGCGCCAAGCTGGCCCCGGTTCTGCTGGCAACGCTGGTGGTGATCGTCGCCACATTTGCGCAGATCGGCTGGCTGATGGCGCGGCGCAAGAAGATCGACACCATGCTGTGGGTCAGCCTGGGCTTGGTCACCGTGCTCGGCGGCGCCACCATCTGGTTTCAGAATGAAACCTTCATCAAATGGAAGCCCAGCGTGCTTTATTGGGTGATGGGCACGGCTTTCTGGCTCAGCCAAGCCCTGTGGCGCAAGAACCTGCTGCAGGTGCTGATGGGCGGCCAACTGGAGTTGCCGCCCGCCATATGGCGCAACCTCAACATCATGTGGATCGGCTTTTTCGCATTCATGGGCCTGCTCAACCTGTACGTGGCCTACAGCTTCTCGACCGACACCTGGGTCAACTTCAAGCTGTTCGGCGGCGTCGGGCTGATGCTCCTGTTCACCCTGGCCCAGGGCTTGTATCTAAGCCGTCATGTGAAGGCGGGAGATGAGTAACGAGCCGCCCGCGTTCGCCCCGAGCGCGGCTGAGGTCGACGCCGCGATACGTGCCGCGCTCTCGCCGCTGAGGCTCGAAGTGCACGATGACAGCCACCTGCATGCCGGCCATGCCGGTGCCCGCGAAGGCCGCCATTTCAGCGTCCATGTCGTCAGTGCGCGCTTTGAAGGTCTGTCCAGGCCGGCGCGACATCGCCTTGTGTATGATGCCGTCGC
>JAKFEZ010000181.1:0-1772 GCA_036675435.1 Ramlibacter sp. | reverse complement strand
TTTGCGCAAGAAGCTTCACTGGAACGAGGGTCATTAGATGGGTTTGAAACGCATCGCCTTGCGCGATTTCGTGATCGTGCGTGAGCTCGATCTCGAACTGGCCGACGGCTTTGGCGTGCTCACGGGCGAAACCGGCGCGGGCAAGTCCATCCTGGTCGATGCGCTGCAGCTCGCCCTGGGCGCGCGTGCCGACGCCGGCGTGGTACGCGAAGGCGCGCCTCGCGCCGACATCAGCGCCGAGTTCGACCTTCCTGCTGGGCTGGCTCCGTGGCTGGAGGAAGCAGGGCTCGAATGCGACGACACATTGCTGCTGCGCCGCAGCATCGACAGCCAGGGCAAGAGCCGCGCCTGGATCAACGGCACGCCGGCCACCGCCACGCAGCTGCGCGAACTCGCAGACCAGCTGGTCGATATCCACGGCCAGCACGCGTGGCAAAGCCTGACCCGGCCCGACGCAGTGCGCGGGCTGCTCGACGCCTATGCCGGCGTGACGACCAATGCGTTGCAGCAGCTGTGGCAGCGGTGGCGCGGCGCGCAAAAAACATTGGCGGATGCGCGGGCGGCACAGGACTCACTGCAGCGCGAACGCGAGCGGCTGGCCTGGCAGATCGGCGAAGTCGACAAGCTCGCGCCAGGCGCGGACGAATGGGACGAGCTCAACACCAGCCACACGCGGCTTGCCAATGCGCAGGCCTTGCTGGAAGCGGCCGAGGGCGCGCTGCAGGCACTGGAAGGCGAGGACGCCGGAGCTACGCGCAGCCTGTCGCAGGCGCAATCGCTGCTGCAGGCGCAGGAGCACGTCGAGCCCCAGTTCAGCGACCTCGTGCAGGTGCTCGCCTCCAGCCTCGCGCAAGCCGAGGACGCTGCCCATTCGCTGCACGCCTACCTGCGCAAGACCGAGCTCGATCCCCAGCGACTGGCCGAGCTGGATGAACGCATGGCGCTGTGGATGTCGCTCTCGCGGCGCTACAAGCGCACGCCGCCCGAACTGCCGGGGCTGCTGGCGTCATGGAAGCATGAGCTCGCTCAGCTGGATGCGGCGGCAGATCTGGCCGCGCTGGAGGCCGCCGAGAAGAAGGAAGCCGAGGCCTTCCTGGCCGAAGCACGGGCCTTGTCCAAGGCCAGGACCAAGGCCGCGCCGCAACTGGCCAAGGCGGTCACCCAGGCGATGCAGGGGTTGGGCATGCAGGGCGGGCGATTCGAGGTGGCTTTGCACAAGGCCGAGCAGCCCACGCAGGGCGGCCTGGAGGATGTGTCGTTTCTCGTCGCGGGCCATGCCGGCAGTACGCCGCGGCCCGTGGGCAAGGTCGCTTCGGGTGGCGAGCTGTCGCGTATCGCGCTGGCCATCGCCGTTACCACCAGCAGGCTTGGCACGGCGCAGACGCTGATCTTCGACGAGGTGGATTCCGGCGTCGGCGGCGCGGTCGCGGAAAACGTGGGCAGGCTGATGAAGCAGCTCGGGCGCGATCGCCAGGTGCTCGCAGTCACGCATCTGCCGCAGGTTGCGGCCTGTGCGGACCATCACCTGGTCGTCGCCAAGCAGAGCGGCGCCGCCGGCGTTTCGAGCACCGTCTCGGCCGTACACGGCGAGCAGCGCGTTGCCGAGGTCGCACGCATGCTGGGGGGCGAGCACCTGTCCGGCACGACGCTGGCCCATGCCAAGGAAATGCTGGGCCACAACGGCGCGAAGGTAAAACCTTGATCATGGCCCCCACGCTTGTCACTTCGTGTACTTCGCTGCCCCCCGAGGGGGCGTCAGTCGCCTTGGGGCG
>JAKFEZ010000185.1:0-1780 GCA_036675435.1 Ramlibacter sp. | reverse complement strand
GTTGCGGTTGATGACGCGGCGGTACAGGTCGTTCAGGTCGGAGGTCGCGAAGCGGCCGCCGTCCAGCGGCACCAGCGGACGCAGGTCCGGCGGCAGCACGGGCAGCACGTCCATCACCATCCAGTTGGGCTTGATGCCGGACTTCTTGAAGGCCTCCAGCACCTTCAGGCGCTTGGCGTTCTTCTTGACCTTCACTTCCGAGCCGGTCAGGTCGCCGCGCAGCTTCTCGATCTCGATCTCGAGGTCGATGCCTTCCAGCAGGTCCTTGATGCCCTCTGCGCCCATCTTGGCGACGTACTCGTCACCGTATTCCTTGCGTTTGGCGTCGTAGTCGTCCTCCGACATGATCCCGAACTTCTTCAGCGGGGTCATGCCGGGGTCGGTGATGACGTAGGCCTCGAAGTACAGCACGCGCTCGATGTCGCGCAGCGTCATGTCCAGCACCAGGCCCAGCCGCGACGGCAGGGACTTCAGGAACCAGATGTGCGCGCAGGGCGCGGCCAGGTCGATGTGGCCCATGCGCTCGCGGCGCACCTTGGTCTGGGTCACTTCGACGCCGCACTTCTCGCAGATCACCCCGCGGTGCTTCAGGCGCTTGTACTTGCCGCACAGGCACTCGT
Organism: Ramlibacter sp.; assembly: GCA_036675435.1. GTDB lineage: Bacteria > Pseudomonadota > Gammaproteobacteria > Burkholderiales > Burkholderiaceae_C > Ramlibacter. The sequence continues at coordinate 1,160 of JAKFEZ010000185.1, read as the reverse complement.
AGTCCTTGATCGGGCCGAAGATCTTGGCGCAGAACAGGCCGTCGCGTTCCGGCTTGAACGTGCGGTAGTTGATCGTCTCCGGCTTCTTGACTTCGCCGAAGGACCAGGAACGGATCTTCTCCGGCGAGGCCATGCCGATCTTGATGGCATCGAAATGCTCATCCGGCGTGAATTGCTTGAACAGGTCGAGTAGCGATTTCATTGACTCATTCCTTTTCTGTCAGGTGCTGCCGGCTCAGGAACGCTCGAGTTCCATGTCCAGACCGAGCGACCTGATCTCCTTGACCAGGACGTTGAACGATTCCGGCATGCCGGCCTCGATGGCGTGCTCGCCCTTGACGATGGACTCGTACACCTTGGTGCGGCCCTGCACGTCGTCTGACTTGACGGTCAGCATCTCCTGCAGCGTGTAGGCCGCGCCGTAGGCTTCCAGCGCCCACACTTCCATTTCGCCGAAGCGCTGGCCGCCGAACTGCGCCTTGCCGCCCAGCGGCTGCTGGGTGACCAGGCTGTAGGGGCCGGTGGAACGGGCGTGCATCTTGTCGTCGACCAGGTGGTGCAGCTTGAGCACGTGCATGTAGCCGACGGTGACCGGGCGCTCGAACTGGTCGCCGGTGCGGCCGTCGTACAACTGCGCCTGTGTGCGCGTGGCGGTGAGGCCCTTGCGCTGCGCGATGTCCTCGGGGAACGCCAGGTGCAGCATGTTGCGGATCTCCTGCTCGGAGGCGCCGTCGAACACAGGCGTGGCGAACGGCACGCCCTTGGCGAGCTCGCCGGCCATCTCCAGCACGTCTTCATCCGCCAGCTTGGCGAGGTCTTCCCTGCGGCCGGACTTGTTGTACAGCTCGTCCAGGAACTTGCGCAGTTCGGACTGCTTGGCCTGCTGCTGCAGCATGTCGCCGATGCGCTGGCCGATGCCCTTGGCTGCCCAGCCCAGGTGCACTTCCAGCACCTGGCCCACGTTCATGCGCGAAGGCACGCCCAGCGGGTTGAGCACGATGTCGCACGGCGTGCCGTCGGCCATGTAGGGCATGTCCTCGACCGGAACGATCTTGGACACCACGCCCTTGTTGCCGTGGCGGCCGGCCATCTTGTCGCCGGGCTGCAGGCGGCGCTTGACGGCCAGGTAGACCTTGACCATCTTGAGCACGCCGGCCGGC
>JAKFEZ010000034.1:0-10695 GCA_036675435.1 Ramlibacter sp. | reverse complement strand
CGGCATGCCCGCGTGCGCCGCCAGCGCGCGGCGCAGGTCATTGGTGCGCTCGCCCGGATAGCGGTTGAGGGCGAGCGCCCCCAGCCGTTGGCCCAGTTCGGCCTGCAGTTCGGGCGGCAGGCCGTGCGGATTCTCCATGGCATCGAGCTTGATCATGCCGGCCGAATTCTGGATCGCGTAGGCATGCATGGACTGCACATCCTGGCGAAATATGGCCCCCACGCTTGCGGCTGAAGCCGCTGCGCTGCCCCCCAAGGGGGCCCTCGCGCCTTGGGACGGCCCGGCGTCGCTCGACACCCTGGCGCGCATGGGTTCAGCGCTCATTTTTTCAACCTCATTTCGGCGGCCCGGGCATGGGCCTGCAGCCCTTCGCCATAGGCCAGTTCAGCGGCAATGGCGCCGAGTTTCTGTGCGCCCGCCTCGCTGACCTCGATCAGGCTGCTGCGCTTCTGGAAATCGTACACGCCAAGCGGGCTGGAAAAACGGGCGGTGCTGCTGGTGGGCAATACATGGTTGGGCCCGGCGCAATAGTCGCCCAGCGATTCGCTGGTGAATGCCCCGAGGAATATCGCGCCGGCGTGCCGCAGCAGCGGCTCCCAGCGATGCGGATCGTTGCTGGCGATTTCCAGGTGCTCCGGCGCGATGCGGTTGCTGATCTCGCAGCCTTCTTCCATGCTGCGGGTGTGGATCAGCGCGCCCCGCCCGTTGAGCGACTTGGCAATGATTTCGGCGCGCGGCATTTCGGGCAGCAGACGATCGATCTCGGCCTGCACCCGGCCGATGTAGCCGGCGTCCGGGCACAAGAGGATGCTTTGCGCCAGTTCGTCGTGCTCGGCCTGCGAGAACAGGTCCATGGCCACCCAGTCGGGCGGCGTGCTGCCGTCGGCCAGCACCAGGATTTCGCTGGGGCCGGCGATCATGTCGATGCCGACGATGCCGAACACCTGGCGCTTGGCCTCGGCCACATAGTCTCGGCCGGGGCCGGTGATCTTGTCCACGGCCGGAATGCACTGGGTGCCATAGGCGAGCGCCGCCACGGCCTGGGCGCCGCCCACCGTGAAGGCCCGGGTGACGCCCGCCACATGGGCGGCAGCCAGCACCAACGCATTTTTCTCGCCGCGCGGGGTCGGCACCACCATGATGATTTCGGAGACACCGGCCACATGGGCGGGAATCGCGTTCATGAGCACCGACGACGGGTAGGCGGCCTTGCCGCCGGGGACATAGATGCCCACGCGGTCCAGCGGCGTGACCTTCTGGCCCAGCAGGCTGCCGTCGCCATCGCGATAGCTCCAGCTCTCGCCGCAGGCGCGCTTTTGCGCCTCGTGATAGGAGCGGATGCGCCCGGCCGCCTGCTCCAGCGCGTGACGCTGGGCCACGGGCAGGCTGTCGAAAGCGGTCTTCAGCTCGCCCTGGGTCAGCTCCAGCGCCTGCATCGAGCCGGCCTGCACATGATCCCAGCGGGCGGTGTACTCCAGCACCGCCGCGTCGCCGCGCTGGCGGACCTGGGAGATGATGTCGGCCACCGCGGCCACCAGGGCCGTATTGCTTTCCTCTGACCAATGCAGGCGCGCCTTGAACTGCGCCTCGAAGTCGGGCGCGGCGGTGGACAGGCGGGCGGGACGGGCAGTCGGGTCCATCGCGTCAGTCTTTCCGGATCGCGCCCGCGAAGGCATCGATGACGCGGCGGATCGCATCCTGCTTGAGCTTGAGCGCGGCCTGGTTGACCACCAGGCGTGAGCTGATGTCCATGATGCGCTCGACCTCGACCAGGTTGTTCGCCTTCAGGGTGTTGCCGGTCGACACCAGGTCGACGATGGCATCGGCCAGGCCCGTGAGCGGCGCCAGTTCCATGCTGCCGTACAGCTTGATCAGGTCCACATGAACGCCCTTGGCCGCGAAAAACTCGCGTGCGATGTTGACGTACTTGGTGGCTACCTTCAGGCGGGCGCCCTGCTTCACTGCCACCGCGTAGTCGAAATCGGCACGCACCGCCACACTGATGCGGCACTTGGCTATCCGCAGGTCCAGTGGCTGGTAAAGGCCCGAGCCGCGGCCCCAGTCGGCGCCGTGCTCGATCAGCGTATCGAGGCCGGTGACGCCCAGGTCGGCGCCGCCGTATTGCACGTAGGTCGGCACATCGCTGGCCCGCACGATCACCACCCGCACGCCAGGCTGGCTGGTCGCCAGGATCAGCTTGCGCGATTTTTCCGGGTCTTCCAGCACCTCGATGCCGGCCGCCTTCAAGAGCGGCAAGGTTTCGTCGAAGATGCGGCCCTTGGACAGCGCGAGAGTCAGTTGCCGGGTCATTTAATGCGTTCTATATCCGCGCCGATGCCGCGCAGCTTGGCTTCCATCTGGTCGTAGCCGCGGTCGAGGTGGTAGATGCGGTCGACCAGCGTCTCGCCCTCGGCCACCAGGCCGGCAATGACCAGGCTGGCAGAGGCGCGCAGGTCGGTTGCCATCACGGTCGCTCCGGACAGCCGTTCGACGCCTTCGATGAGGGCGAACTTGCCGTCCAGCTGGATGCGGGCGCCCAGGCGGACCAGCTCGTTCACGTGCATGAAGCGGTTCTCGAAGATGGTCTCGGTCACCTTGGACGCACCATCGGCGATGGCGTTGAGCACCATGTACTGCGCCTGCATGTCGGTCGGAAAGCCGGGGTACTCGGTGGTGCGGAAATTCTGGGGCTGCAGCCGGCCCTGCGACTTCACGCGGATGCCGTCTTCGACGGCCGTGACCTCGGCCCCGGCCGCCTGCAGCTTTTCGATGACGGCGTCCAGGTGATCGGCGCGGCCATGGCGCAGCACCACCTCGCCTCCGGCGGCGGCCACGGCGCACAGGAACGTGCCGGCTTCGATCCGGTCGGCGACCACCTGATGGGTGCAGCCTTCGAGCCTGGCGACGCCGGTAATGGTGATTCGGGAGGTGCCATGGCCCTCGATGCGCGCGCCCATCTTGATCAGCATCTCGGCCAGGTCGCCGATCTCGGGCTCCTGGGCTGCGTTCTCCAGGACGGTTTCGCCCTCGGCCAGCGCTGCGGCCATGAGGAAGTTCTCGGTGCCGGTCACCGTCACCATGTCGGTGCGGATATGCGCGCCGTGCAGGCGCTGGCGGCCCTTGGGCAGCCGGGCAATCATGTAGCCGTGCTCCACCAGGATCTGCGCGCCCATGGCCTCGAGCCCCTTGATGTGCTGGTCGACCGGCCGCGAGCCGATGGCGCAGCCACCCGGCAGGGACACCGTGGCTTCACCGAAGCGGGCCAGCAGGGGGCCAAGCGCGAGCACCGAGGCGCGCATGGTCTTGACCAGCTCGTACGGGGCTTCGGGAAAGCTGAGCTTGGACGAGTCTATGGTGACGCTGCTGCCGTCGCGCTCGATGGTCACGCCCATGTTGCGGATCAAAGTCAGCATGGTGGCGACGTCCTGCAGGCGCGGCACGTTCTGCAGCACCACCGGCTGGTCGGTCAGGAGCGCCGCGCACAGCTCGGGCAAGGCGGCGTTCTTGGCGCCGGAAATCCGGACCTCCCCGCGCAAGGGCCGGCCGCCGCGAATCAAGAGCTTGTCCATGGTTCAGTGTGGTTGTGCCGCCCACTCGGCGGGGGTGTAGGTCTTCATCGAGAGCGCATGCACCTCGTCGGTATGCATTCTCGCACCCAGGGTGGCATAGACCAGCTGATGGCGCTGAATCAGGCGCTTCCCCTCGAAGGCCGGAGAAACCAGCACGGCCGACCAGTGGCGCCCGTCACCCTCCACAGCGATGTGCTCGCAGGGCAGGCCGGCGCTGATCATGGATTGAAGTTCTTCTGCGGTCATGGGGCTGGGCTTTTGGTTGGGTCCACGCTAGTGCCTGATTTTGTAGCCGATTCGCAGCAGGTGCACGGCCACCGCGCCGACGGCGAGCAGGGCCGATGCGACGATGCCCAGGCTGAGCCACGGCGAGACGTCGCTGACGCCGAAAAACCCGTAGCGAAAGCCGTCGATCATGTAGAAAAACGGGTTGAGGTGGCTCAGGCGCTGCCAGAACTCGGGCAGCGAGTGGATGGAATAGAAAACGCCCGACAGGAAGGTCATGGGCATGATCACGAAATTCTGGAATGCCGCCATCTGGTCGAACTTCTCGGCCCAGAGCCCTGCGATGACGCCCAGGGTGCCCAGCATGGCGGCGCCAAGCACAGCGAACACCAGTATCCAAAGCGGCGCAACCAGGCCGGGCGGGCCAAAAAAGGCCGTAACGGCAAAGACGCCCGTACCCACGGCCAGGCCACGCACGATGGAGGAGCCCACATAGGCAAAAAACCAGCTCCAGTGCGACAGCGGCGTGAGCAGCACGAACACCAGGCTGCCCATGATCTTGCTCTGGACCAGCGAGGAGGAGCTGTTCGCAAAAGCATTCTGCAGCACGCTCATCATCACCAGGCCCGGCACCAGGAAGGCCGTGTAGCTCACCTTGTCGTAGACCTTGACGTGGTCCTGCAGCACATGGCCGAAGATCAGCATGTACAGCACCGCCGTGAGCACCGGCGCGGCCACCGTCTGGAAGCCGACCTTCCAGAAGCGCAGCACTTCCTTGTAGAACAGGGTCTGCCAGCCGGTCATGGCGCGTCTGCCTCCACGCTGGCCTCGCGGCGCGCGGCATCGCCCTGGGCAAGGCCGGGCACACCCGGGGCCGGCGCGGCGCCGGCCAGCTCGCCACCGTGGCGCGACATCACTTCGAGGAACACGTCCTCCAGGTCGGCTTTGCGGATCTCGACGTCCTCGACCCGCAGGCCGGCCTGCCGGATGACGGCCAGATAACGCTCGATTTCATGGGCATCGTGCGCCGGCAGTTGAACGATGCGGCCGGTGACGCGCGCCTTGTCCCGGAACTCGGGCGGCAACGCGCTGTCGAGCTTGAAGCGCAGCACGTTGCTCGACGCGGCCTTCAGCAGCTCACTGGTGCGCTCCAGCGCCACCATGCGGCCGGCCTTGAGCATGGCAATGCGCCCGCACAGCGCCTCGGCTTCTTCCAGGTAGTGCGTGGTCAGCAGCACGGTGTGCCCCTGCTTGTTGAGGCGGTCGATGAATTGCCACAAGGTCTGGCGCAGCTCCACGTCGACCCCTGCGGTCGGCTCGTCCAGCACGATGACCGGCGGCTTGTGGACCAGGGCCTGGGCCACCAGTACCCGCCGCTTCATGCCACCGGACAACTGCCGCATGTTGGCGTCGGCTTTGTCGGCCAGGCCCAGGCTCTCCAGCAGCTCGCTGATCCAGGCCTCGTTGTTCTTCACGCCGAAGTAGCCCGACTGGATGCGCAAGGCTTCGCGCACATTGAAGAACGGGTCGAACACCAGCTCCTGCGGCACCACCCCCAGCTGGCGGCGGGCCAGCGCATAGTCGGCCTGCACGTCGTGTCCGCGCACCTTCACCCGGCCGCCACTCGGCCGGGCCAGGCCGGCCAGAATGCTGATCAGGGTCGTCTTGCCTGCGCCATTGGGGCCGAGGAGGCCGAAGAACTCGCCCTCGCGTATGTCGAAGCTGACACCGTCCAGGGCTTGTAGCGGTGTGCCACGCGCGGAGGGATAGACTTTGGAAACCGATTGGAAGGAGATCGCGGGCATGGGAAGCCCACGATTTTAGCGACCGCCGCGCGGCCGCCGCTTTTACCGGGCAATGGCCTTAAGGCGCGGCCGGCAGCAGTTCGGCCACACCATACAGCTGCGCCAGGTCGCGCAGGCGCAACGGCATCCGGCCCAGGGCCAGGGTCTTGCCCTGCGCCAAGGCCTCCCGCCGGCACTCCAGCAGCACCGCCAGGGCCGACGAATCGAAAACCGACAGCCCACCCGCATCCGCGACGACCGCGGGGCCAGGCTCCGAGCGCAGGCCCTGGGCCAGCATGCGGCTGCAGGCCGTGGCGTGGTCGTGCGTGATTTCGGCGGGGAGGACGAGCATGGGAGTAAACGACTCAGTCGCCGCCGGGCCGCCCCAAGGCGACTGCGGCCCCCTCGGGGGGCAGCGGAGCAAAGCCCAGCGTGGGGGTCATCCTCTTCAGCCTTTGCGGGCGTTCGTCTTGTTGCGCGCGACGAGCGCCTTGATCAGGCCGTCCACGCCGCTGGCGTTGATTTCCTGCGCGAACTGGCTGCGATAGGTCTCGACCAGCCAGACACCCAGCACGTTCAGGTTGTAGATCTTCCAGCCGGCGCCCTCGCCCGGCGTTTTTTCCAATCGGTAGTCCAGCTGGATCGGGTCGCCCCGGCCGCGGATTTCGGTGCGCACCACCACGTCGGTGTCGGTCGGGGCGCTGCGCTGTGGCTTGATGCTGATGGTCTGGTCATCGACCTGGTTCAGCGCGCCGGAATAGGTGCGCACCAGCAGGATCTTGAATTCATCCTGCAGCCGCTTCTGCTGCTCGGGCGTGGCCCGGCGCCAAGCCGGCCCGACGGCGGCGGCAGTCATGCGCTGGAAGTTCACGTTGGGCATGATCTTGCTGTCGACCAGCGCAATGACCCGGGCGGTATCGCCGGCCTGGATCGCCTTGTCGGTCTTGATCGCGGCCAATACCTCGTCGGACAGGCGCTTGATCATGGCGTCGGGCGCCTCGTCGGCGGCCTGTGCCAGCGGCACGAACCCGCCCAGCAGACCCATCGCCCCGAGCACCGCTGCCGTCTGGACCAGAACTCGTCTTTTCATTCGTCTACCTTTCGCGCGGTCGCACCGCTCATCTGCTCATCTTGAACTAGCTTGGAACAGCCGGGCACCAGCCCGGTTCCGACGGCCACCGGCCGGTTGCAACAATGTGCTACTTGCCGGGCTGCGCCTCGGGCTGCGCCTGCGGCAGCGGCGGAATCTGACCGTCGCCTTCCGGCTCCTGGCCGTCATCATCGGAGACCTTGTTCTCGTAGATGTCCGCGCGGCGGCGCTGCAGATGGGCATCGCGTGTGAAGCTGTACTTGTCCAGCGCCGCCTCGTCCAGCACCGCGCCGGCGCGCAACAGGTTGGAACGTATGTCCACCACCCGCAGCACTTCCAGCGTGCCGCGCGAGCTCCAGGGATCGATGTGGCTCAAGGGGTCGCCCTGGCGGTCCACCGGCAGGGCGATGGTGTCGCGCAGCGTGGACGGCCCGAGCAGCGGCAGCACCAGATACGGGCCCGCGGGCATGCCCCAGCGCCCGAGCGTCTGGCCAAAATCTTCGCGGTGGCGCTCGATCTGGAGTTCGCTGGCGATGTCGAGAATGCCGCCCAGCCCGAAGAATGTATTGATCTGCACTCGGGCGAAATTCTCCGCGGCATTGGGAATTTTGAGCTGCAGCACGCTGTTGACGAAGGACCACACATCGCTCAGGTTGCCGAAGAAGTTGCTGACACCGGTGCGCACCAGCGGTGGCAGGTGTTCCTTGTACAGCGTTGCCGCCGGCTTCAGCACGACCGCGTCCACGCCCTCGTTGAACTGCATCACATTGCGGTTGAAAGGCTCGAACGGGTCGCGCGGGTTGGGGCCGGCGGCACAGCCGCCGAGCAGGCCTGTGGCTGTGGCCAGCACGAGCGCCGCCGCGCGGCGGCGCGCGCTCGCGACGGCTAGGAGTGAGGCGAATTTCATTTTTTAGGCGCGGTCCCTGCCGAGCTGGTGCTGTCAGCCGCCTTGTTGTACAGGAACTGGCCGATCAGGTTCTCCAGGACCACAGCGGACTGGGTACTCGATATGGTATCGCCTGGCGCCAGATTATTTTCGGCGGCCCCGGCCTCGACCCCGATGTATTGCTCCCCCAGCAGCCCGCTGGTGAGGATCTTGAGCGAGCTGTCCTTGGGGAAGGCATAGCGATTCTCCAGGGCCAGGGTGACCCTGGCCTGGTAGGACTTGTCGTCGAAAACGATCGAGTCGACGCGGCCAACCACCACGCCGGCGCTTTTCACCGCCGCCTGGCGCTTGAGCCCGCCGATGTTGTCGAACTTCGCCACCACCTGGTAGGTCGGCTGGAGGCTGATCGACAGCAGGTTGGCCGATTGCAGGGCCAGGAACAGGATGGCCAGCGCGCCCACCAGCACGAACAAGCCCACCCACACATCGCTTTTGGAGCGTTCCATTTCGATTCTTCCTAATCAGTTGAAGGCGCTGTCTTCATAGGCTGAACATCAGCGTGGTCAGGATGAAATCCATTCCCAGCACCGTGAGCGACGCGACCACGACGGTGCGCGTGGTCGCCCGCGAAACGCCCTCCGGCGTGGGCTGCGCCTCGAAGCCTTCGAGCAGGGCGATGAACGTCACGGCCAGGCCGAACACGAAACTCTTCACGACGCCGTTGCCCACGTCGCGCCAGACATCGACTCCGCCCTGCATCTGGCCCCAGAAGGCGCCCGGGTCGACCCCGATCAGCACCACCCCGACGATCCAGCCCCCGAGTATGCCGACGGCACTGAAGACCGCGGCCAGCAAGGGCATGACGATGACCCCACCCCAGAAGCGCGGGGCCAGAATGCGCCGAACCGGGTCGACGGCCATCATTTCCATGGCGCTCAGTTGTTCGCCGGCTTTCATCAGGCCGATTTCCGCCGTGAGCGAGGTGCCGGCACGCCCGGCGAACAGCAACGCGGTGACCACCGGCCCGAGTTCACGCACCAGGCTCAGGGCCACCAGCAGGCCGAGCGCCTCCGACGAGCCGTAGCGCTGCAAGGTGTAGTAGCCCTGCAACCCCAGAACGAAGCCGACGAACAGCCCCGAGATGCCGATGATGGCCAGCGAGTAGTTGCCCAGAAAGTGAATCTGGTCGCGCACCAGGCCGAAGCGGCGCAGGCTCGCCCCGAACAAGGCCAGCAGGCGCAGAAACAGGCGCGCGCCGCGTCCCAGGTCGGCCAGTTTGCTGCGCGTGCCGTAGCCCAGCTCGGCGAGCCAGCTCATGCGCCGAACCCCCCGCTGAAATCGTGCGCCACGCTCGGGCCGGGGTAGTGAAAGTGGACGGGCCCCTCGGGCCGGGCATGCACGAACTGGTCTACCAGCGGGTCCACCGAGTCCATCACTTCCTTAGGCGTGCCCTGCGCCGCGACCTTGCCATTCGCCAGGATGATCACCTGGTCGGCGATCCGGAAGGTCTCCTCCAGGTCGTGCGACACGACAATGCTGGTGATGCCCAGGGTGTCGTTCAACCGGCGGATCAACTGCGCCGCGGTGCCGAGCGAGATCGGGTCGAGACCGGCGAAGGGCTCGTCGTACATGATGAGGGCCGGGTCGAGCGCGATGGCCCGCGCCAGCGCCACCCGCCGCGCCATGCCGCCCGATATCTCGGAAGGCATCAGGTCACGCGCGCCGCGCAGCCCCACTGCGTTGAGTTTCATCAACACGATGTCGCGGATCAAACTGTCTGCCAGGTCGGTGTGTTCACGCAGCGGGAAAGCGACGTTGTCGAAGACGCTCAGGTCGGTGAACAACGCGCCGAACTGGAACAGCATTCCCATGCGCCGGCGCACACCGAACAGTCCGGCCTGATCGAGCGCGCCGACGTCGGTGCCCTCGAATGTTAATTCGCCCGCTTGGGCCCGCATCTGTCCGCCGATGAGCCGCAGCACCGTGGTCTTGCCGCCGCCCGAGGCACCCATCAGCGCGGTGACCTTGCCGCGCGGCACCGTGAAGCTCAGGTCATCGAGGATGCGCCGCTGCCCATAGCCAAAGCTGAGGTTGCGGCACTCGACGAGCGCACGGGTATCGGGGTCGGTCATCCGGCGGGGAGGCCCGGCTTGCGCCTGGGGCGGCTGTGGAAAGCCTGGAATGATACGGGGCTTTGCCTTACCCCGGCATTAGCGACCGCCAGCTCTACCGTCAGCGCGGCAGGTCGCTGAACCCCATCAGGAACTCATCCACGGCACGGGCAGCCTGGCGGCCCTCGCGGATCGCCCAGACCACCAGCGACTGGCCGCGCCGCATGTCGCCGGCGGCGAACACCTTGGCCACGTTGGTGGCGTAGCCGCCCAGGAAATCCGTGCCGGCGCGGGCATTGCCCCGGCTGTCCTTGTCGACACCGAAGCCATCGAGCACGCTGGCCACCGGGCTGACGAAGCCCATCGCCAGCAGCACCAGATCGGCCTTGAGCAGCTGTTCGCTGCCGGCGACCTCCACCATCTTGCCGTTTTGCCACTCGACGCGCACGGTCTTGAGACCGGTGACCTTGCCCTTTTCACCGATGAATTCCTTGGTGGCTATGGCGAATTCGCGCTCGCACCCTTCCTCATGGCTGGAGCTGGTGCGCAGCTTGTACGGCCAGTAGGGCCAGGTGAGCGGCTTGTCTTCCTGCTCGGGTGGCTGCGGCATCAGCTCGAACTGGGTGACGCTGGCGGCGCCGTGCCGGTTGCTGGTGCCCACGCAGTCGGAGCCGGTGTCGCCGCCACCGATCACGACGACGTGCTTGCCGTCCGCGCGCAGCTGGCCCTTGACCTTGTCGCCGGCATTGACCTTGTTTTGCTGCGGCAGGAACTCCATGGCGAAGTGGATGCCATCGAGCTCGCGGCCCGGCACCGGCAAGTCGCGCGACTGCTCGGCCCCGCCGGTCAGCAGCACGGCATCGAACTGCCTTTGCAGCTCTTCCGGCGAAATGCTCTCCTTCGCCCAGTTCGTGACCTTGCTGCCTTCGGGCAGCTTGCCCACCATCACGCCGGTGCGGAAGGTGACGCCCTCGGCTTTCATCTGCTCGACGCGGCGGTCGATATGGACCTTCTCCATCTTGAAATCCGG
>JAKFEZ010000207.1:0-1788 GCA_036675435.1 Ramlibacter sp. | reverse complement strand
AGCCGTTGTGCGCTTTGGGACAGGACCGTCATGGCCGCAAATCATAGGCCACGGCGGCGCGCTAGCCGTTAATTGCCTCAACGCCAGGCGCCGGTGGCCTCCAGCACGGGCGACAGTTCGGCCTCGCTCCAGCGCAGCGGCAGCGCCGCGGGAAGGCGCAACGCCGACACGACATGGAGGCGCATCAGCCGTTGCGCGCCCTGGAAAGCCTCGACCTCGGGCCCCTGGTGGATGATTTCACCGCGCGCGGCCACCTGGAGCAGGTCTCCCGTGTCGAAGTCCATGAACAGCAGCCCGCAACGCGGGTTCAGCGCCAGGTTGCCGAGGGTGTTGAAGAACGCATTGCCGACAAAGTCCGGGACGGTGAGCACGTTGCCCTGCACGCGCACGAAACCCGGCTTGCCGCCGCGGTGCGACACGTCGACGCCAAAGGCCGGCGCGTCGCCGCGTGCCGCCTGTGGATGCGCCGTGGCGATGAAGAAGGTGTCGGCATGTGCGACGAGTTCGCGCGCGGGCCCATCGAGCTCGACCATGACCTGCGCGGGCTGCTCGTGCAACTCGCCGGTGAACAGCGGCCGACGCGCCTGGATGTACTTGGGGCAGTTGCCGAAGCTATGGCCGACCTGCACATCGAAGCCCCCTTCATGGCGGCTCACCACCCATCCGTTCATGCGGTTGCGCCGGCGTGTGTGCGGCTCGATGCCCAACAGGCCGATGGCCGCGCCCTCGGCGAGGTTGCCGGCCAGCGGGTCGTGCGCGAGGGGCCGTGCCCGCACCACCAGCCGGCGCGGATCGGGCGACGTCATGAACCCGGGTTCGCCGGCCAGCACCGATGCCCAGGGCTGGCCCTGCGCATCCACGGACCCTGCGAGGACGAACGGCAACTGCGCGAAGAAATCCCGGTGCTGCTCGGGCATGTGGTCGCGGATCACGCGCGGTCCGATCTCCGCCAGTTTGGCGCGCGATCCGGCGCGCTCCTGCAAGGCGACTTCGCCTTCGTGGAAGGTCACGGCCATGATGGCGCTCAGGCGGCCAGGCCGACCGGTGACTTCATCATCGGAATGAAGCCGGGCAGCGCCTCGATGCGAGCCAGCCATGCGCGCACATTCGGGTAGGGCTCCAGCGAGACATTGCCTTCGGGGGCGTGCGCCGTGTAGGTGTAATTCGCGATGTCGGCGAGGGTCGGCACCTGCCCCGCCAGGTAGGGGCGAGTTGCAAGCTCGGACTCCATCACCTGGAGCAATGCGTTCGCCCGCGCGATGACGACCGACGGATCGTCCGGGAACTTGAACAGCACCATCACCCGCGCCGCGGCCGCGCCGAACGCCAGCTGGCCCGCAGCCACGGAGAGCCAGCGCTGGACCTGCGCGGCACCCACCGGGTCGCGCGGCAGCCATTGGCCCGGCGCGTATCTGCCCTCCAGGTAGACGAGGATCGCGTTCGAGTCGGCGAGCGTGACGTCGCCGTCCTGGATCACAGGCACCTGCCCGAAGCAGTTCATGCGCAGGAATTCCGGACGCTTGTGCTCGCCGGCGCGAAGGTCCACGTCGACCATTTCGAAGGGCAGGCCCAGCAAGGACAGGAACAGCTGCACGCGATGGGCATGGCCCGACAGCGCCATGCGGTGGAGGCGGATGGGTTGTGTTGGTGTGCTGGAAGTCACGTGGGAATCTCCTGGAAAAGAAGCCGCATTGTGTTTGCTGCGCAATGCTGAATAAATACCCCAAGGTGCACAGGACTCTTGCGGTTTGTGGATTAATGGCGGCGTGGACAAGTTCAAGGCCATGG
>JAKFEZ010000042.1:0-1793 GCA_036675435.1 Ramlibacter sp. | reverse complement strand
GGCAGCGTGCGCAGGCGCTGCGGCGTGGGCAGCACGTACATCAGCTCGGGTTCGTAGTCGGTGCTGCGAAAGGGCGACGATTCGCTGGGCCGGTACACCTGCCAGAGCGACTGCTGGGTGTACCCGGCCCACAGGTCGCCGCCGGGCAGCAGCAGGTTCTCGGCGAGCTTGGTGCGCAGCGAGATCTGCACCTTGGCCTCGACCTTGCGGTAGTTGCCCAGCGTGCCGCTGCGGTCGGGTGCGGGGCTGTCCGGCGTGGTGTTGATGCGGGTGGTGGCGTGTACGGGCAGCAGGAAATTGGGCCGGTAGCCGGTGAAGTTGAAGGTGCCGCGCTTGTCGGCCTGGTCGAGCTCCCAGTACTTGGAAAGAAAGCTCGGCCGCGGCGCCGGCGGGCCCTGCAGACCCGGCCCGGCGGGCTCCTTGGGAACGGCCATCACGTCCGGCGTGCGGCCCGCCGGCACGGGCGGCACCGCAGCCGGCGCGCGGCCGGCGAGGCCGTCGTAGCAGGCCAGGCGGGCGGCATCGTCCGAGAGGGCTGCGCAGTCGCTCAGTTGCGGGGCCGGCTCCTGCGCGCGCAGGTTTGCGGCCTGACCGAGCAGCAGGGCGGTGATGGCGAGGGCGGTAGGGGCAGGCTTCAAAAGGCGTCTTCGGTCACGGCCGCGCGGATTCTGCCGCAGGGGTTTGCGGCATCGTGATTCAGGGTCTGTCTGCGGGAAGCGAGGGCTCGCGCGGGGCTCCTTGCACACCGCCGGGGCTGCAATCTTTTGAATCGATGCGTCAATCGCGGTGAACCGGCGGGGCGCTGCAGTTCTCTACAGTGCCTGTCAACCCGCTGCCATGAGTGCCTTGCCCACCCGCTACACCCCGACCGCGATCACGCTGCACTTGCTGCTGGCGCTGGCGATGTTCGGCAGCTTCGGACTCGGCTGGTACATGAGCGGCCTGCCGTTCTCGCCGCTGCAGCTCAAGCTCTACAACTGGCACAAATGGGCCGGCATCACGATCCTGGTGCTTTCCATCGTGCGCCTGTTGTGGCGCCTGACACACCGCCCGCCGCCGTTGCCGATGCGCACCCTTGCGGCGATGCCCGGCTGGCAACGCCGCGCCCACAACGCCACCCACCTGATCATGTACGTGCTGTTCTTCGCCGTGCCTCTGGCCGGCTGGACCTACAGCTCGATGGCGGGCTTCCCGATCGTGTGGTTCGGTGTGCTGCCGCTGCCCGACCTGGTGGCGGTGGACAAGGAGTTCGCCAAAGTCATCAAGCCGGTGCATGCCGTGCTGGCCTACACGCTGCTGGCGCTGGTGCTGCTGCACATTGCCGCGGCGCTCAAGCACCAGTGGATCGACCGCGACGGGCTGCTCGACCGCATGCGCTTCGGCCGTGCCGCGCCGCCCGAAACACGAGAAGGGACTCCCGCATGAACAAGCTCTTGCTGATCTCGACACTGGCCGGCTTGCTGGTTGCACCGCTGGCGCAGGCCCAGTCCACCGCCCGGCTGCTGCCCGCGCAAAGCGAGATCGTGTTCGTGAGCAAGCAGATGGGCGTGCCGGTCGAGGGGGAGTTCAAGCGCTTCGACGCGCAGATCGCCTTCGATCCCAAGCAGCCGCAGGCCGGCTCCGTGGCGCTCACCATCGACACCGGCAGCGCCACGCTCGGCATCCCGGAGACCGACGCCGAACTGCCCAAGGCCGAATGGTTCGGTACGGCGAAGTTTCCGCAGGCGCGTTTTCAGTCCAGCAGCATCAAGCCCCTGGGCGGCGGCAAGTACGAGGTGGCGGGCCAGCTCACC
>JAKFEZ010000037.1:0-1797 GCA_036675435.1 Ramlibacter sp. | reverse complement strand
GCGCGAGATCCCCGGCTACTACCTGAAGATCAGCGACTACGCCGAGGAGCTGCTGGACCATGTGCAGCACAAGCTGCCGGGCTGGCCCGAGCGCGTCAAGCTGATGCAGGAAAACTGGATCGGCAAGAGCGAGGGCGTGCGCTTCGCCTTCACCCACGGCATCCGCGACGTTCACGGCGAGCTGATCGGCGACGGCAGGATGCACGTGTTCACCACCCGCGCCGACACCATCATGGGCGTTACGTTCTGCGCCGTCGCGCCAGAGCACCCCCTGGCCACCCACGCCGCCCGCACCAACCTGCGCCTGGCCGCCTTCATCGAGGAGTGCAAGAGGGGCGGCACCACCGAGGCCGAACTGGCGCTGCGCGAGAAAGAGGGCCTGCCCACCGGCCTGGTGGTGTTCCATCCGCTCACCGACGAGCCGATCGACGTCTGGGTCGGCAACTACGTGCTCATGGGCTACGGCGACGGCGCGGTGATGGGCGTGCCTGGCCACGACGAGCGCGACTTCGCCTTCGCCCTGAAGTACAACCTGCCGATCATGCAGGTAGTGCACGTGGACGGCGAGCACTACGACTACAAGCACTGGCACGACTGGTACGCCGACAAGGAGCGCGGCGTCACCATCAACTCCGACATCTACAGCGGCTTTTCCTACAAGGACGCGGTCAAGGCGGTGGCGCATGCCCTGGAGCAGAAGGGGCTGGGCGAAATGAAGACCACCTGGCGCCTGCGCGATTGGGGCATCAGCCGCCAGCGCTACTGGGGCACGCCGATTCCCATCATCCATTGCGACGAGCATGGTGCGGTGCCGGTGCCCGAACGCGACCTGCCGGTGGTGCTGCCGCAAGACTGCGTGCCCGACGGCTCGGGCAACCCCCTGAACAAGCGGGCCGATTTCCTGAACGTGAAATGCCCGACCTGCGGCAAGGATGCGCGGCGCGAGACCGACACCATGGACACCTTCGTCGATTCGGCCTGGTATTACATGCGCTACTGCGACCCGAAGAACGACAAGGCCATGGTGGCCGCCGGCGCGGCCTACTGGATGCCGATGGACCAGTACATCGGCGGCATCGAGCACGCCATCCTGCACCTGCTCTACGCCAGGTTCTGGACCAAGGTGATGCGCGACTTCGGGCTGGTCAAGGTCGACGAGCCGTTCACCAAGCTGCTGACCCAGGGCATGGTGCTGAACGAGGCTTTCGTGCGCGTCGGCGAGAAAGCCGGCAAGCAGTACTTCTGGGCGCACGACCTGGACGTCGTGCGCGACGAGCACGCCAAGGTGATCTCCGCCACGGCCAAGGCCGACGGCCTGCCGGTGATCTACGAGGGCTGGACCACCATGTCCAAGTCCAAGAACAACGGCGTCGATCCGCAGGACCTCATCGAGAAATACGGCGCCGATACGGCACGGCTGTACACCATGTTCACCGCCCCGCCCGAGGCCACGCTGGAGTGGAACGACTCGGCGCTCGAGGGCTCGTTCCGTTTCCTGCGCCGGGTCTGGAACTTCGGCCACAAGCTGGGAGCGAGCGCCGATGCCGGCGTGACCGCGGCGCAGGCGCCGAAGCTGACCGGCCTCGGCAAGCAGGCCAAGGCGCTGCGGCTGGAGATCCACACGCTGCTGCGGCAGGTCGATTACGACTACCAGCGCATGCAGTACAACACCGTGGTGTCCGGCGCAATGAAACTGCTGAATGCCCTTGAGGATTTCAAGGGCGCGTCCGAATCAAACGCGGACGCTGCGCTGCGCGAGGGCTTCGGCATCCTGCTGCGGGTGCTGCATCCGGTCAC
>JAKFEZ010000299.1:0-45797 GCA_036675435.1 Ramlibacter sp. | reverse complement strand
ACGATGGCCTTGAGCGATGCCGAGACGATATTCGAATCCATGCCCACGCCGAACAGCGTGCGTTCACCGATGCGCAGTTCGAGGTAGGCCACGGCCTGGGCATTGGCGCCCGCGCCGATCGCGTGCTCATGGTAGTCGAGCACGCGCACAGTTTCACCGGTAGCCTGCGCCAAGCCCTGCACGAAAGCATCAATGGGGCCTGTGCCCTCGCCACGGATGCTCAAGGCGCGGCCGCCCACCTGGGCCTCGGCCGCGAGCGTGACCACCGGCCCGGCCGCGCCCTTCGCACTTTCCAGCACCTGGTGGCGCGGCGCCGGGATGCTGCGAATACCGTACTCGCGTTCGAACAGCTCGAACAGGTCTTGCGCCGTCAGCTCCTTGCCGGTGGCGTCCATTACGCTCTGAACGACCTGGCTGAACTCGATCTGCAGCCGGCGCGGCAGCTCCAGCCCGTACTCGCTTTCGAGCAGGTAGGAGATGCCGCCCTTGCCCGACTGGCTGTTGACGCGGATCACCGCCTCGTAGCTGCGGCCCAGGTCCTTGGGGTCGAGCGGCAGGTAGGGCATGTCCCAGATGTCGTCGTCCTTGCGCGCCGAGAATGCCTTCTTGATCGCGTCCTGGTGTGAACCGGAGAACGACGTGTAGACCAAATCGCCGGCGTACGGGTGCCGCGGATGCACCGGCAGCTGGTTGCAGTGCTCCACCGTGCGGCGGATCTCGTCGATGTCCGAAAAATCCAGGCCCGGAGCGACCCCTTGCGAGTACAGGTTCAGCGCCACGTTGACCAGGTCGAGGTTGCCTGTGCGCTCGCCGTTGCCGAAAAGGCAGCCTTCCAGCCGGTCGGCGCCCGCCATCACGGCGAATTCGCCGGCGGCCGTCCCGGTGCCCCGGTCGTTGTGCGGATGCACCGACAGCACGATGGCGTCGCGGCGCGCCAGGTTGCGGTGCATCCACTCGATCATGTCGGCAAAGATGTTGGGCGTGCTGTGCTCCACCGTGGAAGGCAGGTTGACGATGCACTTGTGCCCGGGCGTGGGCTGCCAGACCTCGGTGACCGCATCCACCACCCGCTTGGCGAAGGCAAGCTCGGTGCCGGAGAACATCTCTGGCGAGTACTGGAAAGTCCAGCGCGTCTGGGGCTGCGCCGCAGCGAGTTCCTTGAACAGGCGGGCCTGATTCGTGGCCAGCTCGACGATGCCATCCTCGTCCAGCCCCAGCACCACTTTGCGCATGACCGGTGCGGTGGCGTTGTACAGGTGGACGATCGCGCGCTTCGCGCCCTGCAGGGCTTCGAAGGTGCGCCGGATGAGAGGCTCGCGGGCCTGGGTCAGCACCTGGATCGTCACGTCGTCGGGCACCAGGTTCTCGTCGATCAGCTTGCGGATGAAGTCGAACTCCACCTGCGAGGCCGAAGGAAAGCCCACTTCGATTTCCTTGAAGCCGATCTC
The DNA here is from genome assembly GCA_036675435.1 of Ramlibacter sp. GTDB lineage: Bacteria > Pseudomonadota > Gammaproteobacteria > Burkholderiales > Burkholderiaceae_C > Ramlibacter. The sequence goes on along the minus strand of JAKFEZ010000299.1, from coordinate 44,349 downwards.
CACCAGAGCCTCGAACATGCGCAGCTTGCGCGGAATGTCCATGGGCTCGATCAAGGCCTGGTTGCCGTCGCGCAGGTCGACGCTGCACCAGACGGGCGGCCGGGTCAGCACTGCATCGGGCCAGGTACGGTCAGTCAGCCGCACTGGCGCGAAGGGACGGTACTTGGTGGCGGGGTTCTTCAGCATGGTCATCTCTCGAAGTGGATTCAGGTGGACCAGCAGCCCCAATTGAAAACGGCCCGCTGCTGGTGCAAACGGGCCGTTGTCAGGTGAACGCGTGCGCTACCGTCTCCGCCCGTCGGTGGATAGCAGTAGTGCCAGCGAAATTCGATTCATGGCAATCACTGTAGCACAACTTTTCATTTGTGCAGGCCGCGCTCGTCTGGCTCGTCGGTCGAGGTGCTGATCACGCTGGTCTGCAGACCCTTGGCCCGGCGCCAGCCGTAAATCATGTAGCCGCTCAAGCCGTAGACGCAGAACAGGCTGAACAGCACGATCGGCGGATCGATGTTGATCACGGCGATGCCCAGCGCCAGCAGCACGATCACGGCAAAGGGCACGCTCTTCTTCATCTGCACGTCCTTGAAGCTGTAGAACGGCACGTTGGTCACCATGGTCAGGCCGGCGTAGAGCGCAATGGCGAACGTGACCCACGACAGGTCTTCGCCGCGGATACCCTGGTCGTTCATCACCCAGATGAAACCGGCCACCAGCGCCGCCGCCGCCGGCGACGGCAGCCCCTGGAAATAGCGCTTGTCCACCACGGCGGTGTTGACGTTGAAGCGCGCCAGGCGCAGCGCCGCGCAGGCACAGTACACGAAGGCGGCGATCCAGCCCCAGCGGCCCAGATCTTTCAGGCTCCAGATGTAGGCGATGAGCGCCGGCGCCGCGCCGAACGAAACCATGTCGGAGAGCGAATCCATCTGCTCGCCAAAAGCGCTTTGCGTGTTGGTCATGCGGGCCACCCGGCCGTCCAGGCTGTCGAGGACCATGGCGCAGAACACGCCCACTGCGGCCTGGTCGAAGCGCCCGTTCATGGCCATCACCACCGCATAGAAGCCGCCGAACAGCGCCGCCAGCGTGAACAGGTTGGGCAGGATGTAGATACCCTTGCGGCGCTTGCGCACCACGATGCCCTCGATGGCTGGATGGGAGTCGGTATCGTTGCCGTCGTGCATGGCGGCAAGTGTAAGGGATGCATTCGCTCCCCAGTCCGGCTCCCTCCCCCTCTGGGGGAGGGTTGGGGTGGGGGCATGCAGCCGCACAGATGCCCCCATCCCCGCCTTCCCCCAAAGGGGGAAGGAGTTGATACCCCGGTCAGTTCCTGGTCTGGTCGACCAGCTTGTTCTTCTTGATCCAGGGCATCATCGCGCGCAGCGTCTCGCCCACGGTCTCGATCTGGTGCTCGGCCATCAGGCGGCGGCGCGACAGCAGCGTCGGTGCACCGGCGCGGTTTTCCAGAATGAAGTTCTTGGCGTACTCGCCGGTCTGGATGTCCTTCAGGCACTGCTTCATGGCCTGCTTGGTGGCATCGGTGACGATCTTCGGGCCAGTCACGTACTCGCCGTACTCGGCGTTGTTGGAGATCGAGTAGTTCATGTTGGCGATGCCGCCTTCATAGATCATGTCGACGATCAACTTGAGCTCGTGCAGGCACTCGAAGTAGGCCATCTCGGGCGCGTAGCCGGCTTCCACCAGCGTCTCGAAGCCTGCCTTGATCAGCTCCACGGTGCCGCCGCACAGCACCGCCTGCTCGCCGAACAGGTCGGTCTCGGTCTCTTCGCGGAAGTTGGTTTCGATGATGCCGGCCTTGCCGCCCCCGTTGGCCATGGCGTAGCTCAGGGCCAGGTCGCGGGCCTTGCCGGTCTTGTCCTGATGCACCGCCACCAGGTGGGGCACGCCGCCGCCCTGGGCGTAGGTGCCGCGCACGGTGTGGCCGGGCGCCTTGGGGGCCACCATCCACACGTCGAGGTCCGCGCGCGGGGTGACGAAACCGTAGTGGACGTTGAAGCCGTGGGCGAACACCAGCGAAGCGCCTTGCTTGATGTGCGGCTCGACGTCATCTTTGTACACCTGGGCAATCTGCTCGTCCGGCAACAGGATCATGACCACGTCGGCGGAGCGCACCGCCTCGGCCACTTCGGCGACCTTCAAGCCGGCCTTCTCGACCTTGGGCCAGGAAGCACCGCCCTTGCGCAGGCCGACCACGATCTTGACGCCGCTGTCGTTCAGGTTCTGGGCGTGGGCGTGGCCTTGCGAGCCGTAGCCGATGATGGCAACCGTCTTGCCCTTGATCAGGCTCAGGTCGCAGTCCTTGTCGTAATAAACCTTCATGGTCTTTCTCTCCGGGTTGAAAATTGAAAACCTATACGCGCAGAATCCGCTCGCCGCGGCCGATGCCGCTGGAGCCGGTGCGAACCGTCTCCAGGATGGCGCTGCGGTCGATGGCTTCGAGGAAGGCGTCGTTCTTGCCCTGGTCGCCGGTCAGCTCGATGGTGTAGCTCTTCTCGGTGACGTCGATGATGCGGCCGCGGAAGATGTCGGCCATTCGCTTCATCTCCTCGCGCTCCTTGCCGACGGCGCGCACCTTCACCATCATCAGCTCACGCTCGGTGTAGGAGCCTTCGGTGAGGTCCACCACCTTCACCACCTCGATCAGCCGGTTCAGGTGCTTGGTGATCTGCTCGATGACTTCGTCCGACCCGGTGGTCTGCAGCGTCATGCGCGAAAGCGAGGGATCTTCCGTGGGCGCCACGGTGAGCGATTCGATGTTGTAGCCGCGGGCCGAGAACAGGCCCACGACGCGGGAGAGAGCGCCGGGCTCGTTCTCCATCAGGACGGCAATGATGTGTTTCATGATGAGTGATTCCTCTTTTCGGTGCCCTCCCCTGCGCACGGTAATGCGCAGGCTCGGCAGCCAATAGATTCAGCAACGGTGGTGGGCCGGACGGCATGCAGCGCGCGTCGGCCCGGGTGTTTACAAGTCTTCGGACCCCAGCAGCATTTCAGTGATTCCCCTGCCCGCCTTCACCATCGGGAACACGTTCTCGGTGGGGTCGGTGCGGAAGTCCATGAACACGGTGCGGTCCTTGAGCTTGCGCGCTTCGCGCAGCGCCGGCTCGACATCCCTGGCATGCTCGATCAGCATGCCGACGTGGCCATAGGCCTCGGCCAGTTTGACGAAGTTCGGCAGCGCGTCCATGTAGCTGTGGCTGTAGCGGCCCTCGTAGTCGATCTCCTGCCACTGGCGCACCATGCCCAGGTAGCGGTTGTTGAGCGACACGATCTTGATCGGCGTGTTGTACTGCAGGCAGGTCGACAGCTCCTGGATGCACATCTGCACCGAGCCTTCGCCGGTGATGCAGTACACCTCGCTGTCGGGCTTGGCCAGCTTGATGCCCATGGCGTAGGGAATGCCCACGCCCATGGTGCCCAGCCCGCCCGAATTGATCCAGCGGCGCGGCTCGTCGAAACGGTAGTACTGCGCGGCCCACATCTGGTGCTGGCCGACGTCGGACGTGACGTACGTATCCACGTCCTTGGTCATGTTCCACAGCGTTTCCACCACGTATTGCGGCTTGATCACGTCCTGGTTGCCGCGGTCGTACTTGAGGCAGTCGCGCTTACGCCAGGATTCGATGGTCGACCACCAGGCGCCCAGCGCGTCGGGGTCGGGCCGCACGCTGGCTTCCTTGATCATGGCGATCAGCTCGGTCAGCACGTCCTTGACGTCGCCGACGATCGGGATGTCGACCTTCACCCGCTTCGAGATGCTGGAGGGGTCGATGTCGATGTGGATGATCTTGCGCTCGTTCTGGGCAAAATGCTTGGGGTTGCCGATCACTCGGTCATCGAAGCGCGCGCCGACGGCCAGCAGCACGTCGCAGTTCTGCATCGCGTTGTTGGCCTCGATGGTGCCGTGCATTCCCAGCATGCCCAGGAATTTGCTGTCGCTCGCCGGGTAGGCGCCCAGGCCCATCAGGGTATTGGTGCAGGGATAGCCCAGCATGTCGACCAGCGTGCGCAGCTCCTGGGTGGCATTGCCCAGGATCACGCCGCCGCCGGTGTAGATGTAGGGGCGCTTGGCCGCCATCAACAGCTGCAGCGCCTTGCGGATCTGACCGCCGTGGCCCTTGCGCACCGGGTTGTACGAGCGCATTTCCACCTTGTCCGGGTAGCCGGTATAGGCGGTCTTGTTGAACGAGACGTCTTTCGGGATGTCCACCACCACCGGGCCGGGCCGGCCGCTGCGGGCGATGTGAAAGGCTTTCTTCAGGACTTCGGCCATCTGGCGCACGTCCTTGACCAGGAAGTTGTGCTTGACGATGGGCCGGGTGATGCCGACTGTGTCGCACTCCTGGAATGCGTCCAGGCCGATCGCCGCCACCGGCACCTGGCCGGTGATGATCACCATCGGGATGCTGTCCATGTAGGCGGTGGCGATGCCGGTGACCGCGTTGGTCACGCCGGGGCCGGAAGTGACCAGGGCCACGCCGACGTCGCCGGTGGCGCGGGCGTAGCCATCGGCCGCGTGCACGGCGGCCTGTTCGTGGCGCACCAGCACGTGCTGGATGGTGTCCTGCTTGTAGAAGGCGTCGTAGATGTGCAGGACGGCGCCGCCGGGGTAGCCCCAGACGTACTTGACGTTCTCGGCCTGCAAAGCCTTGACGAGGATTTCTGCGCCGCGCAGTTCAGGCGCGGCCGAAGGGTTGGCCGAAGCCGGGGATTGCGATGCCGCGGACGCAGCAGCGGCCGATGCGATTTCGGCCCTTGAGATTTCCATGATGAACCTTTGCGAATTTCTCTGACGAAAAACCTTGGGTGCCCCTTCACACACTCTTGTGGAGCTGTGTCGGGACTTTGAACCCAGGACCATGAGCGGGCCTATCGCACCGCCGGATCCGGGCTCGTTTGCCTTTTGACTTGCAAGCCGGATTATCGCACTGCAGCACGACATGCAAGGAAAAAGCTCAGTTCACGATGCGATAATTTCAGGCTCTCACCCGACAAATCGCGCAAGCGCGCTTCCAAAGAGGCATCCAGGCCCCCCATTCCTTGGCAACCGAACGAGAACTCTCCGACTTCCTCAAGAGCGTCGAGAAGCGCGCCTTCAAGCGCTCGTTCTATCACGTTCGCGATCAGGAAGCCGCCCTCGACATCGTGCAGGACAGCATGATGAAGCTGTCCGAGCATTACGGTGACAAGCCCCCGAACGAGCTGCCCATGCTGTTCCAGCGCATCCTGTCCAACTGCACGCTCGACTGGTTTCGCCGCCAGAAGACCCGCAACGCGCTGTTCTCGAACATGAGCGACTTCGAGTCGGCCAATGAGGACGGCGACTTCGACCTGCTTGAAACTTTCTCATTCGCGCAGGGCTCCCAGGAAGCCGAAAGCGCCGAGGACAGCACCCGCCGGGCGCAGATCTTGCGGGAGATCGAAATTGAAATTCTGGAGCTACCTGCCCGTCAACGCGAAGCGTTCCTGATGCGTTACTGGGAAGATATGGACGTGGCCGAAACGGCGGCGGCCATGGGCTGCTCCGAAGGCAGTGTCAAGACACACTGTTCGCGTGCGGTCCAGGCCCTCAGCAAAGCACTGAAGGCAAAGGGAATACATCTATGAGCAACACCCAATTCACCCAGCCCCAGCAACTGCAGGACCAGTTTGGCCGGCAGGTGGCCGCGCGCCTCGACGGCGGCACCGCCGAGTTGCCTCATGGCATCACCGAGCGCCTGCGCGCGGCACGCACCCAGGCAGTCGCCAGGCGCAAGCCGGCCGTACTGCGCACTGCCCGCACAGTAGCGGCGGCCGGCGGCGGCGCGGCCATGACTTTCGGCGAAGAAGGCCAGAGCCTGTGGAACCGCATTGCATCGGCGCTGCCCCTGCTCGCGCTGGCCGCCGGCCTGATCCTGATCCACACCATCGAGAACGACCGCCGCGCCAAGGAAGTCGCCGAAGTCGATGCGGCCCTGCTCACCGATGACCTGCCGCCCTCGGCCTATGCCGATTCCGGCTTCATCCAGTTCCTGAAGTCGAGCCGAGATTGACGCGCCGTTGCACGCGGGCGCACCACCGCGCCTTCGCCCGCTCCTTCGCGTCCCGAGTTGCCGGCGCCCTCTTTCTGGCAGCGGGCCTGGTCTTCGGCACACTGTCGGCCGCGCCCGCCCTTGCGACGCCCGCCCAGGCTCAGGCGGCGCAGCCGGGCGCCGACGCTTCCCCGCGCCCGAAGGTGGTCGCCCAGAAAGCGCCGGGCGTTTCGCCCCGCAACGGCAAGCGCTCGACCAAACCTTCATGGCAGGAATTGACGCCAGCGCAGCAGCAGGCGCTGGCGCCGCTCTCAACGACCTGGGACACGGTCAGTGAAGCTCAGAAGCGCAAGTGGCTGGCGTTGTCGCGCAACTTCCCCAAGTTGTCTCCCGACGAGCAGGCCAAGCTGCACAGCCGGATGACCGACTGGGTCGCGCTCAGCCCGCAGCAGCGAACCCAGGCGCGCCTGAACTTCGGCAAGACCCGGCAGCTGTCGCCCGACGACAAGAAGGCCAAGTGGGAGGCTTACCAGGCCCTGCCCGCAGAGGAAAAGCGCAAGCTGGCCGCCGGCGCGCCCAAATCGCCCGCCACGGCAGCCGCCGTCAAGCCGGTCACACCCGACAAGCTGGCCACCGTGCCCAAGCCCAAGCCCAGGCCACGCCAGGACAGCAAGACCCCGCGCATCGCAGTGCCGGCGTCCTCGCCTTTGCCCGCCGATCCCGCCAACTGAGCGTGCGTTGATGGCAGGCAAGCTTCCCGGCAGCGGCGCTCCCGCGCCTTCCGTAACGATCGATGCCGCGGCGCCGGCAACCTCGTTGGTGGCGCCCGGCCTGGCGCGCCGCATGGCCTGCTGGCTGTACGAGGGCATGCTGCTGTTCGCGGTGGTGTTCGTCGCCGGCTGGCTGTTCAGCGCGATCGGGCAGATGCGCGACGCCATGGATGCGCGCCGGCCTTTGCTGCAGGCCTTCCTGCTGCTGGTCTTCGCCATCTACTTCACCTGGTTCTGGACCAAGGGGCAGACCCTGGCCATGAAGACCTGGAACATCCGGGTTGTCGACCATAGAGGCCTCCCGCTGACCCAGGGCCGCGCCCTGCTGCGCTTCGCCTGCAGCTGGCTCTGGTTCCTGCCGCCGCTGGCCGCCCTCGCGCCGTTCAAGCTCAGTGGCGCCGAGAACGCCGTCTTGCTCCTGGGCTGGGTCGCGGTCTGGGCGTTGCTGAGCCGATTTCACCCACAACGCCAGTTCTGGCACGATGCGCTGGCGGGCACCCGGCTCGTGTCCTCGCCCCCCTTGAGCCGTTAACCCGGATGACACCGACCTTTTCCCTTTGCATCTATTGCGGCTCGCGGCCCGGCGTCTCGCCGCGCTTCGCTCAGGTGGCTGGCGAAGTAGGCCGCTGGATCGGTGAGCGCCGTGGCCAGCTGGTGTACGGCGGCGGCAACAATGGGCTGATGGGCGTGGTTGCCGATGCCACGCTGGCGGCGGGCGGCCGCGTGGTGGGCGTCATCCCCCGCGCCCTGGTCGAAAAGGAATACGCCAAGCTCGACTGCACCGAGCTGCACGTGGTGGACAACATGCACGAGCGAAAGCGCATGATGGCCGAGCGTGCCGATGCCTTCCTGGCCCTGCCCGGCGGCATCGGCACCTTCGAGGAGTTGTTCGAGGTCTGGACCTGGCGCCAGCTGGGCTACCACGACAAGCCGGTCGGCATTCTCAACCTGGACGGCTACTACGACGCCTTGCTGGCATTCCTGCGCACCAGCGTCGGCCATGGCTTCATGAGCGACTGGCAGATGGACCTCGTGCGGGTCGCCGACGAAGCCGCCGCGTTGCTGCCTGACCTGGTCCAGGCCGCCGGATCGGCTCCGCAGCACACGTCGCTCTCGCAGATCTGACGGCCGCTGCCGCTGCCGCAGCCCCTGCCCGGCCGTAGCCCGCCTATACTGCCTCCAACGAAAGGCGTTCCCGCCGCCGCGCGGGAGCGAAGCGGCTCGCCGATGTCCGAGACGGAAAAGATCGCACGCCTGAATCGCCTCTATGCCGTGTCCAGCGGCATCAACGAGGCCATCGTTCGCATCCCCGACGTGCAGCGCCTCTATGAGCAAGCCTGCCGCATTGCCGTCGAGCGCGGCGGCTTCATGATGGCCTGGGTCGGCCGCGAGAACCCCGCGCAGTCGCGGCTGGAGCCCCTGGCCCGCTGGGGCCAGGACGATGGCTACATCGACTCGATCCGCATCAGCACCAGTTCCGGGCAGCGCGCCGGCCAGGGGCCCGGCGGCACGGCCTTTCGTTCTGGCGAGGCGTCGGTGTGCAACGACATCCAGGCCGACACGGATTTCTTCGCCTTCCGCGCCGAGGCGCTGGCCAAAGGCTACCGCAGCTGTGCGGCGGTGCCGATCAAGCTCGAAGGCCGGCCGGTCGCGGTCTTCTTCGTCTATGCGGCCGAACCCCTGTATTTCGACGACGAGGAACTGAGGCTGCTGACATCGCTGGCCGAAAACTTCTCGTTTGCCATCGAATCGCGCGAGAAGGAAGCCGGGCGCCGCCGGGCCGACGAGGCGCTGAGAGCCAGCGAGGCGCGCTTGAAGGTGGTGGTCGAGCGTCTGGAGCACAACCAGGCCCTGCTGGGCATGGCCAGCCGGCTGGGCCGGATAGGGGCCTGGGAGGTCGAGTTGCCAGCACTGGCCGTGACCTGGTCCGAGGAGCTGAGCGTCATCCTGGAGATCCCCACCGGCTACTCGCCCACGGTCGACGAGGCGATCGCGTTCTACACGCCGGAACATCAGGGGCCGGTGACGGACGCCTTCGCCCGATGCCTGCGCGACGGCGTGCCGTTCGACCTCGAGCTTGAAGTGATCACCGGTCGCGGACGGCGGCTGTCCGTGCGTTCCATGGGCGAGGCGGTGCGCGACGCGTCCGGTGCGATCTGCCGCGTCCAGGGCGCCTTCCAGGACATCAGCGACCGCAAAGGTGCCCAGGAGGAAATCCGGCAACTGGCGGATCAGCTGGCCACCACGCTGGAAAGCATCACCGACGCCCTGGTGACTGTCGACAAGGACTGGCGCTTTACCTACGTCAACGGCGAAGCCGAACGGGTGCTGCGGCGATCGCGTGGCGAACTGCTGGGCACCAACATGTGGGAGCAATTTCCGCAAGGCCGGGGCAGCGCTTTCGAACGTGCTTACCAACGCGCGCTCGGCGAAGGGCGCACCGTGGAAATCCAGGAGTACTACCCGCCTCTCAACACCTGGCTGGAGGTGCGCGCCTATCCCTCGACGCGCAAGGACCTCACCATCTATTTCCGCGACATCGGCGAGCGCCAGGCTGCACAGCAGGAGATATTGCGCCTCAACGCCGAACTCGAGCAACGAGTGCGGCAACGCACGGCGCAACTGGAAACGGCCAACCACGAATTGCAGGCGTTCTCGTATTCGGTGGCGCACGATCTGCGTGCGCCGCTGGCGGCCATAGGCGGCTTCGGCTATGCGCTCGAAAAAGAACTGGGCGCGTCGCTGGGCGAGCGGGCGCAGCACTACCTCACGCGCATGCGCGAAGGCGCGCTGCGCACCTCGGACATGATCGACGCCCTGCTGTCCTTGGCCCAGCTCGCCCGCACCGAGGTGCGCTGGGACAACGTCGATCTGACCGCTATCGCTGCCCAGGCGGCGCAGAGCTGCCGCGAGCAGTCACCCGGCCGTAACGTCGCCTGCCGCATTCAGGCCGGGCTGCGGGCGTACGGCGATGCCCGCCTGCTCGCCCTGGTGATGGACAACCTGCTGGGCAATGCCTGGAAATTCACCGCCGGCAACCGGCTGCCCGAGGTCGACGTCGGCTGCCAGCTTGGCCCGGAGGGCGAGACGATCTACTTCGTGCGCGACAACGGCATCGGTTTCGACATGAGCTGCGCCGGCAAGCTTTTCGGTGCCTTCCAGCGGCTCCATCCACCGTCGGATTTCCCGGGCTGGGGCATTGGACTGGCCAACGTGCGTCGCATCGTCTCCCGTCACTCAGGCCGGATCTGGGCGCACTCGACGCCCGGCCGCGGCGCCACGCTGTATTTCACGCTGGGCGGTGAACACCCCCTGACGTGAGGCGCCCTGCGCCAGTCGGTTTTCAGACCGCCGATTCGTCGGTTTCCCCGGTACGGATGCGCACCACCCGCTCGACGCTGGTGATGAATATCTTGCCGTCGCCGATCTTGCCGGTGCGGGCGGCCTTGACGATGGCATCGACGCAGCGCTCCACGTCGTCATCCTTGACCACCACCTCGACCTTGACCTTGGGCAGGAAGTCGACGACGTACTCGGCGCCGCGATACAGCTCCGTGTGGCCCTTCTGGCGCCCGAAGCCCTTGACTTCGGTCACCGTGAGGCCGGTGACGCCGCATTCGGCCAGCGCCTCGCGTACTTCTTCGAGCTTGAAAGGTTTGACGACGGCGGTGATCTGTTTCATGGAGGTTTCCTGGTCAGTCGAGGACAGAGCTGAAGATCCGTCCCGCGCAAAAGTCGATTTCAAGCGCGGAATTTACCGGTTATAGGATAGCGCCAATCCTTGCCGAAGCTGCGATGGGTGACCCGGATGCCCACCGGGGCCTGCCGGCGCTTGTACTCGTTGATGCGGATCAGGCGCGCCACGCGCTCCACCATGGCGCGCTCGAAACCGGCGGCGATGATCTCCTCGACGCCATGATCGTCCTCCATGTAGCGCTCCAGGATGGCATCGAGCACCTCGTAGGGCGGCAGGCTGTCCTGGTCGACCTGGTCCGGACGCAACTCGGCGCTGGGCGGGCGCGTGATGATGCGCTCGGGGATCGGGCTGATGCCTGCGCCATAAGGGTCGTGGATGTTGCGCCAGCGCGCCAGCCGGAACACCGTGGTCTTGAGGAGATCCTTGATCACGGCGAAGCCACCGGCCATGTCGCCGTAGAGCGTGCAATAGCCGGTGGCCAGCTCGCTCTTGTTGCCGGTGGTGAGCACGATGCTGCCGAATTTGTTGGACAGCGCCATGAGGAAGACCCCGCGGATGCGCGCCTGGATGTTCTCCTCGGTGGTGTCCTCGGGCAACCCCTTGAACTCCCCGGCAAGAGACGCCTTGAACGCCTCGAATTCGGGAATGATCGAGATCTCGTCGTAGCGCACCCCCAACCGCGCGGCCATGTCGCGCGCGTCGATCGAGGAAATGTCGGCCGTGTAGGGCGAGGGCATCATCAGCGCCCGCACCTTGTCGCGCCCCAGCGCGTCGACGGCCACGGCCAGCACCAGCGCCGAATCGATGCCGCCCGACAGCCCGAGCAGTACGCCGGGAAAACCGTTCTTGCCAATGTAGTCGCGAACGCCCAGCACCAGCGCGTCCCACAAGTCGGCCTCGGGGCTGCGCTCATGCACGACGTTCCCGCGCAGCCTCAGGCCACCGGCATCCTGCCCAGCCTCGACGGTGAACAGCTCTTCCTGAAAGCCGGCTGCCCGCGCCGCGAGCGTGCCGTCCGCATTCACCGCGAACGACGCGCCGTCGAACACCACCTCGTCCTGGCCGCCCACCAGGTGCGCATACACCACCGGCACGTCGAGCGCGCGGGCCCGCTCGGCCATGCGCGCCACGCGCTCGCCGCCCTTGCCCACGTGGAAGGGCGAGGCATTGATGACCGCCAGCACCTCGGCGCCCGACTCCTTTGCCAAAAGGCCCGGTTCCTCGAACCAGGCGTCCTCGCAGATCAGCAGGCCCACGCTCACGCCCTCGACCTGGAAAACGCAGGTGCCCTGACCCGGCGTGAAATAGCGCCGTTCGTCGAAGACCTGGTAGTTGGGCAGTTCGCGCTTGGCGTAGGTTTCCAGCACGCGGCCCTCGCTGAGCACGCTGGCCGCATTGAAGCGGCGCTGCACCGCCACCGACTTGCTGCGGACATCGCCGCCGGTAGGATGGCCCACCACCACGTGCAGGCCCTTTAACCCGGCAAGTTCGCGGGCCACCGTTTTGACGGCATCATCGCAGGAGGCGATGAAGGCGGGCCGCAGGAACAGGTCTTCGGCGGCGTAGCCGCAGATCGACAGCTCGGGCGTGAGCACGAGGCGCGCACCTTGCGCGTAGGCGGTGCGGGCAGCGGCAATGATCCTTTGCGCGTTGCCGGCCGTGTCGCCCACCACGAAGTTGAGCTGGGCAATACAGATTTTTAGGGCCATGGCAGCAGTGAAGAACAACCCGGACGATTATGTCACCCGTGTGATGGACTCGGCGCGCGAGGTCGATTCGTCGCAATGGAACGCGCTCCTGGCCCGGCAGGAGGCACCCAGCCCCTTCATGCGTCACGATTACCTGGTGGCGATGGAGCAAAGCGGCAGCGCGGTACCCGAATCCGGCTGGACGCCGCGCTTCGTCACGCTCTGGCGCGGCGCCGAACTGCACGCGGCGTGCGCGCTTTACCTCAAGGACCACTCCTATGGCGAATACGTGTTCGACTGGGCATGGGCCAGCGCCTACGAGCAGCATGGGCTCGCCTACTACCCCAAGGCCATCATCGCCAGCCCGTTCACTCCTGTGCCCGGAACGCGCCTGCTGGCCAGCGATACCGCGGCCCGCAATGCGCTGGTGCGCGCCGTGCTGTCGTGGTGCAGGAAGCAAAAGGTCTCGTCGCTGCACCTGCTGTTCGGCGCCGACGAGGACGCCGCGGCGGCCGAACAGGCCGGCCTCATGCTGCGCCATGGTGTGCAGTTTCATTGGACCAGCCAGGCTTGGCCGGACTTCGACGCCTTTCTGGCGAGCCTGGCCCATGACAAGCGAAAGAAAATCCGGCAAGAGCGGCGCAAGGTCGCCGAGGCGGGCGTGAGTTTTCGCTGGTCGCGCGGCGCGGAGATCAGCGGGGCCGACTGGGAGTTCTTTTATCGCTGCTACGAACGCACCTACCTCGAGCACGGCAACGCGCCCTACCTCACGCGCGATTTCTTCGGCCGCATGGCGGCGCGGATGCCAGACAACTGGCTGCTGTTCGTGGCGCAGCGCCATGGCCGCGCGATCGCCTGCAGCCTGATCGCGCTGGACGAGCAGGCCGGTGACAAGGTGGCCTACGGCCGCTACTGGGGCGCCCTGGAGCGGGTGGACTGCCTGCATTTCGAGGCCTGCTACTACCAGCCGCTGCAATGGTGCATCGCCCACGGCTGGGACCGGTTCGAGGGCGGCGCGCAGGGCGAGCACAAGATGGCCCGCGCCCTGATGCCGGTCAAGACCACCAGCGCCCACTGGCTGGCGCAGCCCGCCTTCGCCGACGCCGTCGAGCGCTTCCTGCAGCGCGAGGGCCAGGGCATCGCCAACTACCTGGAGCACCTGGAGCAGCGCAGTCCCTTCCGCCAGGGCGGTTAGGAGATTGCTTCGGCGCGACTGCCCCCACCGTACCCTCCCTCAGTGGGAGGGGCGAAAAACGACTACCTCAACCGTGCTGCCTGGCGTAGTTGGCCATGCCGTCGATGATCTCCTTGCGCGCCGCGTCGGGACCTTCCCAGCCCAGGATCTTGACCCATTTGCCCGGCTCGAGATCCTTGTAGTGCTCGAAGAAATGGGCGATGGTCTTCAGCCGCAGCGGGTTGATGTCTTCGGGCTTTTGCCAGTGGGTGTAGATCGGCAGGATCTTGTCGGTCGGCACGGCCAGCACCTTGCCGTCTTCGCCGGCCTCGTCCTGCATCTTCAGGATGCCGATCGGCCGGCAGGTCACCACCACGCCGGGAATCAGCGGCACGGGCGTGATCACCAGCACATCGACCGGGTCGCCGTCGCCGCTGATGGTCTTGGGCACATAGCCGTAGTTGGTGGGGTAGTGCATGGACGTGCTCATGAAGCGGTCCACGAAAATCGCGCCGGACTCCTTGTCGACTTCGTACTTCACCGGGTCGGCGTTCATCGGGATCTCGATGATCACGTTGAAGGCGTCGGGCACGTTCTTGCCGGGGGAGACTTTGTCGAGGGACATGGTTCTTTTGGGTAAGTGGATGGAACAGGAGACCTAAGGATTAACCCTGATTTTACTTTCCCCGACCTTGCTTTCCTGGCGTTGACGCGAATCCGTCACAAGTTTGCCCTTATATTTCGCCGGTTGGCCAATCGTCTCCGACCGTTTCTGGAGCAACGAGGAAGCAACGCAGCGGGGGCACCGCTAGCGTTGACCCCCTCCAAGCGAAACAACGATCAGGAGAAGTAGAAATGACAGGCAACTCGGCGCTGATACTGGCGCTCGTCTGCGGCTTTGCAGCCGTGGCTTATGGGTTCTGGGCCCGCGGATGGATTCTTTCCCAGGACGCGGGCAACGCCCGCATGCAGGAGATCGCGGCGGCCATCCAGGCCGGCGCGGCGGCCTACCTGGCCCGGCAATACAAGACCATCGCCATCGTCGGCGTCGTCCTGGCCATCCTCATCGGCATCTTCCTGGACGGGCAGACCGCCATCGGCTTCGTCATCGGCGCGGTGCTGTCGGGCGCCTGCGGCTTCATCGGCATGAACGTCTCGGTGCGCGCCAATGTGCGCACGGCGCAGGCCGCGACGCGCGGCATCGGCCCGGCGCTCGACGTGGCCTTTCGCGGCGGCGCCATCACCGGCATGCTGGTGGTGGGCCTCGGCCTGCTGGGCGTCACCGCCTTCTACTGGTTCCTGGTCGGCAACGGCGTCCTCACGCCCGACAAGAACCTGGCCGCGCTGCTGAACCCCTTGATCGGTTTCGCCTTCGGCTCTTCGCTGATCTCAATCTTCGCCCGGCTGGGGGGGGGCATCTTCACCAAGGGCGCCGACGTGGGCGCCGACCTGGTGGGCAAAGTCGAGGCCGGCATCCCGGAGGATGATCCGCGCAACCCGGCCGTCATCGCCGACAACGTGGGCGACAACGTGGGCGACTGCGCCGGCATGGCCGCCGACCTGTTCGAGACCTACGCCGTGACGCTGATCGCGACCATGGTGCTGGGCGCGCTGCTGATCACCAACGCCGGCACCAGCGCCGTGCTGTATCCGCTGGCACTGGGCGGCGTGTCGATCATCGCCTCCATCATCGGCTGCTTCTTCGTGAAGGCCTCGCCCGGCATGAAGAACGTGATGCCGGCCCTTTACAAGGGCCTGGCCATCGCCGGCGTGTTGTCGCTGATCGCCTTTTACTTCGTCACGATCTGGTTGATGCCCGACAACGCCGTGACGGCGACAGGCACCCAGCTGCGGCTGTTCGGCGCGTGCGCGGTGGGTCTGGTCCTGACCGGCGCGCTGGTCTGGATCACCGAGTTCTACACCGGCACGCAATATTCGCCGGTGCGCCACATCGCGCAAGCCTCGACCACGGGCCATGGCACCAACATCATTGCCGGCCTAGGCGTGTCCATGCGCTCCACCGCCTGGCCCGTGATCTGCGTGTGCCTGGCCATCCTGGCTTCCTACCAGCTGGCCGGCCTGTACGGCATCGCCATCGCCGCCACTTCCATGCTGAGCATGGCCGGCATCGTGGTGGCGCTGGACGCCTACGGCCCGATCACCGACAACGCCGGCGGCATCGCCGAAATGTCCGACCTGCCCGCCAGCGTGCGCGAAATCACCGACCCGCTGGACGCCGTGGGCAACACCACCAAGGCCGTGACCAAGGGCTACGCCATCGGCTCCGCCGGACTGGCCGCGCTGGTGCTGTTCGCCGACTACACCCACAAGCTGGAAAGCTATGGCCAGGCCATCAGCTTCGACCTGTCCGACCCGTTGGTGATCGTGGGCCTGTTCATCGGCGGCCTGATCCCCTACCTGTTCGGCGCGATGGCGATGGAGGCCGTCGGCCGCGCTGCCGGCGCCGTGGTGGTGGAAGTGCGCCGCCAGTTCCGCGACATCAAGGGCATCATGGAAGGCACGGCAAAGCCCGAATACGGCGTTGCCGTGGACATGCTGACCAAGGCGGCCATCAAGGAAATGATGATCCCGTCGCTGCTGCCCGTGGTCGTGCCGATCGTGGTCGGCCTGGCGCTCGGCCCGAAGGCGCTCGGCGGCTTGCTGATGGGCACCATCGTCACGGGCCTGTTCGTCGCCATTTCCATGTGCACCGGCGGCGGTGCCTGGGACAACGCCAAGAAGTTCATCGAGGACGGCAACCACGGCGGCAAGGGCTCGGACGCGCACAAGGCCGCCGTGACCGGCGACACCGTGGGCGACCCCTACAAGGACACTGCCGGCCCCGCCATCAACCCGCTGATCAAGATCATCAACATCGTGGCCCTGCTGATCGTGCCGCTGGTGGTGCAGTTCCACAGTGGCAAGGCGACCGCGCCACGAGCCGAGGCCGCTCCCGCCGCGGTGACGTCGCCGGTCGCAGCGCCGGGCTACGACACGGGCAGCACGCCCCCCGCATCCAAGTAGTGCGGCTCGCGCGTTCGACTTGACCAAGGCCCGCGATCCGCGGGCCTTTTTTTCGTCAGGCGGCGCAGGCGCCGGTGGCCGCTCGCACCAGTTGGCTCGACGGCTCGGCCAGCTCGAGCAGGTCAGCCACCCGGTCCTGCTCGATGTAGTGAAGCACCAGCTCGTGGATGCCGCCCACGACCGCCGTCGCCATCGCAGGCGACAGCCCGGCGCCCTGCCCTGCGTCGCTGCCGCCGTTCACGACGTCCAGCATGAAATCCGCCAGTTCCTGGTTGACGCGCCGCCGGGCGCGCAGCCCCTGCGCACCCAGCCCCAGGATTTCGATGAACAAGGTCCGCATCAGGACCGGGTTCTGTGCCATGCAGCCCAGGTAGGCGGCCAAGGCGCGTTCCACTTGGGCCTGCCACTCGTGCGCCGGGTCGATGGCTTCGCGCAGCACCTTCAAGGCGTTGTGGCTGGCCGCCTCGTAAAGGGCGATCAGGCACTCCGCCTTGGTGGCGAAATGCTCGTAGAACGTGCGGCGCGACACGCTGGCTTCGCGCACGATGTCGGCAATGGTCGTGTCGGCGTAGCCCTTGAGCGCGACCGCGTGCGCCATGCCTTCCAGCAAGCGGCTGCGATGCTCGGGTAAGGCGGCTTCACTGATGTCGGGCATGCTCCGATCTTCCGGTTGATTTCGTCTTTGGTACTTGACAGTACCGATGTGGAACCCCATGATCGGCAGCACCGGTACCAATCAGTACCATCTTAACTCGACCTTGGGAGTCCCGGCATGTCCGAACTGGTTGTCCGCCGCCTGCTGATCGACATGGAAGCGCCCATTCCCCGCCACTGGTGCGGCGGCGATGCTTTCCGCACGGCCTTGTTCAACGCCCTGTCGATGAGCTTCCCGGTGGGCGAGCAATTCTTCATCGACTCGGTACGCAATGGCTTCAAGGCGTTGCCGGCCGACAAGCAGGAGCAGTTCCGCGCCGAGGTGCAGGGCTTCGTGGGCCAGGAGGCCACCCATCGTCGGCTGCACGCCTTGTACAACGCCCACCTGGAGCAGCAGGGGCTGGTCAACGACTGGGCGCCGCGCGCAACCCGCCGGCTGAAGCTGCTGGAAGGCATCGATCCGCGCCATGCCGTCGCCATCACGGCCGCCAACGAACACTTCACCGCCATCATGGCGGACTGGATGCTGAGCAATCCCGACCTGGTGCACAGTGACGACCCCCGCCTCACCACCCTTTGGCTGTGGCACAGCGCGGAAGAGTCGGAGCACAAGTGCACCGCCTTCGACATCTATCAGGCGCTCGGCGGCAGCCACGAGTGGCGCGTCACCTGGTTTCGCCGCATCACCACCATTTTCCTGGGCGATACGCTGCGCCAGACCGTGGCCAACCTGCGCCGCGACGGCACGCTGTGGAAGTGGAGCACCTGGAAAAGCGCCGCCACTTACCTGTTCGGCCGGCGCGGGCTGATCCGCCAGACCTACAAGCCCTGGCGCGAATACGTGCGGCGCGATTTCCATCCCAGCCAGCAGGACAGCAGCCCCTCGCAGCGTTGGCTGGCCGACCACAGCGATCGCTACACGCCGGTAGTCGCCGCGGCCTGAGGGAATACGCCGCGTCACGGGGTGAGCCCGGCGCGGCTGTAGCAAAATGATGGCATGCAGTTTCACTACATTGCCAACGCGCCCCAGTCCTCGTCGTCCGGGCGAACCATTCCAGTCATCGACCCGTCCGACGGCCAGCCCTTCGACGAACTCCAGCGCGGCAACGCCGACGATATCGACGCCGCCGTGCGCAGCGCGAGGCAGTGCTATCAGTCGGTCTGGAGCAAGCTGAGCGCGGCCGAACGCGGGCGACTGTTGATGCGCCTGTCCAACAAAGTCGCCGAGCACGCCGAGGAGCTGGCAGCGCTCGAGCAGCGCGATTGCGGCAAGCCCACCAAGCAGGCGCGGGCCGACGCGCTGGCGCTGGTGCGGTATTTCGAGTTCTATGCCGGCGCCTGCGACAAGCTGCACGGCGACACCATCCCCTACATGGACGGCTATAGCGTCTTCACCTGGCGCGAGCCGCACGGCGTCACCGGACACATCGTTCCCTGGAACTACCCGATGCAGATCTTCGGGCGCAGCGTCGGCGGCGCGCTGGCGGCCGGCAACGTCTGCGTGGTCAAGCCGTCCGAAGACGCCTGCCTGTCGCTGATCCGCGTCGCCCAACTGGCTGCTGAAGTCGGTTTTCCGGCCGGCGCCATCAACATCGTCACGGGCTTCGGCCACGAAGTGGGCGACGCGCTGGCCCGCCACCACGGCATCGATCACATCAGCTTCACCGGAAGCCCGACAGTCGGTACGCTGATCCAGCAGGTCGCGGCCGAGCGGCACTGCCCGGTCACGCTCGAGCTGGGCGGCAAGAGCCCGCAGATCATCTTCGCCGACGCCGACCTCGATGCCGCGCTGCCGATGGTGGTCAACGCCATCGTCCAGAACTCGGGCCAGACCTGCTCGGCCGGCTCTCGCCTGCTGGTCGATCAGGCCATCTACGAGCCGCTGCTCGAGCGGCTCGGCAAGGCCTTCGAGAACCTGCGGGTAGGCCCGGCACCGATGGACCTGGATGTGGGGCCGCTGATTCGCGCAAGCCAGCAGCAGCGGGTCTGGGATTTTCTGTCGGACGCGCAAGTCGCCGGCATCCCGATGGTGGCGCAGGGCCAGGTGGTCGAGGAAGCACCGGAAACCGGCTATTACCAGGCCCCGACCCTGCTGCGCGACGTGCCGGTGGCGCACCGGCTGGCGCAGGAAGAAGTGTTCGGGCCGGTGCTCGCCGCGATGAGCTTCCAGGACGAAGACCATGCCGTCGAATTGGCCAACGCCACCCAGTTCGGGCTGGTCGCGGGGATCTGGACGCGCGACGGCGGCCGCCAGCTTCGCATGGCCAAACGCGTCAGGAGCGGCCAGGTCTTCATCAACAACTACGGCGCGGGCGGCGGCGTGGAACTGCCCTTCGGCGGCGTGAAGTCGTCGGGCTATGGCCGCGAAAAAGGCTTCGAGGCGCTGTTCGGCTTCACCACGCTCAAGACCGTGGCAATCCGGCACGGCTAGACGACTTGCCCGGGCAAGAACAATTCATCAGTACAGGACCAGACTCATGCGCGTCAAAGACAAATCCATCATCGTCACGGGCTCCGGCGGCGGCATCGGCGAGGGCATCGCCCGGCGGCTGGCCGCCGAAGGCGCCAAGGTCATCGTCAACGACATCAACGCTGGTCTCGGCGAGAAGGTGGTGGCCGAGATCACCGCGGCCGGCGGCACGGCCAGTTTCTTCGCGGCCGATGTGACGAAATCCGCGGACGTGAAAGCTCTGGTCGACGCGGCCGTGCAGCGCTACGGCAAGCTCGACACGATGGTCAACAACGCCGGCTGGACCCACCGCAACCGCCCCGCGCTCGAAGTGAGCGAGGACGAGTTCGACAAGTGCTACGCCGTCAATATGAAGAGCATCTATCTGTCGACCATCCACGCCGTGCCGGCTTTCCGCGCCAACCGGGGCGGCAGCTTCATCAACATCGCCTCCACGGCAGGTGTGCGCCCGCGCCCGGGGCTGACCTGGTACAACGGCTCCAAGGGCGCCGTCATCACCACCAGCAAGTCGCTGGCGGCCGAGTTCGGCCCCGACAACATCCGCGTGAACTGCATCAACCCGGTGTTCAATCCCGACACCGGCCTGTCTGCCGAATTCGCCGGCGGTCCGGTGGATGAAACCCGGCGCGCCAAATTCCTGGCCACCATTCCGCTCGGGCGCTTCTCCACGGCGCTCGACGTGGCCAATGCAGCGCTGTACCTGGCCAGCGACGAAGCCGCTTTCATTTCAGGGGTTTGCATCGAGGTGGATGGCGCGCGCTGCGTCTGAGGCTGCACAATCAGGCATGGCCGAGCGTGTGATTCCCCTCATCGACCAGCGCGCCCAGCGTCTGGCGGCCCCGGGCGCCGTTGCGCCGGTCGAGCCGATCTCCGCTTCCGGCCTTTTGTCGGACGGCCTGGGGCGGCCGCTGCGCGACCTGCGCATCAGCGTCACCGACCGCTGCAACTTCCGCTGCAGCTACTGCATGCCCAAGGAAGTGTTCGACAAGTCGTACCCCTACCTGCCGCATTCCGCCTTGCTGACCTTCGAGGAAATCACCCGCCTGGCGTCGCAGTTCGTCGCCCATGGGGTGCAGAAGATCCGCCTGACCGGCGGCGAGCCGCTGCTGCGCAAGAACATCGAGGTGCTGATCGAGCAGCTGGCCGGCCTGCGCACCGAAGAGGGCAAGCCGCTGGACATCACGCTCACCACCAACGGCTCGCTGCTGGCCCGTAAGGCCCGGTCGCTCAAAGCCGCCGGGCTGCAGCGGGTGACCGTCAGCCTGGATGGCCTGGACGATGCGGTTTTCCGTAGCATGAACGACGTCGATTTCCCGGTGGAAGAGGTGCTCGAAGGCATCGAGGCCGCGCGGCAGGCGGACCTGGGGCCGATCAAAGTCAACATGGTCGTCAAGCGCGGCACCAACGAGCATGAAATCCTGGGCATGGCCCGGCACTTCAAGGGCACCGGCATCGTGCTGCGCTTCATCGAGTACATGGATGTGGGCGCCACCAACGGCTGGCGCATGGACGAGGTGCTGCCATCGGCCGAAGTCGTGAAGCTGATCGACGCGCAACTGCCCTTGCGGCAACTGGAGCCGAGCGCGCCCGGCGAAACCGCCGAGCGCTGGGGCTACGCCGACGGCACCGGCGAGATCGGCGTGATCAGCAGCGTCACGCAGGCCTTCTGCGGCGACTGCAACCGGGCTCGCCTGTCCACCGAGGGCCAGCTGTACCTGTGCCTGTTCGCGACCCAAGGCCATGATCTGCGCTCGCTGCTGCGCGGCGGCGCCAGCGACCAGGACATCGCCACGGCCATCGGCCACATCTGGCAGGGCCGCTCCGACCGCTATTCGCAGCTGCGCGCCACCCTGCCGGCGGACAGCGCCGGCGGGAAACGGCGGGTCGAGATGAGCTACATAGGCGGATAAACAAATGCCCACCGGCGAACACTGAATGATCAAAACCAGCGACATCACGGGCGTCGTCCTGGCCGGGGGCCGCGGCTCGCGCATGGGCGGCGTCGACAAGGGCCTTCAGAATTTCAATGGCCTGCCGCTGGCGCTGCACACGCTGATGCGGCTGCAGATGCAGGCGGGCGAGGTGATGATCAACGCCAACCGCAATCTCGGCGCCTACGAGGCCTTCGGCGTGCCGGTATGGCCCGACGTGCTGGCCGACTACCCCGGTCCGCTGGCGGGCTTTCTCACCGCGCTCGAGCGCTGCGAGACGCCCTGGCTGGTCACGGTGCCCTGCGACACGCCGCTGTTTCCGCTCGACCTGGTCAGCCGCCTGGCCGAGGCGGCGCAGCAGCAAGGCGCCGAAATCGCGATGCCTGCCGCGCCCGAGGAAGACGGCCAGCTGCGGACCCAGCCCGTGTTCTGCCTGCTGCGCACCGAACTGCTGGAAAGCCTGGTGAGTTTCACCCAGGCGAACGGCCGCAAGATCGACGCCTGGACAGCGCAGCACAAGACGATTGCGGTGCCCTTCGACGCGCCGGGCGATGACGCCAAGGCTTTCTTCAACGCCAACACGCTGGCCGAACTGCATCGGCTCGAGCAGCCGTGAAATCGATCGCCGAGGTTGCCGCCGAACTGCAGGGCTACGACCCGCAGGCCCTGAGCGCCGACGGGGTCAGCGAGTTCCTGTCGAAACTGGTCGATCCCGTCGCCGATGCGCAAACCGTGGGCATCTTCGACGCGCTGGGCCGGGTGCTGGCCGAGGACGTGATCTCTCCGGTGAACGTGCCGCCCCATGACAATTCGGCCATGGATGGCTATGCCTTTGCCGGCAGCCAACTGAAGGCCGGCGAGCCGCTGGTCCTGCAGGTGATCGGGACTGCGCTGGCCGGCAAGGCCTGGCAGGGCACGGTGGCAAACGGCCAGTGCTTGAAGATCATGACGGGCGCGATCATGCCCGCGGGCCTGGACACCGTGGTGCCGCAGGAATTCACGCAGCCGCAGGGCGAAAGCGGAATCGTGATTCCGGCCGGTCTGTTGGCCACTGGGGACAATCGCCGCTTCGCCGGCGAGGACATCCACCAGGGCCGGCCGGCCTTGCGGCGGGGCGAGCGCCTGACGCCCGCGGCGCTGGGGCTGGCTGCCAGCCTCGGCATTGCCGCCTTGCCGGTGTTCCGCCCGCTGCGAGTCGCCTACTTCTCCACGGGCGACGAAATCCTGAGCATCGGTGAGCCGCCGCGCGAAGGCGCCGTATACGACAGCAACCGCTATACGGTGTTCGGCCTGCTGAAGCGACTGGGCTGCGAAGTCATCGACCTGGGCGTGGTGCGCGACGACCCGGCGCTGCTCGAAGCCGCCTTCCGCGATGCGGCTGCCCGCGCCGACGCCATCATCACCAGCGGCGGCGTCAGCGTGGGAGAAGCCGACTACACCAAGGCCATGATGCGCAAGCTCGGCGACGTCGCGTTCTGGCGCATTGCCATGCGGCCCGGCCGCCCGATGGCGGTGGGCCGCATCGGCCGGTCCATCCTGTTCGGCCTGCCCGGGAACCCGGTGGCCGTGATGGTGACCTTCCTGGCCTTCGTTCGCCCTGCCCTGCTGCGGATGATGGGCTGCCTCGAGGCGCACAAGCCGCTGCTCAGGGCGCGCAGTACCGAGGCCATTCGCAAGAAAGCCGGCCGCACCGAGTACCAGCGCGGCATCGTCGATACCGCGCCCGACGGCCGGCTGCAGGTGCGCATCACCGGCAACCAGGGCTCCGGCGTCCTCAGCTCCATGGTTCAGGCCAACGGACTGATCGTGCTGCACCACGGGCAAGGCAACGTCGCGGTGGGCGACGAAGTCGACGTGATGATGTTCGAGGGCGTGGTCTAGACAGCCTTCAGCGCACGAGGCACGGGCGCTTCGGGTCGAACTGCCAGCCGGGTACCAGGTGCTGCATCGCCATTGCATCGTCGCGGGCGCCCAGGCCATGCTGCAGGTACAGCGCATGGGCTTTCTCGACCTCCGCCATGTCCAGCTCGATCCCCAATCCAGGCTTGGCCGGCACCTGAACGAAGCCGTCCTTGATCTGCAGCGGCTCTTTGGTCAGGCGCTGGCCGTCCTGCCATATCCAGTGGGTGTCGATGGCCGTCACCTTGCCCGGCGCGGCGGCGCCGACGTGCGTGAACATCGCCAGCGACACGTCGAAGTGGTTGTTGGAATGCGAGCCCCAGGTGAGGCCCCAATCGCGGCAGGTCTGCGCTACCCGCACCGATCCGGCCATGGTCCAGAAGTGCGGGTCGGCCAGGGGAATGTCCACCGCCTGCAGCGACAGCGCATGGGCCAGTTGCCGCCAGTCGGTCGCCACCATGTTGGTCGCGGTCGGCAGGCCGGTGGCGCGGCGAAATTCAGCCATCACCTCACGGCCGGAGAAGCCCTCCTCCGCGCCGCAGGGGTCTTCCGCATACGCCACCACCGCATGCATGTCCCGCATCAGGCGGATCGCATTCTTCAGCAGCCAGCCGCCGTTCGGGTCGAGCGTCACACGGGCCTGCGGAAAGCGCTCGTGCAGCGCGCGAACGGCCTCCACTTCCTCCTCGCCGCGCAGCACGCCGCCCTTGAGCTTGAAGTCCTGGAAGCCGTAGCGCTTCTGCGCCGCCTCGGCCAGGCGCACCACCGCTTCCGGCGTCAGTGCCGGCTCGTGGCGCAGCCGCAGCCAGTCATCGCCGGCGTCCGGCTCGCTGGCGTACGGCAGGTCGGTGCGGCGGCGGTCGCCGACGTAGAACAGATAGCCGAGCATCTGCACCGCGTCGCGCTGCTGCCCTTCGCCGAGCAGGGCCGCCACCGGGACGCCAAGGTGCTGCCCCTGCAGGTCCAGCAGCGCCGATTCCACCGCAGTCACCGCGTGGATCGTGGTGCGCAGGTCGAAGGTCTGGTTGCCGCGGCCGCCGGCGTCGCGGTCGGCGAACTTCGTGCGCATGTCATTCAAGATGGCCTGCAGGGCGCCGATGGGGCGGCCTTCCACCAGCGCGCGCGCGTCCTCCAGCGTCTGGCGGATCTTCTCGCCGCCGGGCACTTCGCCGACGCCGGTGTGGCCGGCGTTGTCGGTGACCACGACGATGTTTCGGGTGAAGAACGGCGCGTGGGCGCCGGAGAGGTTCAGCAGCATGCCGTCGCGTCCAGCGACGGGCACGACACGCATGGTGCGGACGATGGGAGAGTTCATGGGCGGGGGAGAAAAATCAGGTCACGGGAGCAGGGTTGAACAGGACCAGCGCGTTGTGCAGCTTCCAGTGCTCGGCCCAGGTGCGCTTGCGGCCGCTCGCCACCTCGAGCATGAGGCGGAACAGGGTCCAGCCCACATCCTCGACGCTGGCCACGCCATCGGCGACGACGCCGGCGTTCACGTCGATGAGATCATGCCAGCGCCGCGCGAGGTCCGTGCGGGTGCCGACCTTGATCACCGGCACCTCGGCCAACCCATAGGGCGTGCCGCGGCCGGTGGTGAAGACGTGCAGGTTCATGCCCGCGGCCAGCTGCAGCGTGCCGCAGATGAAGTCGCTGGCCGGCGTGGCGGCGTAGAAGAGGCCGCGCCTGCCGGCAGGCAGCTTCTCGCCGGGGCGCAGCACGCCTGTGATGGGCGCCGTGCCGGACTTGATGATGGAACCCATCGCCTTCTCGACGATGTTCGACAGGCCACCCTTCTTGTTGCCGGGCGTGGTGTTGGCGCTGCGGTCCACGCTGCCGCGCTTCAGGTAATCGTCGTACCACGACATCTCGCGCGTGATCGCCGATGCGACCTCGATGTCGACGGCTCGCGACGTCAGCTGGTCCACGGCATCGCGGACTTCAGTGGTCTCGGAGAACATCACCGTGGCGCCGGCGCGCACCAGCAGGTCGGTGCAGAAACCCACAGCGGGATTCGCCGTCACGCCGGAGAAGGCGTCACTGCCGCCGCACTGCACGCCCACCACCAGCTCGCTGGCCGGCACCGTCTCGCGGCGCCGGGCGTCCAGCCGTTCCAGGTGCGGGACGGCCTGGCGCACCACCGACTCCACCATGGACATGAAGCCGACGTGGCGCTCGTCCTGCAGCGTCACCACGTCGAGCGGCGCGGGACCCTCGGCAACATGGACCGGGATGACGCCCGGCGGCATCAGGCGCTCCGGCTGAAGCTTCTCGCAGCCCAGGCTGACCAGCATCACCTCGCCACCAAAATTCGGGTTGAGCGAGATGTTGCGCAGCGTGCGGATGGGGATCACGGCATAGGGCGCGTCGATCGCGACCCCGCAGCCATAGCCATGTTCCAGCGCCACCACGCCATCGACGTTGGGATAGCGCGGCAGCAGTTCGTTGCGGATGCGGTCGGCGGCGATGCGCGCGACGCCGGCCACGCACTGCACCGTCTGCGTGATGGCCAGCAGGTTGCGCGTGCCCACCGAGCCATCGGCGTTGCGGTAGCCCTCGAAGGTGTGGCCTTCCAGGGGCGCCATCTTCGCCGGCCGCGCAGTGGCCATCGGCAACTGGTCCAGGCCAACGGCCTCGGGCATCGCCAGCAGTCGCTCGTGCACCCAGCTGCCGGCGGGGATGGCCTTGAGCGCGCGGCCGATCACGACGTCGTAGCGGCGCACCTCGGCGCCGGCCGGCAGGTCGACCAGGGCCACCTTGTGACCCTGCGGCACCTTCTCGCGCAGCGTGAGGCCGCCCTCGAACGTGGCGCCGGGTTCCAGGCCACCGTCGTTGGCGACGATGGCCACGTTGTCCGCCGCGTGCATGCGGATCCAGCGGGGAGTCGAATTCATCTGCGCCTGATCCAGTTGCTTTCCCCTTCCGGTGCCGCCTTGGACTATCAGTCCGCCGTGATCTTGCGAGCCTCGATCAGCTGCTTCCAGCGTGCGTACTCGACGGCCTGGAACTTCGAGAACTCTTCGGGCGTGTTGGCCACGATTTCGAAGCCCTGGGCCAGCAGCTTGTCCTTCACGGACGGCTCGTTCAGCGCGCTGGCGATCGCCGCATGCAGCTTCGCCTTCACGTCCGCCGGTACGCCGCGCGGCGCGGCCACGGCCTGCCACGACTGCACTTCGGCGCCTTTGACGCCCTGCTCCTGCAGGGTGGGCACTTCAGGCAGCAGCGGCGACCGGGTGGCCGACGAGATGCCGACGGCGCGCACCTTGCCGCTCTTGATGTGCTGGATGATGCTGTTGATGTTGACGAACGCCGCGTCCACCTGGCCGCCCAGCAGGTCATTGATGGCGGGACCGCCGCCCTTGTACGGGATGTGCAGGCCGGACGTGCCGGTTTGTTGCCAGAACAGCTCGGCCGACAGGTGGTCGGACGACCCATTGCCGGACGATGCGAAGCTCACCTTGCCGGGCGTCGCCTTCAGCTGGCCGATCAGGTCCCCGAGGTTCTTGCTCGGCGAGGCGACGGGCACCACCAGGACATTGGGCGCCTGCACCAGGACGGTGATCGGGTCGAAGTCCTTCAGTGCATCGTACTGCACGCCCTTGATCAGGTGCGGAGCGATCACGAACGGACCCAGCGAGGACACGAACAGCGTGTAGCCGTCGGCGGGTGCGCGCTTCACGAACGCCGCGCCTATGGTGCCGGTGGCGCCGGCCTTGTTGTCGATGATGAAGCTCTGCCCGAGCTTTTCGGACAGCTTCTGCCCGATCACGCGGGCGATGTTATCGGTGGAGCCGCCCGGCGGGAAGGGCACGACCATCGTGACCGTCTTCTCCGGATAGGCGGCGAAGGCGCTCGCCGCGGCGGAAAGGGCCAGGGTCAGGCCCAGCAGGATTTTTCTCATTTGCAGTCTCCTTGTGGTGGTTTACTGGGACCCGAGCCTGGCGATCAGCCCGGAGAGTTCCTCGACCTCCGCAGGCCGGAGGTTGGACAGCGGGGGGCGCACCGGTCCGGCGCTTTTGCCGACCAGGGTGGCGCCGGCTTTGACGATGCTCACGGCATAGCCTTGGCCGCGGTTGCGGATTTCCAGGTAAGGCAGGAAGAACTCGCGGATAAGCCGGCTGGTGGTGGCGGTGTCGCCAGCCGCGTAAGCGTTGTAGAACTCGATGGCCGTGCGCGGAATGAAGTTGAAAACCGCCGAGGAGTACACCGGCACGCCCAGGGCCTTGTAGGCATGGGCGTACACCTCGTGAGTGGGCATTCCACCAATGTAGACGAAGCGGTCCCCCAGCTGCTCGCGAATCGATACGATCCGTTCGATGTCGCCCAGGCCGTCCTTGAAGCCGATCAGGTTGGGGCAGCGCTCGGCCAGGCGCATGAGCGAAGCCGCATCGAGCTTGCAAGCACCGCGGTTGTAGACCACCACGCCGATGTGCACGCTCTTGCAGACGGCTTCGACGTGTGCCGCCAGGCCCTCTTGCGAGGCTTCGGTAAGGTAATGCGGCATCAACAAGACGCCCTGTGCGCCGCAACGCTGCGCCTCCTGCGCATATTTGATGGCCAGGCTCGTGCCCCCGCCGGCGCCGGCAACGATGGGCACGCGGCCGCGGCAGGTGTCGGCAGCGGTCTTGATCACCTCGGCGTACTCGCCGGGCTCGAGCGAGAAAAACTCACCCGTTCCGCCAGCGGCGAAGAGGACAGTGGCCCCATAAGGCATCAGCCATTCGAGCCGCTGCGCGTAGCCGCGCGCGTTGAAGCGCAGTTCGGCATCGAAGTCGGTCAGGGGGAAAGACAGCAGGCCCGAGGAAAGCGCTGATTTGAGTTCGTGGGGCGTCATTGGCGGTGAGCAGCGAGTTTTTGAAGTACGACATCGTACAACTTGCGAAGGATTTTAATCAACAAAAACCTGGGCCCTACTCAGGGTATATGCGGATCAGCGGGAAACGGCGGCACGCCGGCGCCGCTCGCGGCTGTTGACGAGGTGGGTACGCATGGCGGCGCGTGCCGCCTCGACATCCTGGTCGTCAATCGCCTGGAGAATGCTCTCGTGCTCCAGGTTCACGCTGCGCAGATAGGCTTGGCGCTCGGCCGTGAGCGGCTGAGCGGGCTCGAGCCGCGCGCGCGGAATCATCATGCCGCCCAGCGTAGACATGAGATCGGCGAAGTGCCGGTTCTGGGCCGCCCGTGCCACTTCCAGGTGAAACTGGAAGTCGGGCCCGACGGCGTCCCGCCCCTGCTCCACCGCCGAGCTGAAAGCATCCAGCGCCGACCGAAGCGCCGCCACGTTCTCGCCGGTGCGGCGGGCGGCCGCCAAGGCCGCCGCCTCGGTTTCCACCGCGATGCGCAGTTCCAGCACTTCGATCACATCGTGCAAGGTGCCGAGCTGGTCGGGTGAAATTCGAAATGAGCTGCCGTCGCCGTAGCCGACGGCGAAGGTGCCCACGCCGTGGCGCGTCTCCACGACGCCTGCGGCCTGCAGGCGCGACATGGCTTCGCGCACCACGGTCCGGCTCACCCCGAACTCCGCCATGATGGCCGCCTCCGTGGGCAGCTTGCTGCCGGCGGCCAGGCGGCCGTCGCGCACGCGGTCGCCCAGCGCCTGCACCAGGTGGGCAGTCAGGGATCGGGTCTTTCGCTGTGAAGGAGGGGCGAGTAGAGTCACGTAGTTGTATTATGACCTGGGCAGCAGGCTGGATCGCAGATGTCCACTTGCCCTGTCAGGCCAGTCGCACCACCGCGATCGGCGGCAGATCCTGCGAGAGGCAGCGCCAGGTGACACCCGCGTCGTCGCTGGCCCAGAGGCCACCCGTGGTCGAACCCATGGCGAGCGTTTCGCCGTCGGCGCTGACCGCCAGCGCGTGCCGATACACCAGGTGATACGCGTCCTGCTGCGGCAGCCCCTCGCCGTGCACGGAAAAGTTCGCGCCGCCGTCCCGCGTCTGGGTGACCACCAGGCGCCCATCGGCCGGCATACGCTGCGCATCGGAATGTGCCGGCACGAACCATGCGCGAAGAGGATCGCGCGGATGCGCGGCGACGGGAAAGCCGAAGCCACTGGGCTGAGGCGCGGCCAGCGGCTCCCATTTCAATCCGCCGTTGCTCGATCGATAGAGGCCACCATGGTGTTGGCACCACAGCACGTCCGGCTGAGCCAGGCACTGGTCGATGCGATGCGCGTCCTGGATGTTGGGATCGTCGCGCCGCTCCGGCGGCATGAAATCGGCCAGCATCCCGGCCGAGGTGTTGGCCCAGGTCAACCCGGCGTCATGCGTCTGCCAAACCCCGCCACAGGAGATGCCCACCGTGACGTGCGCCGGGTCGCGCGGGTCGATCAGGATCGAATGGATGCCGGGAAAATCATAGCCGCCGCCAAACCACTCCTTGCGCTCGGGCCGGTCCCACAAGCTCTCGACCAACTGCCAGCTGGCGCCGCCATCCCGCGAGGTGAACAGGCCCGCGGGCAGGCAGCCGGCCCACAGCCGGCCGTCGGGCGAAGCCTCGAGCGCCCACACCTGGTCGAGCGTCCATGGCGTGGGATCGTCCTTCCAGGGACCTTCGGTGGGTTTGGGCGGGAACGCCGGCGCCGCGATTTCGCCCCATTGCCGGCCGCCGTCCACGCTTTTCCAGAGCTTGACGCCGAAGTGCCCCAGGCGAAGCGCCGCATACCAGGCGCCGTCATGCGCACTGGCCACGAACTGGCTGACCGGTTCGCCGGGAAAGTGCGGTTTGCCTAAACGCCAGCCCGCATCGCCGTGTTGCAGCGCGAACAGGCCCTTGCGCGTGCCCACCCACAATGTTTGCGCCGATGCCATGTCAACCTCCCGTCAGGGCCTGGATCACCATCACCTTGTCCTCGGCCAGAATCGGAATGTCCAGCTGCGAGCGGCTGGCGATCATCCGCGCATTGACGAAGACCGCGACATGTTTGCGCACGTTCCCCTGCTCGTCAAGCACATAGCTTTTCAGGGTAGGTGCGGCCAGGAAGGCGGCGTCAAGCGCCGCGCGCAGCGTGTCTGCCCGCACCTGCTGCGGTGGGCAGGCCACGTGGCGAGTGAGCCCGGGGGCGAATTCGACGGCTGGCACGCTAGCGATTTTGCCAGCGGCCCCGCCAGGGCCGCAATGGCACTTCTATCGCAGCTCGGCTACTTGGCCACCAGGTCGCCGTCGTGTTGCGGCAGCGGCTCTTCCTGCGCGTCGGCCTTGTTGGCGCCAGGGACCTTGTGGCGGGCGAACAGCATGTACATGGTGGGCACCACGAAGATGGTGAGCACCGTGCCCAGCGACATGCCGCCGACGATCACCCAGCCGATCTGCGTGCGGCTTTCGGCGCCGGCGCCGCTGGCCAGCGCCAGCGGCATGGCGCCCAGCACCATGGCGCCGGTGGTCATCAGGATCGGGCGCAGGCGCTGCGAGGCGGCCTTCACCACGGCATCGATCGTTTCCAGCCCTTCTTCGCGCAGCTTGTTGCTGAACTCCACGATCAGGATGCCATGCTTCGTGATCAGGCCCACCAGCGTGATCAGGCCGATCTGCGAATAGACGTTGAGCGAGCCGCCCGACCATTTCAGCGCCAGCAGCGCGCCGATCATCGACAGCGGAACCGAGAGCATGATGACCAGTGGATCGACGAAGCTCTCGAATTGCGCTGCCAGCACCAGGAAGATGAACAGCAGCGCCAGCGCGAAGACGATGGCCAGCGCGCCCTGCGAGCTGCGGAACTCGCGCGACGTGCCGTTGAGTTCAGTGGTGTAGCCCGTCTTGAGCACCTTGGCGGCGGTCTGGTCCATGAAGGTCAGCGCTTCGCCCAGCGAATAGTCGGCCGCCAGGCCGGCCGTGATGGATACCGAGCGGCGCTGCCCGAAGTGGTTGAGTTCGCGCGGGCTGACGCTTTCCTTGATGGTCACCAGCGCCGACAGCGGGATCATGGTGTCGCCCCGGCCCCGAACGTTGATGGCGTCGATGTCCTCGGGCGTGGTGCGCCCGCGCGGCTCGGTCTGCACGATCACGTCGTACTGCTCGGCATCGCGCTTGTACCGGGTGACCTGCCGTCCGCCCAGCATGGTCTCCAGCGCCTTGGCGATCACTTCCACGCTCACGCCCATGTCGGCCGCTTTTTCGCGGTTGACGTCGATGCGCAGCTCGGGCTTGTTCAGCCGCAAGTCCACGTTGGGCGACTGGATGCCGGGGTTCTTGGCGATTTCGTCGAGCATCAGCTGGGTCACCTGGTCCAGGTTCTCGTAGCTGTCGGAAGTTTGAATCACGAAATTGAGCGGGCGCTCCCGGAAGCCCTGGCCCAGCGAGGGCGGCGTGATCGGAAAGGCGGTGACGCCGGGCAGCGCGTTGAACTTGGGCGCCATTTCGCGCGCCATGTCCATGGTCGTGCGCTTGCGGTCTTCCCAGTCCACCGTGCGGTAGATCACGCTGGCCTGCGACACGGTCGGGTTGCCGATGCTGCCGAAGATGCGATCGAACTCCTTGTAGGGCTGGCCCAGTTTTTCCAGCTCCTGTGCGTAGCGATTGGTGTAATCGAAGGTGGAACCATCCGGTGCATTGACCGTGGCCAGGATGGTCCCCCGGTCCTCCATGGGCGACAGTTCCTGCTTCATGGTCGGCCAGAGCGCGGCAATGCCGAGGGCGCTGAGCAGCATCACGCCGACCACGATCCAGCGGGTCTGCAGCAAACTGCCGCGCAGTCCGCCGCCCTCCTCGCCCGCCGCCGGCCGCCAGCGCGTCAGCAGCACCCATCGCAGCAAGCGCGCATAGCCGTCCGACATGGCATTCAACCAGCGCTCCATGTTGCGGTCGAACCAGTTGGGGTTCGGGTTGTGCTTGAGCAGCTTGGAGCACATCATGGGCGTGAGCGTCAGCGCCACGAAGCCCGAAACCACCACCGCGCCGGCCAGTGCCAGGGCGAATTCGATGAACAGCCGCCCGGTGCGCCCGGGCGTGAATGCCAGCGGCGCATACACCGCCACCAGCGTCAAGGTCATGGTGATGACGGCAAAGCCGATCTCGCGCGCGCCCTTGATGGCGGCCGAGAACGGGTCCAGCCCCTCCTCGATATGGCGATAGATGTTCTCCAGCATCACGATGGCATCGTCCACCACCAGCCCGATGGCCAGCACCAGCGCCAGCAAGGTCAGCGTGTTGATGGTGAATCCGGCCAGCGCCATCATGGCGAAGGTGCCCACCAGGCTGACCGGGATGGTCACCATCGGGATGATGGAGGCGCGCATGGTGCGCAGGAAAAAGAAGATCACCAGCGCCACCAGCACGATCGCCTCGCCGATGGTGGTGTAGACGTTCTTGACTGAGCGATCGATGAACAGCGAGTTGTCGTTGGCGACATCGATGCTCACGTCCGGCGGAAGATCGGACTTGAGCTTGGGAATCATCTCGCGCACGCCCTGCGACAGGGTCAGCGGGTTGGCCGTGGCCTGGCGGATCACGCCGGCGCCGATCGCCACCTTGCCGTTCAGCCGGACCTGGCTGCGCTCGTCGGCGGCGGCTTCCTCGACCCGCGCCACATCGCGCAGCCTCACCGGGAACCCGTTCACGTTGCGCACCACGACCTGGGCGAACTGGGCGGCGTTGACCAGGTTGGTCTGGGAGGTCACGCTGAATTCACGCTGCTGCGACTCGATCCGCCCGGCCGGCAGTTCGAGGTTGCTACGGCGGATGGCATCTTCCACGTCCTGCGTGGTCAGGCGGTAGCCGGCCATCTTGTCCGGATCGAGCCAGACCCGCATGGCGTACTTGCGTTCGCCAAAAACCCGCACGTCGGCCACGCCGGTCACCGTCTGCAGGCGCGACTTGACGATGCGGTTGACCAGATCGTTGATCTGCAACGGGGTCAAGGTGTCGCTGGTGAAAGCCAGCCAGATCACCGGGAAGGCGTCGGCCTCGACTTTCGCGATCACCGGTTCCTCGATCGCCTGCGGCAGCTTGTTGCGCACGCGCGAGGTTCGGTCGCGCACCTCGGCGGCTGCGGCGTCTGCGTCCTTCTCGAGACGGAAGCGCACCGAGATCTGGCTTTGCTCGGCCCGGCTGATGGAGGTGATCACGTCCACGGCGTCGATGCCGGCGATCGAGTCTTCCAGCGGCTTGGTGACCTGGCTCTCGATCACCTCGGCCGAGGCGCCCGGGTAGCGCACGCTGACGGTGACGACGGGCTCGTCGATCTTCGGGTACTCGCGCACCGACAGGCGGCTGTAACTGACCAGTCCGATCAGGACGACCAGCAGCGACAGCACCGTCGCGAAGACGGGCCGGCGAATCGCAATTTCGGGCAGCTGCATGGCGGTGTCTCGCTCTGCCGGCCGTCAGCGACCCGCAGGCAGGGCCGCGGAACGGGCCCCCTGGGTGGCGGCGGCCGACAGGCAGGGGTTGGGCCCGCTCGCTGCCGCGGCGGCCGGGGCGCTGGACACTGCTGCGGCGGGCGCGACAGCGGCGACGGGCTTGACAGCGCCGGGCTGGCGGCTGAGATCCAGCACGCGAACCGGCATGCCGTCCTTTTGCACCCGCTGCTGGCCCGCCGTCACCACCACGTCGCCGGGCTGCAGACCGTCGGTGATTTCCACCCGGCCCGGGCGCCGGATGCCCACCTTCACTTCGACCCGCTGGGCGATCTTGGTGTCCTGGTCGGGCCCGTCCACCAGGCGGATGACGAACTGGCGGCCGGCTTGCGGCAACAGCGCTTCCTCGGGAATCACGCGGGCGTTGTCTCGTTCGCCGAACACGGCCGTGACCCGGGCGAACATGCCGGGGCGCAACTGCAGGTGCCGATTGTCGATGCACGCGCGAACGCCCACGGAACGTCCGTCGGCGTCCACCAGGGGATCGACGGCCAGCACGACGGCGGAGTACCGGCGCCCGGGCAGCGCATCGAGGTCGACCAGCGCCCGCTGGCCCTTTTGCAGCTTGACCTGGAAACGCTCGGGCAGGCGGAAGTCCACGAAGATCGCGTCCATGTCCTCGATGTTCACGATGTCGGCGCCATCCTTGAGGAAGTCGCCCACGCTGATGTTGCGGATGCCGGCGATGCCGTCGAAAGGTGCGACGATACGAAGGCGGGCGGCCGTGGCCCGCGCCAGCGAAAGCTTGGCTTGTGCCACCTGCAGGTTGGCGGCGCTCTCGTCCACCGAACGCTGGCTGATGAAGCCCTGGGCCACCAGCTCCTGGTTGCGCTTGTGGTTGGCCTGGGCGATGGACAGCTCGGCCTGGGCCTGCTGCACCTGCGCCCGCGGCAGCTGGTCGTCGAACTGCACCAGCAACTGGCCGCGGCGGACCCGGTCGCCATCGCGGAAATTCAGCTGCGTCACCCGGCCGCTGACCTCGGGGCGCAGCACCACGCTCTGGCGCGAACGCAGGCTGCCGACGGCCTGGGCGTCGTCGGTGAGCCTGAGCACCTCGACGCGGCCCACCTCCACCGAAGGCGGCCGGGCCGCGGCACCGGCCGGGCCGTTGCTCGCGGAGCCGTTCCCCAACGATGCTTCAGTGGCAGATTTCGCTGGCTTGTTCTGGTACCACCAGGCCGCGCCGGAGGCGGCGGCGATGCCGACCACGGCGACGAGGGTGTAGATTGCTTTCGATGCCATTGAAGATCAAAGCCGCCCAACGAAGGCCGACAGAGGTTGTGAATGAAAACCAACCAGTCAATGTAGCAGAGCATGCCGCGCGGCCGCCCTGAAATCGTGCTATATCCGTGCCGCCGTGGCGAGGCCGCCACCGCCTTTTACCCGCTCTTTACATTGGCGCCGGCAAGCGCCCCAGGGCCACTTCGACCCCGCGATTGGCCAGCTCGTCGGCGCGCTCGTTGCCGGGGTCGCCGTTGTGTCCCCGCACCCACTTCCACTCGATGGTGTGGCCTTGCCGGTTCACCAGCTCGTCCAGCGCCTGCCAGAGTTCGACGTTCTTCACCGGCTGCTTGGTGGAGGTGCGCCAGCCCTTGGCCTTCCAGCCCGGCAGCCACTCGGTCATGCCCTTCAAGACGTACTGGCTGTCGACGTGCAGCGTGACCGCGCACGGCCGCTTCAGCGCCTGCAGCGCCTGGATCACGGCCATCAGCTCCATGCGGTTGTTGGTGGTGAGGCGCTCGCCTCCGAACAACTCCTTCACGGTGGCGCCGGACGTGAGCAGCACGCCCCAGCCGCCCGGACCCGGGTTGCCTTTGCAGGCGCCGTCGGTGTAGATGTCGACAGGGTTCACGAATGCTCTTCCATTTTCACGGTGTCTTTTCCAATCAGGTGAGAGGTGGGCCGGCGCCGGTTGGTCACCGGCACCGGCGCGGCGGCAATGGACTTGGCGCTTTTCCAGGCAGGCCCGATCAGCTTGATGCCACGCACACGCTTGACGGCCACCAGAAAGTACACAGCCCCGAAAATCGGCCACCAATGTTCGCCGACCCGGTCCAGCCAATCGTAGCGGTCCAGCCACTTTTCGCTGCTCATG
Source organism: Ramlibacter sp. (assembly GCA_036675435.1). Lineage (GTDB taxonomy): Bacteria > Pseudomonadota > Gammaproteobacteria > Burkholderiales > Burkholderiaceae_C > Ramlibacter. Next base: position 8,572 of record JAKFEZ010000299.1, on the reverse strand, counting down.
GCCGGGCGGTAACAGCCGAAGTTGCCCGACTCGACCTCGAAACTCAGGAGCCGCAGCCAGTCGCGCAGGCGCCAGTAGCCGATGAAATCGCCGGCGTCGGGCAGGAACAGCTCGCCGAAGCCCAACCGGCGGTACAGGTGGGCGCGGCGCTGGCGCAAGCCCCAGAGGCTCGCTGGGTTCAGGCAGCAGATGACCACCTTGCCCTCCGGTACCAGCACGCGCTCCACTTCGCGCAGCGTGGCATGCGGGTCGGTATTGAGCTCGAGCGAGTGCGGCAGCACCACCAGGTCGAGGCTGTTTTCCTTGAACGGGAGGGCCGCGAAGTCGGTAATCAGGGCCGGCCGGACCTGGGCCAAGTCGGCTGGCGGCGGCTCGCGCAACGCCAGCCACTTGTGCGGCATCCGGTTGGCCTGCAGCGTGTCGAGCTCCGGCAGGCCGAGCTGCAGTGCGTGGAATCCGAAGATGTCGCCCACCGCGCGGTCGAACTCCGCCCGCTCCCAGGCCAGCACATAACGGCCGGGCGGGGTTTCGAACCACTGCCGCATTCCTATAATCTGGTCGCTCATGAAGTTAATCCCGCTGCCGGCCTTCCAAGACAATTACCTGTGGTTGTTGCACGACGGGTATCGGGCCCTCGTGGTGGACCCTGGCGACGCACAGCCCGTTCTCGCCCGCCTGCGACGTGACGGCCTGCAACTTGAAGCGATTCTAGTCACGCACCATCACCCGGACCACATCGGTGGCCTCGACGCGCTGCGCGAGGCCACTGGCGCCAAAGTCTATGGCCCGGCCCGCGAGCGGATTCCGGAGCCGCTCACCCGGCTGTCCGAGGGCGACGCCATCACGGTTCTGGGCCTGCGCTTCGAAATTCTGGATGTGCCCGGTCACACCGCCGGCCATATTGCTTATTTTCATCAGCCGGCTGGCGAAGGCGCGCCGCTCCTCTTCTGCGGCGACACCCTGTTCTCGGGCGGCTGCGGCCGGCTGTTCGAGGGAACGCCGGCCCAAATGCTGGCCTCGCTGGACAAATTGGCCGCCCTGCCCGGCTCGACGCGGGTCTGCTGCACCCACGAGTACACACTGAGCAATCTCCGGTTTGCGCGCGCCGTTGAACCGCATAATGTCGAGCTGATCCATTACACGGCGCGCTGCGAGGCGTTGCGCGCCCAGGACTTGCCGACCCTGCCCTCGACCATCGACCAGGAAAAGCAGATCAACCCGTTCCTGCGGACGCGCCTTGCCGGCGTGGCGCAGGCCGCGCACGACCATGACGGCGCACCCCTGCAGGATGAAGTGGCCGTGTTCGCCGCCATCCGCGAATGGAAAAACGAGTTCAAATGAAGTTGCGTCTTTTAGCGGGTCTTTCGGTGCTGTTGTGGCTGGCCGGTTGCGCCACGCCGCCGCCGCCCGAGACCACCGCGGCCCCGGTACCCATCACGCCCACGCTGCCGCAAATGCCGGCCGTCATCCCCAGCGGGCCACTGGCGCCGATCACGGCGGCCGAGGCCGCCTCCCGCGCGGTGGCACAGCTGCAGCCGCCAGCCGACCTCTGGGAGCGCATCCGGCGGGGCTTTCGGATGCCCAACCTCCAGAGCGACCTGGTCGGCCAGCAGGAGCAGTGGTATTCGACCCGGCCCGACTACATGCAGCGCATGACCGAGCGCTCGCGCAAGTACCTTTTCCACATCGTCGAGGAACTCGAGCGCCGCAACATGCCCACCGAGCTGGCGCTGTTGCCCTTCATCGAAAGCGCCTTCAACCCGCAGGCGGTGTCCAGCGCCCGCGCCGCCGGCATGTGGCAATTCATGCCGGCCACCGGCCAGTACTTCGAGCTCAAGCAGAATGTCTTTCGCGACGACCGCCGCGACGTGCTGGCCTCCACCCGGGCCGCGCTCGACTACCTCCAGAAGCTGCACGGCATGTTCGGCGACTGGCACCTGGCGCTGGCCGCCTACAACTGGGGCGAGGGCAGCGTCGGCCGTGCGATTGGCCGCAACCAGCGCGCCGGCCTGGGCACCGGCTACCCTGACCTGAACATGCCCAACGAGACGCGCATGTACGTGCCCAAGCTGCAGGCGGTCAAGAACATCGTGGCCAATCCGGACCAGTTCCGCGCCGAACTGCCGCTGATCGAGAACCACCCCTATTTCCAGAGCGTCGTGGTGTCGCGCGACATCGACGTCGAGCTGGCCGCCCGGCTGGCGGATGTGTCGCTGGAAGATTTCAAGGCGCTGAACCCGTCGATGAAACGCCCCGTGATCCTGGCTGCCGGAACCCCGCAGATCCTGTTGCCCTGGGACAACGCCAAGGTGTTCGAGCGCAATTTCGAAGCCTACACGGCCGGCCAGTACGCCAGCTGGACCGCGTGGAGCGCTCCGGACACGATGAGCGTCTCCGAGGTGGCGCGACGGGTCGGCATGAGCGAATCCGATCTGCGCAGCGTGAATGCGATTCCGCCGCGCATGCTGATCAAGGCCGGTTCCGTCCTCATCGTTCCCCGCACCGCCAAGACGCTCGACGATGTCGGCAGCCACATGGCGGACAACGGCCAGCTCAACCTGGCGCCCGAACGGGTCAACCGCCGCACCTTCGTCAAGGCCCGCCGGGCCGACACCGTCGCCAGCATCGCCAAGCGCTACAAGCTGAGCGCAGCCGAGGTCGCCGACTGGAACGACGTGTCGGCCACGGCCGTGTTCAAGACCGGCCAGCGAGTCGTGGTGTACCTGCCGGTGCGCTCGGCATCACGCGCTCCCGCTCGATCGGGAGCGAGGTCAAGCGTGCGCGCCGGCACCCGCAAGGCCACCGCCAAGCGCAGGCCCGCCAAGCGCCGCTAAAGCGCGGCGAAATCTTCGCATTGCACCCTCTCCCGCTGGGAGAGGATGGGGTGAGGGTACCCGGCTCCGCCCTGTAATCCGATTTACCAGCGGAAACCGCTGCCGCGCAGGACGAGTCCCACAAAAGTTCGCTCTCTGGTCCGATGGGCCTGCGCTCGTTGCTGGGGCACAGTGACTTCATTGCCATTGCAAGGAGTCAGACATGTTCAAGAAAACGCTTCTAGGTGCGGTCATTGCCGCTGGATCGCTGATCGGCCTGGCGCCGACGGTGGCCAACGCGCAGTACACGGCCATCGTTTCCTCGGCGCCCCCCGCTCCGGTGCGCGAAGCCGTCCCGCCACCGCGCGAGGGCTTCGTATGGGCGCCGGGGCACCACGAGTTGCGCGGCAACCAGTATGTCTGGGTGCAGGGCCAGTGGCTGCGTGACCGCGACGGGTATGACTACCGCGCGCCGCGCTGGGTGCAACGGGCCAACGGCGAGTGGTACATGGTCGGCAACAACTGGGAACGGCGCGGCCCCGGGGGCGACCGTGACCGGGATGGCATTGCCAACCGTTACGACCGCGACAAGGACGGCGACGGCATCCCCAATGCCCGCGATGACCGGCCCAACCGCAAGGATGTGGCGCGCAACGACAGAGGCCGGATGGGCCCGCGCGGCGACCTCGACCGTGACGGCGTGATGAACCGCGACGACCGCGACCGCGACGGCGATGGCGTGCGCAATGGGCGCGACCGCTTCCCTGACAATGACCGGCGCAGCTAAGGCTTCGCCCGCCTGAAACGAAGCCCGGCCTGCCGGGCTTTTTCATGGGTCAGAGCTTTTCGGTTTCCCCTTGGCGGGGCTGCCACTTCATCAGCTTCTTCTCGATCCGGCCCACCAGGCCGTCCAGCACCAGCGCGAACACCGTGAGCACGACGATGCCGGCGAACACCGTGTTGACGTCGAAAGTGCCTTCAGCCTGCAGGATCAGATAGCCGACACCGCGCGCTGAGCCGAGATACTCACCGACCACGGCCCCGACGAAGGCCAGCCCGACCGACGTATGCAGGCTGGAGAACACCCAGCTGGTCGCGCTGGGCAGGTACACCGTGCGCAACAGCTGCCGCTGATTCGCCCCCAGCATCCGGGCATTGGCCAGCACCACCGGGCTGACTTCCTTGACGCCCTGGTAGACGTTGAAAAAAACGATGAAGAAGACCAGGGTGACCGCCAGGGCCACCTTGCTCCAGATGCCCAGGCCCAGCCACATGCCGAAGATCGGCGCCAGAATGACGCGTGGCATCGAATTGGCCGCTTTGACATACGGGTCGAGAATGGCGCCGGCCATCGGCGCCAGCGCCAGCCACAGGCCAAATACCAGGCCGAGGACCGTGCCGATGACGAAGGCCAGCACCGTCTCGAGCAGGGTCACGCCCAGGTGCTGGTAGATATCGGCCCGGCCGGGCAAACCCTCGGGGAACAAGGCGGAGGGCTCGAAGCCGAACGGCATGAACCACGTCCAGACCCGCCCCGCCACCTTGATCGGCTCGCCCACGAAGAAAGCGTATTGCTGGTTGCGCGAGACCAGCTGCCACAGCAGCAGCACGGCGATGAAAAGGCCTACCTGCCAGAAGAGCAGGTTCTTTGCGGAAGGTTTGAGCGACTGCAACATCAGGCTAGATCCACCATTCAGGCGGCCTTCTTGAGTTGCTGGGCGTAGCCCTTGAGGACTTCGTCGCGCAGCACGGCCCAGATCTGCTTGTGCAACTCCACGAAGCGGCCCTGGGTGCGAACCTCGGCCACGTCGCGCGGACGCGGCAGGTCGATTTCGAATTCGCCGATGGGCCGGGTGGCAGGCCCGGCCGACAGCACCACCACGCGATCGCTCATGGCAATCGCTTCATCGAGGTCGTGCGTGATGAAAAGCACCGCTTTCTTCTTGGCGGCCCAGAGCTCCAGCACCTCGTTTTCCATCAGCTGGCGGGTCTGGATGTCCAGGGCGCTGAAGGGTTCGTCCATGAGGATGATGTCCGGATCGAGCGCGAGCACCTGGGCCAACGCTGTCCGCTTGCGCATGCCGCCTGAGAGCTGGTGCGGATAGCGGTCGCCGAAGTCGCCCAGCCCGACCCGCTGCAGCCAGGCCTGGGCCTGCGCCCGGGCCTCGGCGTCAGGCATGCCTCGGTATTGCAGGCCGACCATCACGTTCTCGATGGCGCTGCGCCACGGCATCAGCGCCTCTGTCTGAAACATGTAGCCGGCGCGCCGGTTCAGGCCCGCCAGCGGCTCGCCGAACACCCGGATGGCGCCGGAAGACGCCTCCAGCAGGCCGGCTCCGATGTTGAGCAGGGTGGATTTGCCGCAGCCGGTCGGCCCCACCACCGAGACGAACTCGCCGGCGCGGATGCGCAGCGTGGTGTCGGCGACAGCGGTGTAGCGCTGCGCCGGCTCGTCCGGCGAATGGAAGGTGACGCTGATGCTGTCGAGTTCGAGCGCGTAGGGCTGCATGGGCGGGAGGGCCGCGGCTTACGCCTTGTACCGCTCCTTGGCCCGGCGGGCGAACTCGTTGGTGTAGGTCTTGCTCAGGTCGATCTTGTCGGCCTTGATCGACGGGATGAAACTGGCCAGAGCCTTGAGCGCCGTGCGCGCGCCGTCCTCGGCGATGACGCCGTCGAGCGAGATCGCCTCGCGAACCTTGTTGAAGGATGCCAGGTAGAGCGCCCTGTCGCCCAGCAGGTAGGCTTCGGGGACGGTCTTGATGATGTCGCTGGGGCCGGCGGTCTGCAGCCATTTGAGGCCGCGCACGATCGCATTGGCCAGCGCCTGGCAGGTGTTGGGGTTCTTCTGCACGAACTCGGCGTGCGAGTAGAAACAGGCAGCGGGCATCGGGCCGCCGAACACATCGAGGGTGCCCTTGAGCGTGCGCGTGTCGCTGATGATCTTCACGTCGCCCTTTTGCTCCAGCATCGTCATCACGGGGTCGGTGTTGCTCATGGCATCGATCTGCCCGGACCGCAGCGCCGCCAGCGCGCCCGCCGACGTGCCCACACCGACGAAGCTGACGTCGCTGGCTTTGATGCCGGCGCGCGAGAGCACCAGGTTGGCCACCATGTTGGTGGAAGACCCCGGCGCCGACACGCCGATCTTCTTGCCGCGCAGGTCGGCCAGCGACTTGTAGTTGGGCATGGCCTTGGTCGACACACCCACCGCGATCTGCGGAGCCCGTCCCTGCAGCACGAAGGCCTGGATGAACTGGTTCTTGCTCTGCATGTTGATGGTGTGCTCGTACGCACCGCTCACCACGTCGGCCGATCCGCCCACCAGCGCCTGGAGCGCCCTAGCGCCACCGGCAAAATCGGAGATCTCGAGGTCCAGGCCTTCGGCCTTGAAGTAGCCGAGTTGCTCGGAGATCGTCAGCGGCAGGTAGTAGAAGGCGGCCTTGCCGCCCACGGCGATGGACACCTTGCTTTTTTCAAGCTTGGACTGCGCGCGCAGGGACGGGGCCGCCACCGTGGCGACGGCCAGCGCCGCGGCCGTGGTGAACGTGCGGCGATTCAGGGGAATGGTTTTCATTGGAAGTTGCCTCTCTTGCTTGATTTAGAGATTAACCAGGGGATGAGCACCCTGCATCGGGAACATCCCGTGCGGGTTTCCACGTAAGTTCCCGGGTGCCCTGGGGCCGACAGCGGCCCTCGAAGGAAAACGGGTTTCGCCGGTTTCAGCGATACCCAGCGAAAAGAATGCCGATGTTGACCAGCAGCGCCAATGCCCATATTGCCGAACGAATGGTCGGCAGGCCGGCCACATACATGGCGATATAGATGATCCTGAGCGTGACGAACAGCACAGCCAGGATGTCCACCAGCGCTCGTGGTGCAGCGAGCTGATGGGCGATGACGACCGCGCCGATGAAGAACGGCAGGGCCTCGAAGCTGTTGGCCTGGGCGGCGTTGGCGCGTGCCTGCCAGTCGCTCTGCCGGGCCAGCCAGGCACGCGGGTCGTTGTTATCGAAGCCGCCTTCGCGGCGCGGCTTGCCGAAGCCCTTGGACTTGGCCAGCCAGGCACAGGCCAGCGGCAGCAGCGCGGCCACCAGCACGCACCAGTAAGCCACGGTGAACCGGGCGAATTGCATCGTCATCGTTGTACTCCCCTCTTCTCTTCTGGACGCTAGCGCCGGTCAACCAATGCGTGGGCGATGGTCCCCAGGTCGACATACTCGAGTTCGCTGCCGGCCGGCACCCCCCTTGCCAGCCGCGTCACCTGCAAGCCGCGCGCTTTCAGCGCCTCGCCGATCACATGGGCGGTGGCTTCGCCTTCGGCGGTGAAATTCGTCGCCAGAATCACTTCGTGCACCGCGCCGTCGGTGGCCCGATCGAACAGCTTGGCCAACCCTATGTCCTTGGGTCCGATCCCGTCCAGCGGGCTGAGCCGCCCCATCAGCACGAAGTACATGCCCTTGAAGGCGGCCGTGCGCTCCAGCGCAGCCTGGTCGGCCGGCGTCTCGACCACGCACAGCTTGCTGGTGTCGCGCCGCGGGTCGAGGCAGGTGGCGCATACCTCGTTTTCGGTGAAGGTGTGGCAGCGGCTGCAATGCTGGATGCGGGTGGCCGCCTGCTCCAGCGCCTTGGCCAGCGCCTGGGCACCCGGGCGGTCGTGCTGCAACAGGTGGAAAGCCATGCGAGACGCCGACTTCACGCCCACACCGGGCAGGCGCCGCAGCCCTTCGATCAGGGCATTCAGTGAATCGGTGTCGGCCAAGGCCCGGCTCAAAACGGCAGCTTCATCCCACCCGGCAGGCCCGGCATGCCGGCGGTGAGCTTGCCCATCTTTTCCTGCGAGGTTTCTTCCGCTTTGCGCACGGCGGCATTGAAGGCTGCCGCGACCAGGTCTTCCAGCATGTCCTTGTCGTCGGCCAGCAGGCTGGGGTCGATCTGCACCCGCTTGACGTCGTGCTTGCAGGTCATGGTGACCTTGACCAGGCCGGCGCCCGATTCGCCGGACACCTCGATGTGCTCCAGTTCCTCCTGGGCCTTCTTCAGGTTGTCTTGCATGGCCTGGGCCTGCTTCATGAGGCCGGCGAGCTGTCCTTTGTTGAACATGGGATTCCTTTCAGTCGGTTTGTGACAGGTCTGGAAGTCTGTCCTGGAGATGATTCAATGGTTCTGCACGGGCTTGATGCTGCCAGGCACGATTTTCGCGCCAAAGTCCCGCATCATGTCCTGCACGAACGGGTCGGCGAGGATGATTTCCTCGGCGGCCCGCTGCCGTTCGGCCGCGGCCGCCGCGTTGCGCCGGGCAGGGCTGTCGGTGACCGTCCCCACCTCGACACTGAGGCTGACCCCGTGGCCCGCCGCCTGCAGCGCATTCTGCAGCCGCTCGCGGCTGGCCGGCTGGTTCAATGACTCGCGCTCCACCCGCAGCATCCAGTGCCCCTCGTCGCGCCCGACCAGCTGCGACTGCAGGGCCAGTTCGCGCACCAGGGCCGTGATCGCTTCGCGCGCCACGAGGCCGGCCACCGTGGCGTGCCAGAAATCGCCTTCTTCGGTGGGAAGCAGCACCATGCCGGCCGCCTGCGACTCGCGCGACTCGGACTGGGTGCGCACCGGCACGCCGACCACTTCGCTGGCGGGCCGGCCGTCGGTGGCACCGCCGGACGGCGGCCGCTGGGCAGGCCGCTCGGGCCGCGTCTCGACCACCGGCAGCACCCGTCCCGGCGGCGCGCCCACTGCGGGCACGGCCATGCGGGCCGGGGCCGGGG
>JAKFEZ010000105.1:0-10854 GCA_036675435.1 Ramlibacter sp. | reverse complement strand
TGGACCATTCGGCCGCCAGCCTGGTCTACGACACCCAGGGTCGCCTGCGGCTCTACACCCGCTACGGCAGTGGCGCGCAGGCGCTGGCCTCCGATCTGGCGCTGCTGCTGAAGCAGGCTTAGCCGGGCGCGCCGCTTAGGCTGCGATCACGCGGCCGATGCGCCTTGACACTTCGGTGGCGCAGCGTCGAAGCGGCTCGGCGATCTTTCCGTCCCAGCTGCTGTCGAAGGTCGCCGAAGCACCCATCACCAGAATGCCCAGCACGATATGGCCGTCCACATCGAATACCGGCGCGCACAGCGCATCGATGCCGGGGATGGGCTGGCCCTGGGTGCGAGAGATCCCGTGCCGGCGCGTTTCGACGAGGGCTGCTTCCAGGGCTTCACCAGCGATCGAGGGGTCGTGATTGGCGCCCTGGCTGGACCGCGCCAACTCGTCGGCAACCAGTCGTTCGACCACTTTGGGCGGCATGTAGGCGGCGAACAGGCGGCCCGTGGCCGTGTTGGCCAGCGACATGACGGTGCCCGTGCGCAGGTTCACGTGCAGAGGCTGTATCGGCTCCTCGAGCCGAACGATCGTGGGACCCAGGTTGCCCCAGACTGCGACCGCCACGCTCTGGCCGGTTTCCTCTGCCAAAGCCTCTATCACTTGCGAAGCCTCCTTGACCGGGTCCATCCTCTGTAGCCGCGTCAATCCCAGCTGCAGCGCCAGCGGTCCGAGTTCATAGTGGCCCGCCTCGGTCTGCGTCACGAACCCGACCTTCAGAAAACTCACCATGTAGGGGTGGGCTTTGCCCGCGGTCATGTTGGCCGCCCTGGCGAGGTCCTTGAGCGGCGTCGGGCGAACCTTGCGTGCCAGCTCAACCAGGAGTGCGCTTCCTATCTCGATCGACTGGATACCGCGGCGGCTCTTTTCCATGGGGGGCACAGCTGATGTAGAGAGAACTAGTGTATCCATTAGGGTTTCCCCGATATAGTCAAATCAAATCTACGTAGTCATATAAATCGATATTATCAGATGCGTTGACAATGGTCAGATCGAGTTCTAGAATTCGCTGGTCTGCTTTCAAGAGGTCGTGCATGACGCAGGAAAACATTACGGTCGACGTGCTGGTCATCGGCACAGGCGCCTCGGGCATGGCGACCGCCATCACGGCCGCATCCAACGGCTTGGACGTTCTGGTGGTGGAAAAGCAGCCGGTGTACGGCGGGACCACGGCGCGTTCGGGCGGCTGGCTGTGGGTTCCCGGCACCCGCCTTGCGACGGAGCAGGGAATCAACGAGCCGCCGGGCGCGGCCAAGACCTATCTCAGGCACGAGACCACCACCCACTTCGATGAGATGCGCGTGGACGCCTTCCTCGAGAACGGGCCCAAGGCGATCGACTTCTTCACGCGAAACACCTGCGTGCAGTTCGACATGCCGGCCGTGTTTCCCGACTACCACGCTGAAGCCCCCGGCGGCCAGCAGGGCGGCCGCTCGATGGTCACCCGGCCATTCAACGGGCGCGAGCTGGGCCCGCGCGTCAAGCAGCTCGCCCCTGCGCTGCCCGAGCTGACGGTGTTCGGCATGATGTTGGGGTCGGGCCCGGAGATCAAGCATTTCATGCGCGCCTTCAAGTCGCCGATCTCCTTCTGGTACGTCGCCAAGCGCCTGACCCGTCATTTCCTGGACGTCATCACGGCGGGCCGCGGGATGACGCTGACGAACGGCAACGCGCTTGCCGGCCGCCTAGCCAAGGCAGCGATTGATCTCCAGATTCCCGTATGGCTGTCGTCGCCGGTGACGAAGCTCGTGGTGGAGCACGACGGAGTGGCCGGAGCGCTGGTGCAGCACCAGGGCAAGACCATCAGGGTGAATGCAACCCGCGGCGTGGTGCTGGCCTGCGGAGGTTTCCCGCACGACGTCGAGCGCAGGAAGCAACTGTTTCCCCATGCCCCGACCGGCCGCGAACATTTCTCGCCGTCACCGGCGGCGAATACCGGCGATGGCCTACGGCTGGCGGAGGCCGTGGGCGGCCGCGTCGACGGCAGCATTCCGAACGCGGCGGCCTGGGTGCCTGCTTCGGTGACGACCCGATCCGATGGAACGCAGGGCGCGATGCCGCACTTCATCGATCGCGCCAAGCCGGGTGTCATCGCGGTGTCGCCCCAGGGCAGCCGCTTCACCAACGAAGGCAACTCGTATCACGATTTCGTGCAGGCCATGGTGAAGGCCTGCGAGGGCCAGCCCGAGGTGTTCGCCTGGTTGCTGTGCGACCACAAGGCCTTGCGCAACTACGGTCTCGGCTGCGTGGCGCCGGCGCCGCTGCCGATCGGGCGACACCTGCGCAATGGCTATCTCAAGCGCGGCGCCACCATCGCGGAACTGGCAGGACGGATCGGCATTGAACCCGCCCGACTGGAAACCACGGTCGCTCAGTTCAATGCATCGGCCGGCACCGGCCAGGATCCCGCCTTCGAGAAGGGCAGCAAAGCCTACAACCGGTACCAGGGTGATGCCTTGGTCACGCCGAATCCCTGTGTCGCCCCGCTGGAGCATGGCCCCTTCTACGCGATCAGGCTGGTGGTCGGGGACATCGGAACATTCGCCGGCCTGGTCACCGACGCGCAGACCCGGGTGCTGGATGAGTCGCGGCAGCCGATCAAGGGCCTGTATGCGGTGGGCAACGACGCCGCCAGCGTCATGGGCGGCAACTACCCTGGCGCCGGAATCACGCTGGGTCCGGCCCTGACCTTCGGCTACGTGGCGGGCACGCAGCTGGCCAAGGCCGAGCCGATCAACCCGTCCGGAGCCCTGCAGCCGGCCCGACCGGAGCCGGTTGCAGCCCGCATCCGACACCCGACCTGAAAGCAGAGCCATGACATTCGAATCCTCCATCGCGCCGCGCCTTCTCGACGGGCGTCTGGCGCTCATCACCGGCGCCGGCCAGGGAAACGGCCGCGCTCTGGCGCTTGGCATTGCGCAAGCCGGTGCCCGCGTCGTCGTGACGGACGTCAACGCCGCCACCGTGCAGGAAACCGCCGAGCTGGTCCGAGAGCAGGGCGGCCAGGCCTGGCCGTTCGCGCTCGACGTGACTTCGGCTGCGGATTGCCAAGCGCTGGCCGAACGGGTCGAAAAGGAAATCGGCAAGGTCGATCTTCTGGTGAACAACGCCGGCATCATCATTCGCGAGGGCATGGCCAGCGCCGACGCCGCCTCGAACTGGAAGAAAACCATCGATGTCAACGTGCACGGCACGTTCAACGTCACGCACGCCTGGCTGTCCGCCGTCAAGGACACCAGAGGCTGCATCGTCAACATCGCTTCCATCGCCGCTTACGCAGGCCAGGGCGCCAGCCTGGGGTACTCGCCTTCCAAGGGCGCCATCAAGATGTTCACGCAGTCGCTGGCGCAGGAGCTCGCGCCGGCCGGCGTGCGCGTCAACGCGCTTGCTCCCGGGGTCATCGAAACGCCCATGACGGCACCGACGCGTGACAACCCGGAGCGCCTCAAATCCTTCATGAGCCGCATCCCCATGGGCCGTGTCGGCAAGACAGAGGACCTCATCGGCCCGGTGATCTTCCTGGCCTCCGACATGTCGCGCTACGTCACCGGGATCACCCTTCCGGTCGACGGCGGCTTTCTCGCGGTCTAGCTTTCCCTCGCAACCACCTTATCTACTAAGGAGACATCATGAAACTCAAGCACATGTACGCCGGATTGCTCTCGGCGATGGCCCTCGCGGCCTTCTCGAGCAGCGCCGCGGCGCAGGACATCAAGATCGGCTACAACGGCGATCTGTCGGCGTCCCCTTCGGCGCAAAGCGGCCAAGCCGCCGTGCTGGGCATGGAAGCTGCGATGGCCGACATCAACGCCGCCGGCGGCGTCCTGGGCAAGAAGCTGGTTCTGATCACGCGCGACGATGTCTCCGCCCCGCCGAAGTCCATCCAGAACATGAGCGACCTCATCGACAACGAGAAGGTCGCCGCGGTGTTCGGCCCGACCAACTCGGGCAACGCCATGGCCTGGAAGCACATTGCCAACCAGAAGAAGGTTCCGGTGATCGGCAACGTGGGCTCGGGCACCGACATCACCAAGCCGATGTCGCCCGGCGCAGACAACTACATGTTCCGCGTGTCGATGGTCGATCGCGAGCAGGTGGCCGCGCTCATGGCCTACGTGAAGAAGAACCCGGCCTCCAAAGTGGTCGGCCTGATGGCAGAGACGACCGGCTATGGCCAGGGCGGCCTCAAGGACATGGAAGAGCTTGCCGCCCTGCAGGGCATCAAGCCGGCGGGGGTCGAGCGCTTTGGCGTGGCGGACACCGACATGACCTCCCAGCTGAGCAAGATGAAGGCGGCCAACGTGGACACGCTGGTGGTTTGGGCCCAGGGCACGCCGATCGCCCAGCTGGTTCGCAGCATGGAGAAGATCAACTATTTCCCGATGGTCCTGACTTCGTGGGCTGCCGACAACATCACCTTCTACGATGCCGCCGGCAAGGCGCTGGCCGAGAAGCCGATCTTCATGCGCACGGTCGCCGAGACGCGCAATCCGGTGCAGCAAAAACTGTACGACCGCGTGGGCTCCAAGCTCAAGGCGCCCAGCTCGTTCTCTTTCGCGCTGCATGGCTACGACTCGGTCCTGCTGTACGCCGCTGCCGTGAAGCAAGCCAACTCCACCGACGGCGTCGCGGTGCGCCAGGCGCTGGAAGACCTGAAGACTCCCGTGCAGGGCGTGCTCAAGACCTACACCAAGCCGTTCAGCAAGGCCAATCACGAAGCCCTGACGGCGAAAGACCTGGTGTGGATTCGCTGGAAGGACGGCAAGCTGCTGACCTACACCGACAAGGTGCTGGGCTCGCTCGGCGCGGCCGACTTCAAGCAGTGACGTCCATCAGCAACTGAGCATGCCGGATCCCAACGGCCGACGCCGGCCGGGATCCTGAAGGAGGCAAACCATGGCAGAGGCCTTGCTGCAAGCAATTCTGAGTGGGCTGGCCGTGGGCGGCGCCTATGCGCTGGTCGCGCTGGGATTCAGCATCACGTTCACGACCACCAAGACGCTGAACTTCTCGCATGGCGAGTTTGTCTCTGCGGGGGCGTTCATCGGCATGAGCGTGCTCTTCCTGGCCATCGGCCGGCCCGTGAGTTCGACCACCTTCGGCACCGCCATCCCCGGAGCGGGCGCGCAGCTGCTGGCGCTGCTGGGAGCGCTGGGTGTCATGGGGCTGCTGGGGTGGCTGCTGTACCTGGTCGGGGTCAGGCCGTTCGCCGGACGCCCCGGCATGGCCTGGGTGATGAGCACGCTGGGATTCGGCGTGATTCTCCAGAGTGTCGGCCTGGCCATCTGGGGGCCCAAGCCAGTGGTCGTGCCGGCGCCGGTCGGCGATGCGGTGATTCGGTTCCTCGGCGTCGGCGTGCGTCCGCAGGAGCTGCTGACGCTCGGCGTCGCGGTCGCGATCATGATCGCATTCGACTTCGTGATGAACCGCACCATGGTGGGCAAGGCGATGCGAGCGGTGGCGGCCAATGGCAGCGTTGCCAGCCTGATGGGCATCAACACCAATGCCATCATGATCATCGCCTTCGTGGTGAGCTCGGCCCTGGCCGGCCTGTCCGGCTTCCTGCTCGCGCCGATTGCGCAGGCCTCGCTCTTCATGGGCCTCGGGGTCGGGCTCAAAGGCTTTTCCGGGGCCATGATCGGTGGCCTGAACAACCCTCGCGGCTGCGTGATCGGCGGTTTTGCCCTCGGCGTTCTCGAATCGCTGGTCAACCTGTGGCAAGCGCAGTGGCGCGAGGTGGCGGTCTTTGCCGTCGTCATCCTGGTGCTGGCTTTCCGCCCCACCGGCCTGTTCGGCCGCACCTACGCGGAGAAGGTATGAAGCGCGCGCAGCACCTCGTCGTCGTTCTTGTGGTGCTCGCCGCCCTGATCGGCGCGACCTCGCTCCTGGGCAACGACTACTACCTGCGCATTGTCTTCATGATGGGCGTTTACTACCTCTGCGCGGCCGGCATGAACGTGCTGGTCGGCTACGCGGGCCAGAAGTCGCTGGGGCAGGCCGGCCTGTTCGCCGCGGGCGCGTACGCAGTGGCCTTGTTGACCACTCGCACGCAGCTCGATCCCTGGCTGGCGCTGATTCTTGCCGCCGCCATCGCCGGCCTGTGCGGCGTGGTCGTCGCGCTGCCATCGTTGCGGGTCAAGGGGCCCTACCTGGCGATGGTGACGCTGGCCTTCGGCATCGTCGTCGAAAAGCTCGTGGGCGAGTGGACCGACGTGTTCGGCGGCGCCCAGGGCATCTACGGCATCAAATCGCTGACCTGGAACGGGCAGCCGCTCACGTCGCTGCAATGGGCCTGGTTCACGATCGCGCTTTGCGGCGCGACGCACCTGCTGCTGCGCAATCTGATCGACGGGCGATTCGGTCGCGCGCTGCTGTCGCTGCAGGCCGACGAGATCGCCTCGTCGTCGGTCGGTGTGCGGGTCTACCGCCTGAAGGTGATCGCCTTCGTCGTTGCCGCGGTCACCTGCGGAATCGGCGGCGCCCTCGTGGCGCAGCAGAACCAATACATCAACTCCGATTTCATCACCTTCCACCTGTCCATTTTCATCCTGCTGCTGGTGCTGTTCGGGGGCGCCGGGTCCAAATACGGGCCGATCGTGGGCGCTGTCGTGCTCACGCTGGTCGAGGCGCTGCTCGCGCGCTGGCCTTCGGCTCAGCATTTCCTCTACGGCTTCCTGTTGCTGTTTGCGCTCTACTTCATGCCGGGCGGCGTGATGGGGCTGCTGTCGTCGAAGTTCGGCAGGCGCAAGACGCGAGCTGCCGCGCCGGTGGCCCCACCGCATCCGACGCAGATCGGCCCGCGCGGGGCAGGCGAGCTGCTGGCGGTCCAGAACGTGTCGAAGTCCTATGGCGGCGTCAAGCCGGCACAGGACATCACGTTTCGCCTGCAGCGCGGCCACATTCACGCCCTGATCGGTCCGAACGGGGCAGGCAAGAGCACGATGATCAACATCCTGACGGGCGTGGTCGAACCCACCTCGGGCTCGGTCAAGTTCCTGGCGCAGGAAGTGGCCGGCAAGCCCGTGCACGAGATCTGCACCATGGGTATGGGCCGCACGTTCCAGAACCTGCGCCTGTTCACAGACCTGAGCGTGCTCGACAACGTCATGCTGGGACGCCACACCCGCATGACGAATGGCTTTCTCGCATCGCTGCTGGCCCTGCCCAGCGCCAGGCGACAGGAGGAGGCAACGCGCGCGCGGGCCTTGCAGCTGTTGAACCTGGTGGATCTCGGGCACCTGGCGGAGCAGCCGGCCGGAAGCCTCCCCTACGGCCTGCAGCGCCGGGTCGAGCTGGCGCGCGCCCTGGCGACGGAACCCCAGCTGCTGCTGCTCGACGAGCCGGCCGCCGGTCTCAACCCGCAAGAAACCGCCGATCTCGGGCAACTGCTCGTTCGCATCGGCAAATGCGGCGTCACCATCCTCATGGTCGAGCATCACATGGACCTGGTGATGTCGATCTCCGATCACGTCATCGTGCTGGACTACGGCATCAAGATCGCCGAAGGCAAGCCGGTCGAGGTTCAGGCCAATCCCCGGGTCATCGAGGCCTACCTCGGTGTGGACGAGGCGGAAGTGCCGCTCGCCGTTGCCGCCTGAACCAGGAGCTACCCAATGCTGAAGCTCGAATCCGTTCAGGTCTCCTATGGAGCCATCCAGGCCGTCAAGGGAGTGACCCTTGAAGTTCGCGCCGGGGAAGTCGTCACGATCATCGGCGCCAACGGCGCAGGCAAGAGCACGTTGCTCAAGAGCATTGCGGGGCTCGAACCGGTGAGCGCCGGCCGCATTTTCATCGATGGCCAGGACTGCACCAGCATTGCGCCGCACCAGCGCGTCGGGCTGGGCATGGCGATGTCGCCCGAAGGCCGCGGGGTTTTTGCGGACCAGACCGTGCGGGAAAATTTGCTGCTGGGGGCTTACTCGCGCAGAAAGCACAAGGCCGATGTGGAAGCCGCGATTGAGCGCGAGTTCGTGCGGTTTCCGCGCCTGAAGGAGCGGCAGGACCAGCTGTCCGGAACGCTGTCGGGCGGCGAACAGCAGATGCTGGCGATCTCGCGCGCGCTGATGAGCAAGCCCCGGCTGCTGCTGCTGGACGAGCCGTCGCTCGGCCTGGCGCCCCTCATCATCAGGTCCATCTTCGACGCCATCCGGCAGCTGCGCGAATCCGGCCTCACCATTTTGCTGGTCGAGCAGATGGCCAAGCAGGCCCTGGGCGTGGCGGACCGGGCCTATGTGCTCGAGACCGGTCTCATCACCCTGGAGGGCTCGGGCAGCGAGCTACTCAACGACCCCAAGGTCAGGGCCGCCTATCTCGGCGCGCACTGACCCGGCGCCATTCATCCCGATACAAAGGAATTCATCATGAGCCAGACCAAGAAGTTCGCCAGCCAGGCCGATCTCGAAGAAAAGAAAGTCACCTTCAGCCAGATCTCGAAGCACGCCTGGGCCTACACGGCCGAGGGCGACCCGAACACCGGCATCGTCATCGGCGACGACGCGGTGCTGGTAGCCGACACCCAGGCCACGCCGGCGATGGCGGCGGACGTGATCCGCCGCATCCGCGAGGTGACCGACAAGCCGATCAAGTATGTCGTGCTGACGCATTACCACGCCGTGCGCGTGCTGGGCGCGAGCGCCTACAAGCCGCAGGAGATCCTGGCCAGCCAGGACACCTACGACCTGATCGTCGAGCGCGGCGAGCAGGACAAGGCGAGCGAGATCGGGCGCTTTCCGCGCCTGTTCCAGAACGTCGAGACCGTGCCGAAGGGCATGACCTGGCCGACCATGACCTTCACCGGAAAAATGACGGTGTGGCTGGGCAAGCTGGAGGTGCAGCTGCTACAGCTGGGCCGCGGCCACACCAAGGGCGACACGGTCGTGTGGCTGCCGCAGGAACGCGCGCTGCTGTCCGGCGACCTGGTCGAGTTCGGCGCAACGCCGTACGCCGGCGATGCCTACTTCAAAGACTGGCCGCAGACCCTGGACAACATTGCCGCCCTCAAGCCCACGGCGCTGGTCCCCGGCCGGGGCGCGGCGCTGACGACGCCCGACGACGTCGCTCGCGGATTGGCGCAAACGCGCGACTTCATTGCCGACGTCTACGCCAGCGTCGCCGAGGGGGCGAAAGCCGGAAAGGATCTCAATACCGTCTACAAGGACACTCTCGCCCGGCTCAAGCCGAAGTACGGGCATTGGGTGATCTTCGACCACTGCATGCCGTTCGACGTGACGCGCTGCTACGACGAAGCTACTCAGTATCCCGATCCGCGCATCTGGACCGCCGAGCGCGACGTCGAGATGTGGAAAAGCCTCGAAGGTTGAGCGCCGGCCCCTGCCTTGTCGATGTCCATGCTGAGGCTGCTCAGTGTCAGCGCCTTCGCCAGCATGGCGTCGATGCGGGTGGGCGATTCGCTGGTGCCCGCCCTGTCCGCCGGATTCGGCGCGAGGGCCGGGCGCAGCGCGCAGGTGATCTCCGCCTTCGCCCTGGCGTACGGCCTTGCGCAGCTGATCGACGGCACGCTCGGGGACCGCTACGGCAAGGTGCGCATAGTCGCCTTGGCGACGCTGGGCTGCGTTGCAGGCAACGCCGCGGCGGCGTTCTCACCCACGCTGGACTGGCTGATCGTGAGCGGGCAATCTCCGGCGCCACCGCAGCGGGGATCATTCCACTGACCATGGCCTGGATCGGTGACTCCACCCATGCAACCCAGATGGCGCCCGAGGCACGCAGCACCGCGGTGTCGCTGTTCGCCGGTGCGCTCTTCCTGGGCCAGTCCCTTGGCATTCTCGCGGCCGCCTGGCTCGTCGACCGCTTCTCCGCGGTGATCGTCTTCGCGGGTTCCGCAGTCGGGCTGCTGGTGCTCGCGCATGCTTTCGCTTCGCTGATCGTGAGCCGCCTGCGCATGGCGAAACAGGTCGAGCATGCCTAGGCAATCCCTCGCCGTGCAAGGCGCGCTGTTGGCCGCGATGGCGATCTGGGGGCTGAACCTGGCGGTCGTGAAGGTGCTGACCGAGTCGTTCGAGCCCACGATGCTGGCCGCAGTCAGGATGATCGTCGCCTGCGCTGCATTGACCGCCATCGTGCTGTGGAAACGCTGTCGCCTGGTGGCGCTGTCGGGTCGGCAACTCGGTGCCGTCGTGCTGTGCGCCGTGCTGATGGTCCACCTCAACCAGATCCTGTTTGCCGAAGGCCTGACGCGATCCACCGCCACCAATGCCGCGCTGATCATGGCCCTGAGCCCCCTGGTTTCCTCCCTGCTCGCCGCAGTCGCTTTCGGGGAGCGGTTGACCGCCCAGCGAGTTTGCGGGGTGCTGCTCGGATTTGGTGGCGTCGCGGCGGTGGTACTGAGCCATCCGGGGGCAGGGCTCTCGACGGCGGGCGCCGGCGATCTCATGCTCGTGGCCGGCGTGGTCAGCTTCGCCTGCGGCGGCGCCATCGTCCAGCGCCTGGCCGAGCGCCTGCATCCGCTCACGATCAGCTGGGCCATCTACCTGGTGGGCGCCTTGCTCCTCGCCGTGCAGGCCGGCCTTGGCGAGAACCAGGTGACCTGGGCCGTCGTGTTTCCTGGCTGGTGGCCGTGGGCGCTAGTCATTTTTTCAGGCGTGCTGGCGACCGCCGTGTCCAACTTGATCTGGAACGGCGCCATTGCCAGGATAGGCGTGGCGCGTACTGCGGTGTTCCTGTACTGGGTCCCGGTCTTCGGGGTGGCCTTCGCCGCCCTGTTCCTGGGAGAGGCGCTGACCTGGTGGCACCTGGCCGGCTTCGTCGCCGTCATGGGCGGAACCTACCTGGGCACCAGGCGCCAGCCCA
>JAKFEZ010000103.1:0-1821 GCA_036675435.1 Ramlibacter sp. | reverse complement strand
TCCAAGGGCATGATCGTGCAGCTGCACCTGGCGCTGGTGATGGCGATCGACGCCAAGCTGCTGGTGCTCGACGAGCCCACCCTCGGCCTCGACATCCTCTATCGCAAGCAGTTCTACCAGCGCCTGCTGGAAGACTATTTCGACGAGGACAAGACCATCCTGATCACCACCCACCAGGTCGAGGAAGTCGAGCACATCCTCACCGACGTGATGTTCATCCGCGACGGCAGGATGGTGCTCGAGGCGCCGATGGACGCCATCGGGCAACGCTACGTCGAGGTGCTGGTCAACGCCGACAGCCTCGAGGCCGCGCGCGCGCTGCAACCCATCGACGAGCGCGCGCTGCCGTTCGGCAAGACCGTGATGTTGTTCGACGGCGTGCCGCAGCCGCGGCTCGCCGCCTTCGGCGAGACCCGGACCCCGGGCCTGGCCGATCTGTTCGTCGCCACGATGAAGGGAACCTACGCATGAACGCTGTCATCGACACCCTGCCAAGCCAGCGCGCGCCGGTCGCGGCGCCGCACGCCACCCACAAGTTCAAGCTCCTGCTGCGACGCGAGTTCTGGGAGCACAAGGGCGGTTTCCTGTGGGCACCCCTGGTCGCCGGCGGCATTTCGCTGCTGCTCACGGTCATGGCGATCGTGGTCGGCGAAGTCGCCGCACGCCGGGCCATCGCTTCCGGCAAGCTGCAAATGGACGATGTCATGGTCAACGGCCTGGACATCGGCAAGCTCACCAGCCAGATGGATGCCAAGCAGCTGCACGACCTCGGCAACGGCATCGACATCAGCCTGTTGATGGCGTCCAGCTGGCCCTTCATCGTGCTGGCCTTCGTGGTCTTCTTCTACTGCCTGGGCGCGTTGTACGACGAGCGCAAGGACCGCAGCGTGCTGTTCTGGAAATCGCTGCCGGTGTCGGATTTGGAAACCGTGCTGTCCAAGGCCGCCAGCGCGCTGCTGGTGGCGCCGATCCTCGCGGTCGCCGCGGGCCTGGCGACGATGCTCGGCTTCCTGCTGGTGATCAGCGTGGTGATCGCGCTGCACGGCGGCAATCCGCTGACGCTGGCCTGGGGCACCGGCAGCCCGTTCGCGATGGCCGGCAGCCTGCTGGCCAGCGTCCCGGTCTACGCGCTGTGGGCGCTGCCGACCGCCGGTTGGCTGCTGTTGTGCTCGGCCTGGGCGAAGAGCAAGCCGTTCCTGTGGGCGATCATGATCCCGGTGTTCAGCGGCATCTTCGTCAGCTGGTTCGACCTGATGAACGTGTTCAACCTGGAGTCGGGCTGGTTCTGGCAGAACATCGTCGCCCGTGCCCTGCTCAGCCTGGTGCCGGGAAGCTGGCTGGTCAATGCCGATCTGCGCAACATGACGCCCGACAGCGTCGACCGGGTCGCGCAACTCGTCAGCCCGGCAACGACCTGGTCGATGCTGCTGACGCCGGAGCTGTGGATCGGCGCGGTCGTCGGCGCCGCGATGATCTTCGCCGCGATCCAGCTGCGCCGCCGCCGCGAGCTTGCCGACTGATTCCACGCGACACGGCCGTCCCGGTTCGCCGGGGCGGCATGCCGGAAACAGCCACGCCATCGACCCAAACCTGACCTCCTCCGCACACCGCTACCGGGCCATACGCATGAACATCCTCCGTCTCAGCACCTTCGTCCTGATGCTCGCCGGCCTGCCGCTGATGGGCGCCTGCAGCCAACAGAAGCCAGCCGCCAGCACGGCTCCCGACAGCGCGGCCCAAGCCGGTACCGACCAGCCGCGGACGCTGATCGGCAAGACCGTCGCCAGGGAGATCGACAAGGCCCGCAAGGAACTGGCGACC
>JAKFEZ010000200.1:0-1830 GCA_036675435.1 Ramlibacter sp. | reverse complement strand
GAGCACCTGGTTGATCTTGGCATTGTTGCCGCCTGCGCCGACGCCCTGGGTGCCATGGGCGCGCTGTTGCGCAAAACTGGCGAATACGTCAGCACGCGCAAACAATTTGACGTGCCGATTGCCAGCTTCCAGGTCATCCAGCACCGGCTGGTCGATATGTTCGCCGCGGTCGAGGCCAGCCGCTCCCTGGTGCTGATGGCGGCCCTGCATGCCGAGCACCCCGACGCGGCCACCCGTTCGCGCGCCGTCTCGGCCGCCAAGGCCGCCATTGGTGAGCGCGCCCGCTTCGTGGCACAGCAAGCGGTGCAGTTGCACGGCGGCGTGGGCATGACCGAGGAGCTGGACATCGGCCATTACTTTCGCCGCCTGACGCTCTTTTGCAACCTGTTGGGCAGCACCGACCACCACCTGCAGCGCTTTGCGACGCTGCGTGCGGTGGCCTGATTGCCTGATGACCGACCCATACCGAGTCACTGGAAGGGCTGCCTAAATGAGCTTGATGACATCCACCGCCACGCCGAACTCGCCCGAATTTCAGCGCAACCGCGAAGCCTATGAGCTGCGCATTGACGACTTGCATGAACGCCGCGCACGTGCCCTGATCGGCGGCCCCGAAAAGGCGCGCCTGCTGCACAAGAAGCGCAAGCAATTGCTGCCGCGCGAGCGCCTGGCTGCCGTACTCGACCCCGGCTCGCCCTTCCTCGAGTTCGGGCAGCTTGCCGGCGACGGCCTGTACGAGGGCGTGCCGCCGGGCGGCAGCATCATCACCGGCGTGGGGCTGGTGTGCGGGCGCGCCTGCATGCTGATGATCCACGATGCCACGGTCAAGGGCGGCACCTACTACGGCATCACCGCTAAAAAGCATGTGCGGGCCCAGATGTTCGCCTGGCAGCACCGGCTGCCGTGCATCACCATGGTCCAGTCGGGCGGCGCCAACCTGCCGGAGCAGGCGCATATTTTCCCCGACGACGGCCAGTTCGGTTCCATTTTCTACAACCAGATCCGCATGTCGGCCGAGGGCATCACCCAGATCGCGACCGTGCACGGGCCGTCTACCGCCGGCGGCGCCTATCTCCCGGCGCTGTGCGACGAGGCTGTGATCGTGCGCAACCAGGGTGCGATGTTCCTCGCCGGGCCCGAGCTGGTGTACGCCGCCACCAAGGAAGAGGTTGACATTGAAACCCTGGGCGGCGGCGAGATGCACAGCCGCATCAGCGGCGTCACTGACCACCTGGCCGAGAACGATGGTCATGCCATCGCCATCGTGCGCGGCATCGTGGCCAACCTCGGTACCGCAGCCAAGCAGCGCTGGGACGTGGTGCCGCCGCTGCCGCCGCGCCATGACCCGCGCGAGATCTACGGCATTGTCAGCGCCGACAACCGGCATCCGACCGACAACCGCGAAGTGCTGCTGCGGTTGATCGACGACAGTGACCTGCAGGAGTTCAAACCCCTGTACGGCGACACCATGATCTGCGGCTTTGCTCGCATCAAGGGCTTTCAGATCGGCATTCTGGCCAACAACGGCGTGATCTTCTCCGAGAGCGCGCTCAAGGGCGCGCACTTCATTGAGTTGTGCTGCCAGCGCGACATTCCGCTGCTGTTCATGGCCGATGTGTCGGGCTTCATGGTCGGCAAAGCCGTGGAGCAGCAGGGCATTGCCAAGCACGGCGCCAAGTTCATGACGGCCATGGCCTCGGCCAACGTGCCGCGCTACACGCTGATCACCGGAGGCTCGTACGCGGCGGCCTACTTGGCGATGTGCGGGCGCCCGTTCAAGCCCAACGTGATGATGATGTGGCCTACCGGCCGCGCCGCGCTGATGGGCCC
>JAKFEZ010000240.1:0-1831 GCA_036675435.1 Ramlibacter sp. | reverse complement strand
GGTGCGAGAACTGCAGATGGTCGCCCGCATCGACGAGGCCCCGCTGCGCTTCACGCCGCAAACGACCGCCGGTACGGGTCAACAGCGGCGCGTGCAGTTCGTGGTGACCGATGCACAGACCGGCGTGCCCGTGCAGGCGCTCGGCTTGGGGTGCTGAGCCGCAAGGGCTTCAGCGGAGCGACTGCACGAGCGCCGGCTTCACTGGCGGATCGCCTGCCGCAGCTTCTCGCCGATCTCGGGCTTGGCGGCGAACGGGTCGGTCGGGTTGCGCGTGAGCATGATGTCCTCGAGCCGCGTCTGCACGCCGGCAAGCGCCTGCGGGTGGCTGTAGATGTAGAAGCGCCTCTCGCGCACGGCGTCGAACACTGCCTGCGCCACCTGCGCGGCGCTCACCTTGCCCGAACTGACGGCCTTGTCGCTCATCGCCTGAGAGACGAGTTGGCTCGCGGTCGGCTTCTGCGCGGCCATGTCGCCCGGGCGGTTGCGGTGGCTGCGGCTGATGCCGGTCGGCACGAAATACGGACACAGCACCGAGGCGCCGACCTGCTCGGTCACGAGCCGCAGATCCTGGTACAGCGTTTCGCTCAGCGCCACCACGGCATGCTTGGTGACGTTGTAGACGCCCATGTTCGGCGCGTTCAGCAGGCCAGCCATCGAGGCGGTGTTGACGATGTGGCCCTGCCAGCCTGGGTCGGCCTTGGCGGCGGCCAGCATCATCGGCGTGAAGACGCGCACACCATGGGCCACGCCCATGAGGTTGACGCCGACGACCCATTCCCAGTCGGCCAGCGTGTGCTCCCAGATCAGGCCGCCGGCGCCGACGCCGGCATTGTTGAAGACCAGGTGCGGCGCACCGAAGCGCTGTTCGGTCGCGGCACCCAGTGCTTCGACTTCGGCGGCCTTGGCCACGTCCAGTCGCATCGACAGCACGGACGCGCCCAGCCCGCTGATCTCGGCGGCGGCCAGCTCGAGCGCATCCGCCTGGATGTCGGCCATCACGACGTTCATGCCTTCACGGGCGGCGATGCGCGCCGCTTCCAGGCCGAAGCCCGAACCCGCACCGGTAATGACGGCTGTTCTTTTCCTTGCATCGTTCATGAGAAAACTCGCTTAAGTAACTGTCACATATAGGAAAAATGGCCAACCAAAATGGAAATCAAGAACCGATTCGCCGCTTCGCCGAACTTCTCCACGAATCAATGGTTCTTGATCGGAATAAGCTCATGTTTTTGTTGATGAATAGCCCGTAAACCACTGTCACTCATAACTTTCAAGCAGCGACCTTCTTGAGCTGAAAGCCGATGCGCGGGAAATGCACGACCACGGTGTTCGCGCGCGCGTCCTCGCGGCGCACCGCCATTTCGTCCGGGCTCAAGGCGACCAACTGCCCCGTGACTGGATCGCTGCCGTAGTCGGTGGCTGCAACGCTGACGGTGTCGCCGGCTTCGAAGCCCAGCCCGGCTTGCACGACGCCCGGCTCGGGGGCGCCAGCGCCTGCGGCGATTCGCAGCGCCTCAGCGGCATCGAGCTTCGCACTCGGCTCGCCCTGCCCCAAAGCCCGAACCCGCGCGTACCAGGCCGCGAGATGCGGGCAGGTATCGAGCACGCCCGTCACGGGCGGAGCACGGCGGATGAACCAGATCGGGTGGGCCACGGAAAAATCCGCGATGCTGGGCTCGTCGCCGCCGAAGAAGGCCCGCCCGTCGCTCAGTTGCCGCTCGAGCCAACCGAGGTAGGTCTGCAGTTGCACGCTGCCGTCGGCCACGGTCGGGCGGCGAAACCCGGGCGTCATCGCGGCGCGGTCAGCACCAAAGGCCTTGATCGCCTCGGG
>JAKFEZ010000169.1:0-10988 GCA_036675435.1 Ramlibacter sp. | reverse complement strand
CTGCCGCCACCCCGCCAAAACCCAGGGCGCCGGCTATCAGTGAAATCACCGCAAAAATAATCGCGTACTTGAGCATCGGTTCTCCTTTGTCATGCCTCGTCCCCGCAAGCCTGCGAGCGGATAGGGCCTCAACAAACATCAGCACCAATATCAAAAATCAAAAATCAAAAAGCAATCAAAAGCAATCAAAAGCAGGAGGCAAACACCCGCAAGGCTTACCCGGAAGCAATACTTACATAGTAGAAAAGCAAGCGGCGGTGACGCATCAGCAACGCCCGCGTGGCACTGTAGGACAAGGCCGCAGCGCATCCGGGTTGCTATGATTTTCTAGCGTTGAGGGCCTGCCAACAGCGACCCCGGAGAGGCCCCGAAGGACCGGTCAGGCTTACTTGCCGAACAGGCCGCGCAAGCCCTCGCCCACGCGATCGCCCAGATTGGCGCCGGCGCCAGTACCCACACCCGGCAGCAGCGCCGTGCCAATGGCCGCGCCCAGCAGGGCCGAGCGCGACAGCGTCACCTCGGGCTTGTCCAGCGTGCCCCCCACCGTCAGCGGCACGCCCACGGCGCCGCCGATGGCCTGGCCCACCTTGCTGTCGCCCGCCACATTCACAATGACCCGCCCGCTCAGCGCCTTGGCCGGCGATATCGCCACATTGCCGGTGGCGCTCAGCACGCCCGAACTCGCGATCAGGTTGCTCAGCTGTGCCGCACGGCCCTGCGTGTTGACCTGCCCGGCCAGCGTGTCCAGACGCGTCTGCCCGCCGCGGCTCAAGCCCACGGTTTGCACGGCCTTGGCCAGGTCCAGGCCATTGATCACCGCGTTGCGCACGGTGAACGTGGTGTGGCTTTGCAGCGCATCCACCAGTCCGCTGGTGGTGGCCGCACGGGCATTGAGGCTGGTGGTTGCCTCCAGCTGGCCCGACAGCGCACCGGCCGGTGCGGTCAGCGCAGACACCTCGACGCCACGCGTTTGCAGCTGGCCCTGCAGGGCCAGGGCCTCGCCGGGCTTGGCCGGGACGCCCGCGGGCGCGCGACGCAGGCCCAGCCGACCCTCGATCTTGCCGCCGCCCACCTCGACCCGCAGGGCCCAGCGGTCCTCGCCAACAACGGCATCGCCGGCCTTGCTCGCGTTGTCAGCGGGTTTGGGCTCTTCACGTTGCAGCGTGGCCTGCAGCCCCTGCAGATTTCCCTTGAGCAGCTTGAACGACACGCTGTCGGGCAGGCCGTCATCGGCCAGCGCGGCCTCCGCCGCCACCGTGGTACGCGCACCGGCCGCACTGATCCAGGTCACCTCGTCCAGCACCGTGCGGCGCGGCAGGCCCTCCAGGCCCGCCGACTCCGGCGCGGGGTCAGGTGTCTTTGGCTTGGGCCCCTGCCTGGCGGACGCCGGCTGCTTTTTCTTCTGCAGCGCCAGCAACACCGCGTCTATGCCCTGCTGCGGCAACACAGCCCGCCGCACCAGCAGCGTGGAAATCGCCAGGCGCCCCTGCAACAGGGGTTGCCACTGGGGCCGCACCTCCACGCGCTCCAGTGTGAGGGGCGGCTTGCTCTGCACCACGATGCCGGTCAGCGCGACGGCGGGCAAGGGCCACACATCCACGGCCACCCCGGCCAGCGTGACCGGCATCCCCAACGCCGCCGAGGCTTCATGCTCGACGCGCTGCCTGAAATCGTCCGTGCTCACCCAACGATGCAGCGTGAAGGCCACCGCCGCCAGCAGGACGGCCAGCCCCAGCGCAACATACACCGCCCACTTAAAAACTTTTGCCATCCGGCTATTGTGGCGGCTCCCGGGCCGCCTGTGGCGCTCCAGTGCGGTCAACATCCGCAACTGTCGCCCCTAGCATGAATCCAGCAGCCCGTGTTGCACAGGCCAATTCAGATCGGCACACACTGACGCCTGTTTCTTCTTCGTGTTTCATATTTTCAACCCGGACACTTTCATGCCCTCTTTATTCGACCCCACCCAGGCCGGCGACATTCATCTGGCCAACCGCATCGTGCTGGCGCCCCTGACACGCAACCGCGCCCCCGACGCCATTCCCACCTCGCTGATGGCCGAGTACTACGCCCAGCGCGCCAGCGGCGGCCTGCTCGTCACCGAGGCCACCGCCATCAGCCACCAGGGCCAAGGCTATGCGGATGTACCCGGCCTCTACGGCAGCGAGCAGCTCAACGGCTGGAAGCAGGTGACCCGCGCGGTGCATGAGGCCGGCGGCAAGATCGTGGTGCAGCTCTGGCATGTGGGCCGCGTCTCGCACACCGAATTGCAGCCGGACGGCGGCCAGCCGGTCGCCCCGTCTGCCATCACCGCCAGGACCAAGACGGTGCTGCTCAAGGACGGCGCGCCCACCTTTGTCGCCACCTCCGAGCCGCGCGCGCTGCGGGCCGACGAACTGCCCGGCATCGTGCATGCCTATGAAGTCGCGGCGCGCAATGCGGTCGAATCCGCCGGCTTTGATGGCGTCGAAGTCCATGGTGCCAATGGCTACCTGCTCGACCAGTTCCTCAAGCGGGGCTCCAACCAGCGCATCGACGACTACGGCGGCAGCATTGAAAACCGTGCGCGCCTGCTGCTCGAGGTCACGCGCGCCGTCACCGGCGCCATCGGCGGCGGACGCACCGGCATCCGCCTGTCACCCGTGACACCGGCCAACGATGTGCATGACGCCGATCCGCAGCCCCTGTTCGACTACGTGGTGCGCCAGCTCGCCACGCTGAACCTGGCCTACATCCACATCATCGAAGGCGCGACCGGCGGGCCGCGCGAAATCGCCGACCGGCCATTTGACTATGCCGCGCTCAAGACCGCCTACCGCGAAGCCGGCGGCCAGGGCGCCTGGATGGTCAACAACGGCTACGACCAGGCACTGGCCAAGCAGGCCGTGGCGAACGGCGCCGACCTGGTCGCCTTCGGCAAGCCCTACATCGCCAACCCGGATCTGGTGGAGCGCCTGCGCCGCAATGCGCCGCTCAACCTGCCCGACCAGGCCACCTTCTATGGCGGCGGCGCCAAGGGTTACACGGACTACCCAACGCTATAAAAACAGACCGCATGCCAGTCATGCATGACTGGCAAGGGTTGCAGGGCTTTCTTACTTAAACCAGGCCCTGGCACAGGTACTTGGTGTGCATATAGTCTTCGAGTCCGTAACGTGAACCTTCACGGCCATAACCGGACTCCTTGACGCCGCCGAAGGGCGCAACCTCGGCGGCCAGTGCGCCTTCGTTGATGCCGACGATGCTGCTCTCCAGCGCTTCGGCCATGCATGAGGCCGTCCGCGAACTCGATCAGTAGCTTGGGAGTTGTCATACTTGCGATTTTGAGCCGGGAAGCCACCAGCGAGTGGATAAATTTCCGACTCAATGGTTTCTTGCCTGGGCCGCACGCACGCCGGTCGGGCGGTCTCGGCAAGTCGCGCGAGCGGCGGCTTTACGGCGCCGGCTTCAGGTCCTCAGTCCAGGTTCGGTCCAAGGGCCGGTCCATTGCCGTGATTTCGGCTGCGCATAGCGCTGCACGGAAAGGTCGTCGGCACGGATCTCGGGCGCGCGGCCGCTCATGACGTCGGCCAGCACGCGCGCGGAGCCGCAGGCCATGGTCCAGCCCAGCGTGCCGTGGCCGGTGTTCAGGTACAGATTGGGCAGCGGCGTGCGGCCCACCAGCGGCGTGCCGTCCGGGGTCATGGGCCGCAGGCCGGTCCAGAAGCTGCCGGTCCCGGCGTAGCCGGCGCCGGGGAACAGGTCGTTCAGGCACAGCTCCAGCGTTTCGCGGCGTCGCGGGTTCAGGCGCAGGTCAAAGCCGCGCAGCTCCGCCATGCCGCCCACGCGGATGCGGCGGTCAAAGCGCGTGATGGCGATCTTGTAGCTCTCGTCCAGCACGGTCGAAACCGGCGCGCGGCCCGCGTCGGCGACAGGCACGGTGATGGAATAGCCTTTGACCGGATAGACAGGTATCTCCAGCAAGCCCGACAGCGTGGCGGTCGAGTACGCACCCAGCGCCATCACGTAAGCGTCGGCCTTGAGCAGGCGGCGGCCCTGCAGCACGCCGGCCACGCGGCCGGCACAGACCTCCACGCTGTCGATGGCTTCGCCGAAGGAAAAGCGCACGCCCATGGACTGGGCCAGATGGCCGATACCGGTGGTAAACAGGTGGCAGTCACCCGTCTCGTCGCCGGGCAGGCGCAGGCCGCCGACCAGTGGCCCTGTGGCGATGGCCGGTTCCGCGCGAACCAGCTCCTCAGGCCCCAGCAGTTCGTAGGGCACGCCCGCGGCGCGCAACACGGCCACGTCTTTGCCGACGGCGTCGAGCTGCGCCGAGGTGCGGAACACCTGCAGCGTGCCGCCCTCACGGCCTTCGTAGCGCAAGCCGGTGTCTTCGCGCAGCTGCGCCAGGCAGTCGCGGCTGTATTCGGCCAACCGCACCATGCGCTCCTTGTTCACCGCATAGCGCCGCGGGCTGCAATTGCGCAGCATCTGCCACATCCAGCGCAGCTGATCCATGCTGCCGTCCAGGCCGATGGCCAGCGGCGCATGCTTCTGGAACATCCAGCGCAGCGCCTTCAACGGCACGCCGGGCGCGGCCCACGGCGCCGCGTAGCCCGGCGACACCTGGCCGGCATTGGCGAAACTCGTTTCCCGCGCGGGTCCGGGCTGGCGGTCGACCACCGTCACCTCATGGCCCGCTCGGGCCAGGTAGTAGGCCGTCGTGGTGCCGATAACGCCGGCACCCAGGACCAGCACCTTCATGCCAAATTCCCTTGGCACAGGTATTTGGTGTGCAGGTATTCGTCCAGGCCCCAGTGCGAGCCTTCGCGGCCATAGCCCGATTCCTTGACGCCGCCAAAGGGTGCGGCCTGTGCCGCGATGGCGCCTTCGTTGATGCCCACCATGCCCGTCTCCAGGGCCGAGGCAACGCGCCAAATGCGCTTGACGTCGTTGGAGAAGAAGTAGCCGGCCAGGCCGAAAGGCGTGTCGTTGGCCTGCGCGATCACCTCTTCTTCGCTGGCGAAGCGGAACACGGGCACCACCGGGCCGAAGGTCTCTTCGCACGACAACTCCATGTCGGGAGTCGCACCGGTCAGCACTGTGGGCGCGTAGTAGTTCGGACCATTGGCGACTTCTGTACACACGCGGCTTCCGCCCACGACAGCCTTCGCACCTTTGGCCACGGCGTCGTTCACGTGACGCTCGATCTTGTCCACCGCTCGTGCGTTGATCATCGGGCCGATCTCGGCCTCCACCCAACTGGCCGGGCCGACCCGCAACGCGCCCACGCGGGCCGCCAGCTTGTCGACGAAGCGATCATGCACGGCCTCGTGCACGAACACACGGTTGGGGCTCACGCAGGTCTGGCCGCCGTTGCGGAACTTGGCGGCCATCAGGCCCTCGACGGCGGCGTCCAGGTCCGCATCCTCGAACACGATGAAGGGTGCGTTGCCGCCGAGTTCCAGCGACAGCTTCTTGAGCGTGCCGGCCGACTCGCGCGCCAACAGCTTGCCCACCGCCGTGCTGCCTGTGAAGCTGACCTTGCGCACGCGGCCATCGCGCAGCCACTCACCCACCACCTCCGGCGTGCGCTCGCGCGAGGCGGGCACGATGTTCAACACGCCAGGGGGCACGCCCGCTTCCTCGGCCAGCTTCACGAGAGCCAACGAAGTGAGGGGCGTGTCCTCGGCTGGCTTGGCCACCACCGTGCAACCCGCCGCCAGCGCAGGGGCGATCTTGCGGGCGATCATCGCCGCGGGAAAATTCCAGGGAGTGACCACGGCGACGACGCCAACGGCCTCCCGCAGCACCAGGTAGCGCTTGCTCGCCACCGGCGCGGCGATGATCTCGCCGTGGGCGCGCACACCCTCTTCGGCGAACCACTCCACATAGCCCGCGCTGTAGGCGATTTCGCCGCGACCTTCGGCGAGCGGCTTGCCCTGCTCGCGCGAAATCAGTTTGGCCAGCGGCTCCACGTCGCGCTCGATCAGCGCCTGCCACTTCTTGAGGATCAGGCAGCGCTCGCGCGGCGTCCGCGCCCGCCATTCGGGCAGGGCCTGCGCCGCCGCGTCGGCGGCCAGCCGCGCGTCCGCCCCGCCGCCGTCGGCCGCCAGGGTGATCAGGCTGTCGTCGGCGGGATTGCGCACCTCGAATTGGCGGCCGTCCTGGGATGCTTGCCAGCGGCCCGCGATGTAGTTCAGTGTTTGCATGTCAGTTCAATCAGTTCAGTGAAAAAATTCCCGACGGCGCCCAAGCCGTCGATCTCTATGCGCGCGCGGCGCTCCCGGCAAGCCCGCGCGCCCGGCGCGTCACGGCCTGCAACACGGCGCCCGCGACGCCCCGGATCGCGTCAAAACCTTCGTTCTTCTTGAATGAGGCGACATCCATGAAGCGCTTCTTGTTGATCTCCACCATCACGCTTTCCTGCGTGCCGTCGGGCTTGCCGTAGCGGCGGTTCAGCTCGCCGCCGGTGTAGGGTGTATTGACCGAGCAGGTGAAACCCTGGGCGCGGATGACCTCGGCGACGAACTCGATGAATTCCGCCGTGCTGGAGGTGCCGCGCAGGTTGCCCAGGCAGAAGTCCATGCGTTCCTTTCCGGCGTCGGCGTGCGTCGGCGCGCCCACCGCGGACATGCAATGGCAGCTGAGCTGGTAGTAAAAGCCGTGCGCCGCCAGCATGCGGTCCATCACCGAAGCGAGCTCGCGGTGGTAGGGCCGGTAATAGCGGTCAAGCCTGGCCTCGACCTCCGCGACGGTGAGCTTGCGCTCCTGCAGCCGCTCGCCGTAGCGCGACACGGTCTTGAGCAGGCCGAGCCCGCTCCTGGAGACAAACTGCACCGGCACCGGCCATTCGCCTTCGATCAGCTCCGGGTCGATGTCGAGTTCATGCCGGTTGGCGTCGATGTAGGTGTTGGGAAACAGCGCCTGCAGCATCGTGGCGCCGTGCTTGGGCGCGTCCCGCCAGATCTCCTCCACATACATCGACACGTTGTCGTGCAGGGCCGAGAACGGGACGGGCGAGCGGAAGTCGATGGGGTAGAGGCGCCCGCTGCGGGACACGTCCACCACCACCGGAGCCGGGGCCGTCGTGGGATCGAAACGATAGAAGACTTCGGGTTCGAGATACATGGATCAGGTCATTGATGTCAGGCCGTGCGTTCCTGCGATTGCGCCTTGGTCTTCTGCAGCTGCAACAGTTCGCCGGCGCTGCGGTGGCAAAACACTTCCACGCCGCCTTCGAGTTCATGCCGCGGCGGCGTCTTGCTGTCGCACACGCCGGCGACACGCAAAGGGCAGCGGTCCAGGAAGCTGCAAATGCCTGCGCGGTCGACGGGCGCCTGCACCAGCGGCAGGGCCGCGCGCTGCGCCGCTCCGACTTCTTCCAGCCATCCCTGGCGCAACTCCGGAACGGAATTGGCCAGCAGGTGGAAGTAGGGATGGCGCGGCGCATGCGCGAAAGCCGAGCGGGTCAGTGACTCCACCTTCTGGCCGGCATACAGCACCACGATCTCGTCGCACACGGCGCGCACGGTGTTCATGTCGTGGCTGATGAACATGTACGACACCCCGAGCTCTTTGCGCAGCTGCGCCAGCAGGTCCAGGATGGCGGCGCCCACCACTGTGTCCAGCGCGGAGGTGACTTCATCGCACAGGATCAGGTCGGGGTCGGCGGCCAGCGCGCGCGCCAGGTTGACGCGCTGCTTCTGCCCGCCGGACAGTCCCACGGGCAGGCGCCGCGCGCAGGTCTGCGGCAGTTGCACGAGGTCGAGCAGCTGCGCGATGCGCTTGTCCAGCGCCTCGCCCTTCAAGCCGCGGTACAGCTGCAGGGGCCGCGCGAGGATCTCGGCGATGGTGTGCGAAGGATTGAGCGCCGTGTCCGC
This sequence comes from Ramlibacter sp., assembly GCA_036675435.1. GTDB lineage: Bacteria > Pseudomonadota > Gammaproteobacteria > Burkholderiales > Burkholderiaceae_C > Ramlibacter. The sequence continues at coordinate 3,123 of JAKFEZ010000169.1, read as the reverse complement.
CATCTGGAACACGATCTGGATGCGGCGCAGTTCCTCGGGCGAACGCTGCGATACCAGGCGCGGAAGCGGTTTGCCGTCGAACATGATCTGGCCGCCGGCGGGTCCGATCAGGCCGGCGACGACGCGGGCCAGCGTGGTCTTGCCGGAGCCGGACTCGCCGATGACGCCGATCGCCTGGCCGCGGTACAGGCGCAGGCTCACGTCGTCGAGCACCGGTGAGGCGGGCCGGCCATGCTTGTCCAGGGGGCCGTAGCCGGCAACCAGGTGCCGCACCTGAAGCAAGGGCGTTGCGCCCTCGGCCACCGTCTCGCCGCTGCGCGCCTTGGGATTCGCCGCGGCGATCAGGCTGCGCGTGTAGTCGTCTTTCGGTGTGTTGATGATCTGCGCCGTGGTGCCGATCTCGCGCTCGGCGCCGTCGCGCAGCACCAGGATGCGCCCGGCCATCTGGGCAACCACCGCCAGGTCGTGCGTGACGTAGACCGCCGTGGTCCGGCGCTCGCGCACCACGCGGCGGAAGGCGTGCAGCACCTCGATCTGGGTGGTGACGTCCAGGGCCGTGGTGGGTTCATCGAAGATCACGAGGTCCGGGTCGCTCATCAGCGCCATCGCGGCCATCAGGCGCTGCAGCTGCCCGCCCGAGACCTGGTGCGGGTAACGCTGGCCGATGGTGTCGGGATGCGGCAGTGCCAGCTCGCGGAACAGCGCCACGGCTTTTTTCTCGGCCTCGGCGCGCGGCATCAGCGAGTGGATGCGCGCCGTCTCGACCACCTGGTCCATGATGGTCCGCGACGGATTGAATGATGCAGCGGCGCTCTGTGCGATGTACGAGACGCGCCGGCCGCGCAAGCGGCGCCGTTCCGATTCGGACAGGCCCAGCACATCGGTGTCTCCGATGCGCACGCTGCCCCCGGCGATGCGGCAACCACGCCGCGCGTAGCCCATGAGGGCCAGGCCTATGGTGGTTTTGCCGGAGCCGGATTCGCCGATCAGCGCCAGCACCTCGCCGGGCTCGATGCGGAAGGAAACGCCTTTGACAATCTCTGTTTCGCCGCCACCGGCGGCCTGCGCCACGATGCGCAGTTCGTTCACAAGCACAGTAGCGCCCATTAGTGTTTCTCCCTGTCGGCGTCGGTCTGGCCCGGTAAGTTGTCGATAACGAGGTTGACCGCGATCGTCAGCGCGGCGATCGCGAGCGCGGGGGCGAGCACCGAGACGCCGCCCACCGGCAATGCGCCCAGGTTCTCACGCACCAGGGAACCCCAGTCGGCCATCGGCGGCTGCACGCCCAGGCCCAGGAAGCTCAGGCTCGCCAGAAGGCGCAGGGCGTAGACGAAGCGCAGGCCCATGTCGGCCAGCAGCGGGCCGGTGATGTTGGGCAGGATCTCGCGGCGCATGATGTAGCCGTGGCGTTCACCGCGGGCGCGCGCCACCAGCACATAGTCCATGGCGTTGATGTTCACCGCGAGCGAGCGGATGATGCGGTAGCAGCCCGGCGTGTAGACGATGGCGGCCACGACGACCAGCAGCGTGACGGAGGAGCCGAAGCCAGCGATGATCACCAGCGCGAACATCTTGCTCGGGATCGAGACCAGGGTGTCGAGCAGCCGGCTCAGGGTCGAATCCACCCAGCCGCCGGTGACCGCGGCCAGCAGGCCCAGCACCGCGCCCAGGCCGCAGGCGAACAGCGTGGCCACCAGCGCGACGCCTATGGTGTAGGGCGTGCCCGCGACGATTCGCGTCAGCATGTCCCGGCCCAGGTAGTCGGTGCCCAGCCAGTGCTGCGCGCTCATGGCCTGGAACACCCCCGCATCGGACATCTCACCCAGCGATTGGTCGGACAGGAAGGGCGCGAACAGGGCCACGGCGACCCAGAAAGCCAGTACGGCCAGGCCGAGTTTTCCGGCGCGTGACCAGCCGGCCAGCAGCCCGCGCTTGCGGGTGGAAACTGCGGAAGGAAGAAGTGTGGCAATAGTCATATAAAAACCTCCGCGCTGCGCACTGCGGTGCGAGCGCCTTCGGGCGGCCGGGCGGCGCTCATTGGTGCCTCAGCCTGGGGTTGGAGACGATGCTGCACACGTCGGCCAGCATCACCAGGATCAGATAAGCCGCGCAAAAAATCATGGCGCAGGCCTGTACCAGCGGCATGTCGCGCTGGACCACGCCGTCGACCATGAGCTTGGCAATGCCCGGGTAATTGAAGATCACCTCAATGATGATCACGCCGCCCAGCAGGTAGGACAGGCTCAGCGCCACCGCGTTGGCGATGGGGCCGATGGCGTTGGGCAGCGCATGGAACAGCACGGCGCGGGCGGCGGACGCACCCTTCAGGCGCACCATCTCGATGTAGGGCGCGGCCAGCTGGTCGATCACGGCGGCGCGCGTCATGCGCATCATCTGCGCCATGATCACGCTGCCCAGGCTGAGCACAGGCAGCGCGAACGAATGCAGCATCTGGCCGGGCGACGACAGATTCACCTCGTACGAGAGCGCCGGCAGCCATTTCAGCTGGACGGCGAACACCAGAACGGCCAGTGTGGCAACCAGGAACTCCGGCACCGAGACCACAGCCACCGCGGACATGCTGGCGAAGCGGTCGAAAGCCGAGCCGCGCCACAAGGCGCACAGGATGCCGAGGCCGAGGGCCAGCGGCACCGAAAAGGCGGCCGTGACGGCGGCCAGCAGCAACGAGTTGGGCAGGCGGCTGGCAACCGCCTCGCGCACCGGCATGCCGGTGACCACCGACTTGCCCGGGTCGCCAGTGGCCACGCCACTCAGCCAGTCGAAGTAGCGCAGCACCGGGCTTCGGTCCAGGCCCATCTCGTGACGCAGGGCCTTCACGGCCTCGGGCGTGGCGTCCTGGCCCAGCCTCTCTTCCGCCGCGTCTCCGGGCAGCACGGCGGTGATGGCGAACACCACCGCCGACACCGTCAGCAGCGAGCCCATACCGGCCAGGATGCGGCCCGCCACCAATTTAACGATGGTCAAGTTCATGACGTTTTCTTCCATTCGCGTGCCATCGCGGAACCGGCTTTGCCGGGCCGCAGGTGGCACCCCCTGGAGGGGGAGGTGCCGAAGGCGCTTCGGGGGGGAGTCATGCCCGGCCTCCGCAGAGCCGCCTCAAGG
>JAKFEZ010000234.1:0-1845 GCA_036675435.1 Ramlibacter sp. | reverse complement strand
TCCGTGAGGAGCAGGCCGTAGCGCTGCTTGCCCACGCCCAGGCCGATCACGTCGACGGGCATCAGGCTCTCGAAAGCCGCCGCCGCATCACTGCCGACCAGGCGCAGCTGGCCCATGTGCGAAACGTCGAACAGCCCGGCCGACTGCCGGGTATGGTGATGCTCGGCCATCAGGCCGGCGGGGTATTGGACCGGCATCGAATAACCGGCGAAGGGCACCATGCGGGCGCCCAGCTCCAGGTGCAGAGCGTGCAGGGGGGTCTTTTGATCTGGCGTAGGCGATGCTGACACGGGCTCTCCAGGGGCGCTCGACAGGCCCGCCTGCGCGGACCGGAACCATGGTACACACCACGGGCGGCCCCTGCTGTCCGCTTTACCTGAGAGATTCACCCGTTACGCGGGCTTGCTCCTTCGGTGGGCTCCAAAACGGGGTCAGAGACCCGTTTCGCCTTGAAGCCTCTCTCCAGCAAGGTGAACGCCCCGCGATGGAGGCGCTTTGTCAGTCCTTTGTGCCTGAGCGTTCAGCTGTTCGCTTGCGCCTTCGGCGGCTCCGCGAGGGAGCGCTCTCCTGACCGGCGGATTGTATCCCGGCGCCGGAGGCTGTCCTCACCCCGGCCCTCTCCCAGGGGGAGAGGGAGAGGGGTCACTTCGCGTAGGCCAGGTCGCGCAGGGTCAGCGACAGGGACGGCACATACGTGACCACCATCAGGCAGGCGATCACCACCAGCACGAACGGAATCAGGTGCCCCACGATCCGGTCCAGCGAGATCTTGGCCACGGTGCAGGCCGCGAACAGGTTCACGCCGAACGGCGGTGTGATCATGCCCAGTGCCAGGTTCACCACCATCACCATGCCGAAGTGCACGGGGTCGATGCCGAAGTGCATGGCTACCGGCGCCAGGATGGGCGCCAATACGATGATGGCGGCACTGGTTTCGATGAACATGCCGATGATGAACAGCGCCGCATTCACGCCCAGAAGGAACAAGGCGGGGCTTTGCAGCACGGCTTCGAGCCAGCGGCCGATCGCGTCGGGCACGCCGGCGCGCGTGATCAGGAAGGCGAACAGCCCTGCGTTGGCGATGATGAACATGATCACCGCCGAGGAAATCACCGACTTGCGCAGCACGATATACAGGTCGGGCAAGCGCATCTCGCGGTAGATCACCACGCCCACGATCAGGGCGTACAGCACCGCCACCGCGGACGCTTCCGTGGGGGTGAAGATGCCGCCGTAGATGCCGCCCAAAATGATGACCGGCATCAGCAGCGCCCAGCCCGCCTGCAGCGTGGCCTTGCCGACGCCCAGGCGGCCGTCGCCGTCCTTCTTGCCCCAGCCCTTCCAGCGGCAGTAGAGATGGACGAAGAGCATCAGCGCTCCGCCGATCAGGATGCCCGGCCCGATGCCGGCGATGAAAAGTTCGCCGATCGACACTTCCGCGCTCACGCCGTACAGAATCATCGGAATCGAGGGCGGGATGATCACGCCCAGCTCGGCGCTGGTGGCCTGCAGCGCCGCCGCGTAGCCTACCGGATAGCCGTGCTTGATGAGTGCAGGGATCAGGATGGCGCCGATGGCGAAGGTGGTGGCAACGGACGAGCCGGAAACCGCGGCAAAGATCATGCAGGTCAGCACGCAGGTCATGGGCAGGCCGCCCTGCACGCCGCCGACGATGCTCTTGGCGAATTCGACCAGGCGGCGCGAGATGCCGCCGGTCTCCATCAGGTTGCCCGCCAGGATGAAGAACGGAATGGCCGCCAGCGGAAACTTGTTGATCGAGTTGAACATCTCCTTGACGGAGATGAGCATGTGGGCGTTGGACGCCTGGATGCCGAGGATGGCCGC
>JAKFEZ010000132.1:0-11115 GCA_036675435.1 Ramlibacter sp. | reverse complement strand
GAGTCGTGATCGAGCCCAAGGGCGCCTGGGAGCACAGCGCCTACCAGAGCGACAACCAGTTCGTGGTCGAGGTCAGGCAGCTCAAGGTCGACCCGAGCAAGTTGACGCAGGGCCCCGGCTTCGGCGGCGAGAAGCTGTCGCTCAACTTCCAGAACATCGAGGTGCGCTCGCTGCTGCAGGTGATCGCCGACTTCACCAACTTCAACATCGTGACGTCGGATTCGGTTACTGGCGCCGTCACGCTGCGCCTGAAGGACGTGCCTTGGGACCAGGCGCTGGACATCGTGCTGCAGGCCAAGGGCCTGGGCATGCGCAAGACCGGCAACGTGCTGTGGATAGCCCCCAAGGATGAAATCGCGTCCAAGGAAAAGCTGGACCTCGAGTCACGGGTCGCCATCCAGAGCCTGGAAGCGGTGCGCACCCAGTCGTTCCAGCTGAACTACACCAAGGCGGCCGACATCGCCGCCCAGATTTCCGCGGGCACCGGCGCCGCGCGCATCCTGAGCGTGCGCGGCAGCGTGATCGCCGAGCCGCGCACCAACCAGCTGTTCGTCACCGACATCACTTCCCGGCTGGAGCAGGTGCAGGAACTGATCGGCAAGCTCGATATTCCGGTGCGCCAGGTCCTGATCGAGGCGCGAATCGTCGAGGCATCCGACACCTTCGGCAAATCGCTGGGCGTGCGCCTGGGCGGCAGCGACCTGCGCGGCCTGCGCGGCGGCGACGCCGGCTACTCCGTGGGCGGCGGCAACCGGCTCGCGCTGGGCGGCACGTACGACGCGGTGTCCGGCACCACCGGCGAAAGCGATGCGACGCTGGACACGACCAACACCACCTTCGTCAACCTCCCGGCCATCGGGCAGGGCGGCTTCACCCCGTCGAGCTTCGCGATCTCGCTGTTCAGCGCCGCGGCCAACCGGTTCCTGAACCTGGAGCTGTCGGCACTGGAAGCCGATGGCCGGGGCAAGCTGGTTTCCAGCCCGCGCATCGTCACCGCCGACCAGACCAAGGCGATGATCGAGCAGGGCACGGAGTTCCCCTACCAGCAGGCGACTTCCAGCGGCGCGACCGCGGTGACGTTCCGCCGGGCCACCCTGAAGCTGGAAGTGACGCCGCAGATCACGCCGGAAGGCAACATCATTCTCGACCTCGACATCGCCAAGGACAGCCGCGGGGAAACCACCGCGGCGGGCATTGCCATCAATACCAAGCACATCAAGACCCAGGTGCTGGTGGAGAACGGCGGCACCGTGGTGATCGGCGGCATCTTCGAGCTCACCGAATCGGAGAGCGAGGCCAAGGTGCCGGTGCTGGGCGACCTGCCTGGCGTCGGCAACCTGTTCAAGACGAAGTCGCGCAACTCCAACAAGCAGGAAATGCTGGTGTTCATCACCCCGAAAATGATCGCAGACCGCGCGGCGGCCCGCTAAGACATAAAACCCAAGGAAGAGGACCTGAGAGCCATGATGCAATTTATGAGAATGCTGGCAGCCATGCTGCTGGCTGTGCTGGTGACAGCTTGCGGGGGTGGGGGCGGCAGCCCGGGCGCGACCCCTGGGACCACGCCGGGACAGGCGGCGAGCTCCAAGGTGGCGGACTTCGCGCTCTTCACCAACAAGACCAGCATCGCCAACAACGGCACGGAAAACGCCGAGCTTACGGTGGTGGCGGTCGACAAGGACCGCAACGTCGTGTCCGGCGCGGAGGTGGCAGTGACCACCGACCAGAACAGCTTTTTCGTTCCCGCCTCGGGCTCGAGCACGGATGCCTCGGGCAGCTTCAGCGGCGCCGTGGGCATCGGGAGCGACAAGTCGGACCGCGACATCACCGTCTCGGTCACCATCAACGGCATCACCAAGAGCACCTCCCTGCGAGTGGCCGGCAGCAAGCTGACCCTGGAGGCTGTGCCTTCCACTCCGGCCCCGGGGCAGACGGTCACGCTCACGGCCACGCTGCGCGACTCCAGCGGCAACGCCATCTCCGCGGTGCCGATCAAGCTGGGCGGAACGATTCCCGCATTGCAGGGCCAGACCGTCACCAGCACCACCAGCGGTCTCGCGACCAAGACCTTTACGGCGCCGGCTGTCGCTGGCATCTACACCATCTCGGCCACCGGTAGCGGCATCAGCGCAGCCGAGTACCAGCTGCAGGTTTTCAGCACGTCCGTTCCCGCGGCACTTATCCCGGCAGGTGTGGCACCGTCTCTGGCGGCTTCACCGAACGTGCTGGCCGTCAATGCCGCCGGCGCAAGCGCCAACAAATCGACGCTGCGCTTCCTGTTCCTGAATGCGGCGAATTCGCCCATCCCGAACGTGCGGGTACGGTTCGACGACATCACCACCGGCCTGGCCGCCGTTGGCGCAACCATCAGCAGCGGCAGCTCCGTGCTGTACACGGACGCTTCCGGCTCCGTGACGGCACAGTACGTTTCTGGCCAGAACTCCAGCCCGACCAATGGCGTGACGGTCCGCGCCTGCTATTCGGCGACTGACTTCGCCTCGGCGACGGCGTGTCCGGCATCAGTTCAGGCGACCCTGACCGTCGCTGGCCAGGCGCTGGCGATTTCGATCGGTGACGACAACCTGCTGGAACCCGGCACCGGAACCTATATCAAGAGGTTCGCGGTGACCGTAGCCGACTCCGCCGGCCGCGCAGTGGCTTCGGCGCCGGTCGATATTTCCGTCGATCTGACTCATTTCGGCAAGGGTTCGTTCGGGCTCCCCTATTTGTCCGGCGACATGCTGATTGACCCGCTGGCCGCGGTTCCTTCCAGCCTCACTGCAGCTTACCCGTCGATTTCCACCATTCCGTCGGCCGTCACCGGCCGGGTCTGGTGCGCCAACGAAGACACCAATCGCAACGGCAACGTCGACCCCGGTGACAACCTCAATGGCAGCGTGGACAGTAACGGCCAGCCCACGCTGGAGCCTCGCAAGAGTGATCTGATCGTGAGCTATGCCAATCCCCTGGTGACCACCACCAATGCCAGCGGCATTCTGGAGATCAAGGTGGAATACTCGCAGCGCTTTGCCACCTGGTTGGCCTACCGGGTACGGGTCACCGCCAACGTCGCGGGCTCGCAGGGCATGGCGGAACGCCTTTTCGTCACCAACTTCATCGAGGGCGACGACGAAGACGGCGGCTCGTTCTTGCAGCCGCCCTATGGGTTCAGCTCCTGCGACACCGCGAACTGACGCAGGTGGCCCATGAGGCTGGTCCTCGTCGGCCTGCCCGGCTCGGGTAAGTCCACTGTCGGGCGCCAACTGGCCCGGCGGCTGGACTTGCCGTTCAACGACTCCGACCACCTGATCGAGGCGCGCATCGGCTGCACGATCAGGGAGTTCTTCGCGCGCGAGGGCGAGCCTGCCTTCCGCGATGTCGAGGAAGATGTCATCCGCGAACTGGCCCAGGGCGGGCCCGGCGTCATCGCCACCGGCGGCGGCGCGGTGCTGAGGCCCGCGAACCGCCAGCACCTGCGTGAAGCCGGCAGCGTGGTGTACCTGAGGTCGTCGCCCGAAGAGGTTTTCAGGCGGGTGCGGCATGACGCCAATCGCCCGCTGCTGCAGGTGCCGGACCCGCTGGGCCGGCTGCGCGCCTTGTACGAAGAGCGCGACCCGCTCTACCGCGAGACGGCGCACTTTGTCATCGAAACCGGCCGCCCCTCCGTGGCGCGGCTGGTGAGCATGATCCTGATGCAGCTGGAGCTGGCCGGGGTGCTGCCCGACCGCCGTTAACGGCCGCCCTTAAACTGGAGGCTATGCCAGCCTCCATTGCAGCCGTTCCGGCGACCACCCCCGCCGGACTCTTCCATCGCGTCGCCATCGATCTTGGCGAGCGCAGCTACCCGATCGACATCGGCTCGGGCTTGCTGGACCAGCCCGCGACCTGGGCCGGCGTGCCGGCTTCCGCGCAGGCGCTGATCGTCACCAATACGACCGTGGCGCCGCTCTACGCGGCTCGCCTGGCCCAGGCGGTTGCGGGGCGCCATGGCTCGGTCACCGTCGTCGAGTTGCCCGATGGCGAGGAGCACAAGCACTGGCAGGCGCTCAACCTGATCTTCGACGCGCTGCTGCGCAGCGCGTGCGACCGCAAGACCGTGCTCTACGCACTGGGCGGCGGGGTGGTGGGGGACATGACCGGGTTTGCCGCCGCCTGCTACATGCGCGGCGTGCCCTTCGTGCAGGTCCCGACCACCTTGCTCGCGCAGGTCGATTCCTCGGTGGGCGGCAAGACAGCGATCAACCATCCGTTGGGCAAGAACATGGTCGGCGCGTTCTACCAGCCGAAGCTGGTGGTGTGCGATCTGGACACGCTGGCCAGCCTGCCTCGGCGCGAGTTCAGCGCCGGGCTGGCCGAAGTCATCAAGTACGGACCCATTGCCGACATGGATTTCCTGGGCTGGCTCGAAGAGAACCTGCAGCGGCTGATGGAGGGCGACACCGCGGCGCTGGCTCACGCCGTGCGCCGCAGCTGCGAGATCAAGGCCTGGGTGGTGGGCCAGGATGAGCGCGAGTCGGGATTGCGGGCGATCCTGAATTTTGGCCACACCTTCGGTCATGCCATCGAAGCGGGCCTGGGCTACGGGCAGTGGCTGCACGGCGAAGCCGTGGGTTGCGGCATGGTGATGGCCTTGCAGCTGTCACGCCAGCTCGGCCTGGTGGACGAAGCCTTCGTGGGCCGCGTTACGGAGTTGATCCGGCGGGCCGGGCTGCCGGTGGTGGGGCCGGCTCTGGGCGCTGATCGCTACCTCGACCTGATGAAGGTGGACAAGAAAAACGAAGCGGGCGAGATCAAGTTCGTGGTGATCGACCGCCCCGGCAGCGCTGCCGTGCGCGGCGCGCCGGAGGCCATGGTGCGCGGGGTGATCGACCGCTGCTGCGACGCCGCCTGAGCTGAATCGCTGAAATGCCCCTCGCCTGTTATGCCTGTGATCCCGCGCGCTCGCGTGGGCGGCGCCATGCGGAAGAGCCCGCACCGACGCGCACCGAATACCAGCGCGACCGCGATCGCATCGTGCACTCGACCGCCTTCCGGCGCCTCGTCTACAAGACGCAGGTCTTCCTGAACCACGAAGGCGACCTCTTTCGAACCCGATTGACGCATTCGATCGAAGTCGCGCAGCTCGGACGTTCCATCGGCCGGGCGCTGCAGCTCAACGAGGATCTGCTGGAGGCGATCGCCCTGGCGCACGACCTGGGCCACACGCCGTTCGGCCATGCCGGACAGGATGCGCTGAACGAGTGCATGCGCGAAGAAGGCGGCTTCGAACACAATCTGCAGAGCTTGCGGGTAGTCGACGAACTCGAGGAGCGCTACCCGCGCTACAACGGGCTGAACCTCACGTTCGAGACCCGGGAGGGCATTCTCAAGCATTGCTCGCGCGTCCATGCGCAGCAGCTCGAAGACAGCGAGCCCGATGGAATCGGGCGTCGGTTCATCGATCGCACCCAGCCCAGCCTGGAGGCGCAGCTTTGCAACCTGGCCGACGAGATCGCCTACAACGCGCATGACATCGACGACGGCGTCCGCTCGGGGCTGATCACGCTGGAGCAACTGGGCGAAGTGGAGCTGTTCGGGCAGTTCCAGGCGGATGTTCTGCGGGAGTTCCCGGCCCTTCAAGGCCGGCGCCTGCTGTACGAGGCCATTCGCCGGATGCTGAGCGCCCAGGTCTACGACGTGATCGACACCACGCGCGAGATGATTGCGCAGGCCGCGCCCGCCAATGCCGATGCGGCGCGGCTGGCGGGCCCCCTGGTGGCTTTCGGCGGCGAGATGCGGCCGAAGTCGGCGGCGCTGAAACACTTCCTGCTGCACAACCTGTACCGGCATCCGCAGGTGATGGCGACCACCGGCCAAGCCAAGCGCGTCGTGCGCGAGCTGTTCGCCGCGTACCTCGGAGACGCCGCGCAGATGCCGCCTGACTTCGCCGGCCGCTCCGACACGGCGCGGGCGGTGGCCGACTACATCGCCGGCATGACGGACCGTTTCGCTGCGCGCGAGCATGAGCGGCTGACCGGGCAGAAGCTGCTGGCCTGAAGCATGCCTCGAATCTCCTGCGCGCTGCTGGTGGTGCTGGGTGGCGTGAGCGCCGCATTGCACGTCGGCAAACTCCCTACGGCTCTGCCGGTGCTGCGCGACACGCTGGGCGTGACGCTGGTACAGGCGGGATTCCTGCTGTCGCTGGTGCAACTGGCCGGGATGGCGCTGGGCCTGGCCGTCGGCTTGGTGGCCGATGCAATAGGCCTCAAGCGCACCATGGTGGCGGGCCTGCTGCTGCTGTCCGCCGCCAGCGTGCTGGGAGGCTGGGCCCAGGATCCGGCGACGTTGATGCTGCTGCGTGCCGTGGAAGGGCTGGGCTTCCTGCTGGCATCGATGCCGGCGCCCAGCCTGATCAAGCGGTTGGTCGAGCCGGCGCGCATGAGCGCAGCCCTTGGCCTGTGGGGCGCCTACATGCCATTCGGCACCGCGGTGGCGCTGCTGGCCGGCCCCCTGTTCATCGCCCATGTCGGCTGGCAGGGCTGGTGGTGGTCGCTGGGCCTGTGGTCAGCCGCCATGGCCCTGTGGCTGTGGCTGCGGTTGCCGTCCGATCCGGCCTCGCCGGCGGCTGCGCCCGGCGAGAGCGAACTCCGCTGGCTGCAGCGCCTGCGGCTCACGCTGTCGGCGCCAGGCCCCTGGCTGGTGGCGCTTTCATTCGCCATGTACTCGGGCCAGTGGCTGGCCGTGATCGGTTTCCTGCCATCCGTCTATGCGCAAGCCGGCTTTGCCGCGGGAGCTGCCGGCGCGGCCACGGCCCTGGCGGCCTTGGTGAACATGGTCGGCAATCTCGCCGCCGGGCGCCTGATCCAGCGCGGCTGGCCGCCGCACGCGCTGCTGTACGTCGGCTTCATCACGATGGGCGTGGCCGGTGTCGCCGCTTTCGCGCCGGTCTGGGACCTGGTCGGTGCGGCTCACGCCTCCTGGATCCGGTATCTGGCGGTGTTGCTGTTCTCGATGGTGGGCGGGCTGATTCCGGCGACCTTGTTTTCACTGGCCGTTGCGCTGGCGCCGGGCGAGCGCACGGTCTCGACCACCGTGGGCTGGATGCAGCAATGGTCGTCGATGGGCCAGTTCGTCGGCCCGCCCCTGGTGGCGTGGGTGGCGAGCCGGACGGGGAACTGGGAATCGAGCTGGTGGGTGACCGGCGCGTGCGCGCTGGCAGGGCTGGGTCTGGCCTGCGTGATCGGCAGGTCGCTGTCGCGCCGTGCGGCGCCTGCCGGCGCCCTCGACCGGGCCAAGTAAAATCCGCCATCTTGGCCTCTAATCATCATCCGCCGTGAGCTTCCTGAACCAATTGAAGTCGCAGGCAAAGGCCCTGCAAAGCCAGCAAGGCCTGCAGCAGGTCGATCTGGAAGAGCAGACTTCGCAGACCGAGACGGCATGCCGTTTCGCGTTGCCGTACCTGCAGGACCTCGCTCAAAACCTGAATGTCATCGGCCCGGCCGGGCCGCGGTTCAGCCTGGATGGCAAGACGCCGTGGCCGGCGATGAAGCTCGTCGAGTTCCGCGTCGATTCGCGCAAGAAGACGCTGCGCAATCGTGAAGTGTTCGACTACATCGCGATGGGCTGGCGCGTGCGGCCGCAGATCGGCCAACCCGTAGGCGGGACGGTGAGCGTCAACTTCCCCCCCGACCTGCAGCGGGTCGAGGCCCGCCTGGCCATGGGGCCGGTGAAGCACGAACGCAAGGAACTGCGGCACCCCGAGAAGAACACCCTGCAGGCGATCCAGTTCGACTATCTCACCGAGACCCGGGGCAACGTGGTTCTGACACCCGATCACGACCAGGGCGCGGTCGATTTCAGGCTGCTCAACGCGACCGGGTTCGAAATCCTCAACACCCGCTGGGCATCGTCGAAGATCAAGGTGGATGTGCTGGACGAGCTTGCCAAGCTGATCGTGTCCGAGCCCAACCGTTTTTGCTAGGAACCATGGAAAGCCAGGCCGACGCCGTGGTGCGCGACACCCGCCACTGGCTGCAGGCGGCCGTGATCGGGCTGAACCTGTGCCCGTTTGCCAAGGCAGTCCAGGTGAAAGGCCAGGTGCACTATGCCGTCAGCGCGGCTTCGCAGCCGCGCGAGGTGCTGCACGATCTTGTCGCCGAACTTGACGCGCTGGTCGCACTCGATCCGGCGGTCCGCGAGACCACCCTGTTGATGGTGCCGCACTGCCTGGGCGACTTTATGGAGTTCAATGATTTCCTGGGCCAGGCCGAGCGGCTGATTCGCAAGCGCCGCCTCGAGGGGGTCATCCAGCTGGCCAGCTTTCACCCGGACTACCTGTTTGCCGGGAGTGATCCGGGCGACATGGCGAACTACACCAATCGCGCGCCATACCCCACGCTTCACCTGCTGCGAGAAGCCAGCATCGAGCGTGCGGTCGAGGCGTTCGGCCAGACGGAGACGATCTACGAGGCCAACATCGAGCGGTTGCGCGGGCTCGGGGCGCAGGGCTGGTCGGCTTTGGGCGTGGGGCCTTCGCGGTGAAGCCCGACGCTCTCGAACTGCGGCCGGGGCAGTCGACCGAGCTGCTGAAGGAGCTGCACATCCTGACCCGCGAAGGGCGGATCAACCAGGATTCCCGGCGCAAGCTCAAACAGGTCTATCACCTCTACCAGTTCATTGAAAAGCTGCTGCTGGAGGTTGAAGGGGAGGGCGCCGCAACTTTGGCCGATCACGGTGCGGGCAAGTCGTACCTGGGATTCATCCTGTACGACCTGTTCTTCAAGCAGCGCGCCGCCGGGCACATCTATGGCATCGAGACGCGGCCGGAACTGGTCACGAAATCGCGCGAACTGGCGGCGCGCCTGGGCTTCGATCGCATGTCGTTCCTCAACATCAGCGCGGCCGACGCCGCCGACGCACGGGCCTTGCCGGAGCGTATCGATGTCGTGACGGCGCTGCATGCCTGCGATACGGCCACCGACGACGCGATCGCCTTCGGCCTGCGCAAGCAGGCGCAGGCGATGGTGCTGGTGCCGTGTTGCCAGGCGGAAGTGGCGGCTTGCCTGCGCCAGTACAAGGCGCTGTCCTTGTCGCGCACGCCGCTGGCCGAGCTGTGGCGTCATCCGCTGCACACGCGCGAGATCGGCAGCCAGCTGACCAATGTCTTGCGCTGCCTCTACCTCGAAGCCAGCGGCTACCAGGTCACCGTCACTGAACTGGTGGGCTGGGAACACAGCCTGAAGAACGAGCTCATCCTTGCGCGCCAAACCGGCCAGCCCAAGCGCGCCGCCACCGAGCGCCTGCGCGCCCTGCTGGCCGAATTCGGCCTGCAGTCGCTAGAACCCGTCCGCTACCCAGGTCTCCCTAAATCGGGGTCAGATTCCAATTAAGCCAGCAGTTCAAATAATTGGGGTCAGATTCCAATTTATGATGCGCGAATCCACTTCTCCGCATCGTCATGGCTCGCCTACCTCGACTCACGGTCCCCGGCTACCCTCATCACATCATCCAGCGCGGCAATAATCGCCAGGCGATTGTGACCTGCGATGCCGATTACGACACGCTGCTGTCCTTACTTGACGAGCATGCCCGTAAGTCGGCCGTGGCTGTCCATGGCTACGTGCTGATGACCAACCATTTCCATCTGCTGGCTACGCCTGAAACGGCGCAAGGCATTCCGGAGATGATGCAATCCGTGGGGCGGCGTTACGTGCGCTACTTCAACCAGCGCCAGCAGCGGTCCGGCACCTTGTGGGAAGGGCGCTACAAATCGACCCTGATCCAGGCCGAGCGCTATTTGCTGGCCTGCATGGTGTACCTCGACCTCAACCCCGTGCGGGCTGGGATGGTGGCGTCGCCTGCTGACTACCGTTGGTCGAGTCATGGCCACTACGTCGGCCGGCGCAACGACAAGATCGTGTCACCCCATCCGATCTTCTGGGAGATGGGAAATACCCCCTTCGCCCGGGAAGCGGCCTATGCCGAGTTGGTTCAAGCTGGAATTACCACGCAACAGCAGCAAGCCCTGACCGACTCCGCGCTTCGCGGCTGGGCCCTGGGGGAAAGCAACTACGTGGCCGATCTGCAAAGGCGCACCCAACGGCGCGTAAGCAGGGCCCAAGCCGGACGACCAAGGCTCAGCCAACTCAAAGCACTCGACAACGACCCAAGTTGACCTGTCCCCAATTAGACTTCTGGAGAAGATTGGCGAAAATAATTGGAATCTGACCCCAATTATTTTTCTTGGAATTATTGCTGCGCTGCAGTATTCTCGTTTTCCCCCAACGAATAACTGCAGGAGTGGGCCATGACGACGGCTGCCGAGATTTCCTATTTGCAAGAACATGGCCTGTATTCGGGGGCCAATGAGCATGACGCGTGTGGGGTGGGGTTCGTCGCCCACATCAAGGGCGAGAAAAGTCATGCCATCGTCCAGCAGGGCCTGAAGATCCTGGAAAACCTTGACCATCGCGGGGCGGTGGGCGCCGACAAGCTGATGGGCGACGGCGCGGGCATCCTGATCCAGTTGCCTGATGCGCTGTACCGCCAGGAGATGGCCGCTCAGGGGGTCAAGTTGCCGCCGCCGGGTGAATACGGCGTCGGCATGGTCTTTCTGCCGAAGGAACACGCCTCCCGTCTGGCTTGCGAGCAGGAGCTCGAGCGCGCCGTGAAAGCCGAGGGCCAGGTGCTGCTGGGCTGGCGCGACGTGCCGGTGGATCGCGACATGCCGATGTCGCCGGCAGTGCGCAAAAAAGAACCGATCCTGCGCCAGATCTTCATCGGCCGCGGCAACGACGTGATCGTGCAGGACGCGCTGGAGCGCAAGCTGTACGTGATCCGCAAGACCGCCAGCGCGGCCATTCAGAACCTGCACCTCAAGCACAGCAAGGAATACTACGTTCCCAGCATGTCCAGCCGAACGGTGGTCTACAAGGGCCTGCTGCTGGCCGACCAGGTCGGCACCTACTACCTCGACCTGAAAGACACGCGCTGCGTCTCGGCGCTGGGCCTGGTTCACCAGCGTTTCTCGACCAACACCTTCCCGGAATGGCCGCTGGCCCACCCGTACCGTTATGTCGCCCACAACGGCGAGATCAACACCGTGAAGGGCAACTACAACTGGATGAAGGCGCGCGA
>JAKFEZ010000264.1:0-47023 GCA_036675435.1 Ramlibacter sp. | reverse complement strand
ACTCCCTCCCCCTTTGGGGGAGGGTTGGGGTGGGGGCACCCAGGCCAGGCGCAGAAAGCCCCCATCCCCGCCTTCCCCCAGAGGGGGAAGGAGCAATGCCAGTTATTCGGCCTTGAACAAAGCCGCCACCTTGCGCTTGGGCTTGATGTTGGCGGAAATGCGGTTGGCGGGCTTGGCGCCGGTTTCCCAGGCGGGCGGCGCGTCGGTGGCGGGCGCCTGGTAGGGCTGGTCGAAGAACGGATCGCGCGGCGCTGCGGGGGGACGATAGTCGCGCTGCGGGCGCGGGGCGCGCTCGCGCGGCGCGTCGAGCACGTCGCGCGGGTCGCCCACTTCACCGGCCTCGCGCCAGGTTCGGCGGCCATCGTTGATGCGGCCGCGCGGCTTGTCTTCGTCGAACTCGATCGCTTCCAGCTCGATCTTGCGCTTCAGCAGTTTTTCGATGTCGCCGACCAGCCGCGTATCGCTGCCGGAGACGAACGTCACCGCCAGGCCGGACTGCCCGGCGCGGCCGGTGCGGCCGATGCGATGCACGTAGTCTTCGGCGTTGAACGGCACGTCGAAATTGAACACGGCCGGCACATCCTTGATGTCCAGGCCGCGGGCGGCGACATCGGTGGCCACCAGCAGGTCGACCTCGCCGGCCTTGAAGGCGGCCAGGGCCTTCAGGCGCTCGTCCTGGCTCTTGTCGCCGTGCAGCGCGGTGGTGTTCATGCCTTCGCGCTCCAGCGAGCGGGCCAGCCGGGCACAGCCGAGCTTGCTGTTGACGAAGACGAAAGCCTGCTTCAAGCCGCGCTGGCGCACGATCTGCTTGAGCGCATGGCGCTTTTCGTCGTCGGACACGCTGTAGAAATGCTGTTCGACGGTGGACGCCTCCTGATTGGGCCGTGCCACCTCGATGGTCACCGGATCCTGCAGGTAGCTGCTGGCCAGCCGCTTGATTTCGGGCGAAAACGTCGCCGAGAACAGCAAAGTGATGCGCTGCTTGGGCAGGTACGACAGGATGCGCTGCAGATCGGGCAGGAAGCCGATGTCCAGCATGCGGTCGGCTTCGTCCAGCACCACGTATTCGACCTGGTTCAAAACCGCGTTCTTGGCCTCGATGTGGTCCAGCAATCGCCCCGGCGTCGCCACCAGCACCTCGACGCCCTTCTTGAGCTCGGCGGTCTGCGGCTTCATGTCGATGCCGCCGAACACCACCGCGCTGCGCAGGTTGGTGTACTTGGCGTACAGCTTCACCTGCTGGGCCACCTGGTCGGCCAGTTCACGGGTAGGCAGCAGCACCAGGGCCCGAACCGGATGGCGGGCCGGCGAGGTGGAGGCATTCTCGTGCTTGAGCATGCGCTGCAGCAGGGGCAGCGAGAACGCCGCCGTCTTGCCGGTGCCCGTCTGGGCCGCACCCATCACATCCCGCCCGCTCAGGACGACCGGGATCGCCTGGGCCTGGATGGGGGTCATGGACTCGTAGCCCATTTCGGCTACGGCGCGCGCCAGCGGCTCGGCCAGCGATAAATTGGAGAAGGAACTAGGCATCTAACCCACGATTGTCGCATTTTGCGAAGCCGGGGCTGTGACAAAGGCTTTCAGGGCCCGACGCGGGGCCGCCCCGCGCTGCTACAGGTTGCGGCTGCTGAAGGTGTCGCAGGCCTTCACGCTGCCGGTCTGCAAGCCGTTCGAGAACCATTTCTGGCGCTGCGCGCTGGTGCCGTGGGTGAAGCTTTCAGGCACCACGGCGCCGCCGCGCGAGCCTTGCAGGGCATCGTCGCCGATCTTGGCGGCGGCGTTCATCGCCTCTTCCACGTCGCCCTGCTCCAGGATCTGCCGCGCGTTCTGGGCGTGGTGCGCCCAGACCCCCGCGAAGCAGTCGGCCTGCAACTCCAGCTTCACGCTCATGGCGTTGTACTGCGCCTTGCTGGCGCTCCCGCGCAAGCGGTCCATCTGCCCCGTGATGCCCAGCAGGTTCTGCACGTGGTGGCCGACCTCGTGCGCAATGACGTAGGCCTGGGCGAAATCGCCCGGCGCGCCCATGCGCGTCTTCAAGGTCTCGTAGAAATTCAGGTCGATATACACCTTCCGGTCGGCCGGGCAGTAGAACGGCCCCATTGCCGACTGTCCGGTACCGCAGGCCGTGCCGACGGCGCCCCGGAACAACACCAGCCGAGGCTCCTGGTAGGTGCTGCCGCCCTGGCTGAACAGCTGCTTCCACACGTCTTCGGTGTCGGCCAGCACGGTGGAGACGAACCGCGCCATGGTGTCGTCGGCCGGCGGCGCCTTGGCCGGGCCCTGCTGCTGGACCTGCGCCGGCGCGCCGCCACCGCTGAGGATGCTCAGGATCGTCAGCGGATTGATGCCGAATATGGCGCCGCCCACCAGCGCGATGACCACGGTGCCGATGCCGATGCTGCGTCCACCCAGATGGAATCCTCCACCTCCGCCACCACCGCCCCGCGCGTCTTCGACGTTGTTCGATTCCCGATTGCCTTCCCACCGCATGCTCTTCTCCCGTGACGACCGCTGGCTGCGGTACAGTGAAAGGATGGTAGCCCTACTCGGCGCGGCCGTGCGCCGCTTCCCCACCGTGTTGGTAACCGGTTTCGAGCCGTTCGGCGGCGCCGCCTTCAATCCGAGCTGGATGGCCGCGCAGGCGCTGCATGGCCGGCTGGTGGGTGGCCACCGCGTGATCGGCGCGCAGTTGCCCACCGTGTTCGGCCACTCGATCGAGGTGCTGCGCGAGATGCTGCTGAGGCATCCTCCCGAGATGGTCATTTGCCTGGGCCAGGCCGGCGGACGGGCCGCCCTGTCCCTGGAGCGGGCCGCCCTGAACGTCAACGACGCCCGCATTGCCGACAACGCGGGCGAGCAGCCGGTGGACACGCCCGTGGTGGCCGGCGGTCCGGCAGCGTACTTCACCAACCTGCCCATCAAGGCCATGCTGCAGGCCCTGCTGGACGAAGGCATCAACGCGGAGGTCTCTCAGACCGCCGGCACCTTTGTTTGCAACCATGTCTTTTATGGGCTGATGCATGAGCTGGCGACACGGCCCGAACTGCGCCACACGCGCGGGGGGCTGGTCCACGTGCCCTGGCTGCCAGCCCAGGGCCAGCCGTCGATGCGGCTGGACGAGATCGTGCAGGGCGTGCGGCTGGCAATCGAATGCGCGCTGGCTACCGTGACCGACATCCGCAAGGAAGCCGGCGCTTTGAACTGAGATGTTGCCCCCACGCTCACTTCGTTCGCTGCCCCCCGAGGGGGCCCAGCCCACCTTGGGAGCGGCCCGGCGGTGGTCTGAGCTTGACCCACCCGGATATGGCAGGAGCGTCATGCCCGGCGGTCGGGATTGCGGTCCGGCGTCACCGCTGAAACTGGCGCCAGCCTAAAATCGGCGGGTGTCCATCCTCAACGCCGACCTGCATTGCCATTCCGTGGTGTCCGACGGCACCCTGACGCCGGAAGAGCTGGCAGCTCGGGCAGCGGCCAACGGTGTCGAGCTGTGGGCCCTGACCGACCACGACGAGATCAGCGGCCAGCATCGGGCGGCGGCGGCGGCTCGGGCACACGGCCTGAAGTACCTGACGGGCACCGAAATCTCGGTCACGTTCGCCGGCCAGACCGTGCACATCATCGGCCTGGGGTTCGACCCGGACGACCCCGACATGCTGGGCGGCCTGCTGCAAACACGGGGCGGGCGCGAGGCCCGGGCCCGCGAGATGGCCGAGGGCCTGGCCCGGGCCGGCATCAAGGATGCCTACGAGGGTGCGCGGCAGTACGTCGGCAACCCGGAACTGATCTCGCGCACCCACTTCGCACGCTTCCTGGTGGAGAGCGGCGTCTGCCGCGACACCGGCGAGGTGTTCCGCCGCTACCTGGTGGAGGGCAAGCCGGGCTATGTCTCCCATCGCTGGGCGTCGCTGAAGGCGGCGGTGCAATGGATCACCGAGGCCGGCGGCGCCGCCGTGATCGCCCACCCCGCGCGCTACAAGTTCACGGCCAACGAGGAATACGCCCTGTTCACCGAATTCAAGGCCCACGGCGGGCTGGGGGTCGAGGTGGTGACCGGCAGCCACACCGCGGCCGAGTACGTGACCTATGGCGAGGCGGCGCGCGAATTCGGCCTGGCCGCCTCGCGCGGCAGCGACTTCCATAGCCCGCAGGAAAGCCACACCGACCTGGGCCAGCTGCCTTTTCTGCCGGGCCAGCTCACGCCCGTGTGGGAAGTGCTCGCGGACCGGATCCGGTGAACGCCCATCCCCGGGCGCTCGCGGGCATCGTGCTGGTGGTCGCCGCCGCCGCCTGCTTCTCGGCGCTGGACACCACCACCAAGTACGTCAGCGCCTGGGTGCCGCTGCTGATGGCGCTGTGGTTTCGCTACGCCTTCCAGGCCGTCGCCACCACCCTGGCGGTGCTGCCGCTGCGCGGCATGGCGGCCTGGCGCACCCTGCACCCGCGCTTCCAGTGCCTGCGCGGCGTGCTGCTGCTCACCAGCAGCCTGTTTGCTTTCGCCAGCCTCAAGTACATGCCGGTCGGCGAGTTCACGGCCATCGTCATGATTGCGCCGCTGGTGATCACGCTGCTGGCTGCCACGGTGCTGAAGGAGCGGGTGTCGCCGATGCGCTGGGCGCTGGTGGCTGGCGGCTTCGCGGGCACCGTGGTCATCATCCGCCCAGGCGGCGAGGCCTTCAACTGGGCCAGCCTGCTGCCCCTGGGCCTGGTCGCCAGCAATGCCTGGTTCCAGGTGCTCACCAGCAAGCTGGCCCGCACCGAGGACCCGATGACGATGCACCTGTACACGGG
Source organism: Ramlibacter sp. (assembly GCA_036675435.1). Classification (GTDB taxonomy): domain Bacteria; phylum Pseudomonadota; class Gammaproteobacteria; order Burkholderiales; family Burkholderiaceae_C; genus Ramlibacter. The sequence continues at coordinate 42,235 of JAKFEZ010000264.1, read as the reverse complement.
CTGGGTCGGCACGCTCATCGCCTCGCTGGCGCTGCCTTTCGTCTGGACTGCGCTGCCGGGCGTGGGACTGTGGGCCGGCCTGTGCTTCATGGGACTGATGGCGACGGTGGGGCATTTCTTCCTGATCCTGGCCTACCAGCGCGCGCCGGCGGCCACCCTGACGCCCTTTCTCTACACCCAGATCGCCTTCGCGATGCTGGGCGGCTGGCTGGTGTTCGCCCATGTGCCCGACGGCTGGTCATTGGCCGGCATGGCCCTGATTGCAGCTTGCGGCGCCGGCGGGGCCTGGCTCACGGTGCGCGAAAGCCGGGTCGCCCTGGAACCCGTGGAAGCATAGGACACGACGCGGCATGGCCCAGTATTTCGACGTTCATCCCGACAACCCCCAGGGACGCCTGCTCAAGCAGGCCGTGGCGCTGCTCGAGCGCGGCGGCGTGCTGGCGGTGCCCACCGATTCCAGTTATGCGCTGGCCTGCCACCTGGACGACAAGTCGGCCGCCGACCGGCTGCGGCAGATTCGCGAAGTCGACGAGAAGCACCACCTCACCTTGCTGTGCCGCGACCTGAGCGAGCTGGCCAACTACGCCCGGGTGGACAACCGGCAGTACCGCCTGCTGAAGTCGGCCACGCCGGGCGCCTATACCTTCATCCTGGAGGCCACGCGCGAGGTGCCGCGCCGCGTCAGCCATCCCCAGCGCAAGACCATCGGCCTGCGCGTGCCGGACCACCGGGTGCTGCAGGAACTGCTGGCCCTGCATGGGGGGCCGCTGCTGGCCACCACGTTGATCGCGCCGGGCGAAGCCGAATCGATCAACGACGCGCAGGAAATCCGCGAGCGCTTCGAGCGGCAGCTCGCCGGCGTGATCGACGCCGGGGCCTGCCCGTCACGGCCCACCACGGTGATCGACCTGACGCCCATGGGCAGCGGCGGCGAAGCAGTGGTCGTGCGGGAGGGGCGCGGCAGCGTCGCCGCGCTCGGCCTGTAGCCAGGGCCCGCGCGCCTGTAGACGGGCGCCCGCGCCCGGGTCTGAGACAATCGCCCGGGTGGATATCAACAACCTCATTCAAACCGTTCTCATCTACGCACTGCCGGTGCTTTTCTCCATCACGATCCATGAGGCCGCGCATGGCTACGTGGCGCGATCGCTGGGGGACAACACCGCCTACATGATGGGCCGCGTCACGCTCAATCCGATCAAGCACATCGACCCGATGGGCACCATCCTGATGCCGCTGATGCTGTACTTCGCCACCTCGGGCTCCTTCCTGTTCGGCTACGCCAAGCCGGTGCCGGTGAACTTCGGCCAGCTGCGCCGGCCCAAGCGCGACATGGTCTGGGTCGCCCTCGCCGGCCCGGCTTCCAACTTCGTGCAGGCCATCCTGTGGGCCGTCGCCTTCACCTTGCTGGCGGGCAGCGGCGTGCAAGAGCGCTTCTTCCTGGAGATGTGCAAGGCCGGCGTGCTGGTGAACCTGGTGATGTGGGCGTTCAACCTGTTTCCCTTGCCCCCGCTGGACGGCGGCCGCGTGCTGGTCGGCCTGTTGCCGCGCAATCTGGCCTACTCGTTCAGCCGGATCGAACCGTGGGGCTTCTTCGTGGTGCTGGCCCTGGTGCTGGTCGGTGTGGTCGGCACGTACTGGCTGCGACCGCTGATGTCGATCGGCTACAGCACCATCGGCTTCCTGCTGTCACCCCTGACCTCGCTGCTGCGCTGACCATGGCTTCCATCACCCGCTTTCTCACCGGCATCACCACCACCGGCACGCCCCACCTGGGCAACTACGTCGGCGCGATCCGCCCCGCCGTCCAGGCCAGCCGCCGCGCCGGCAGCGAGAACTTCTACTTCCTGGCCGACTACCACGCGCTGATCAAGTGCGACGAGCCGGCCCGCATCCAGCGCTCGACGCTGGAAATCGCCGCCTGCTGGCTGGCCGCGGGGCTGGACCCGGAGCAGGTGTTCTTCTACCGCCAGTCGGACATTCCGGAGGTTCCCGAGCTCACCTGGCTGCTCACCTGCGTCACCGGCAAGGGCCTGCTCAACCGCGCCCATGCCTACAAGGCATCGGTGGACAAGAACACCGCCGCGGGCAGCGACCCCGACGCCGACGTGACCGCGGGCCTGTTCATGTACCCGGTGCTGATGGCGGCCGACATCCTGATGTTCAAGGCCCACAAGATTCCGGTGGGGCGCGACCAGGTGCAGCACATCGAGATGGCGCGCGACATGGCGCAAAGCTTCAACCATCTCTATGGCGAGCATTTCGTGCTGCCCGAAGCCGCGGTGGACGAGACGGTGGCGATGTTGCCCGGCCTGGACGGGCGCAAGATGAGCAAGAGCTACGACAACATCATTCCGCTGTTCGCGCCGCCCGCGCAGATGAGAAAGCAGATCGCCGGCATTGTCACCGATTCGCGCGCGCCCGGAGAGCCCAAGCCGGTGGAAGGCTCGGCGCTGTTCCAGATCTACCAGGCGTTCGCTTCGCCCGAGGAGACCCAGCGGCTGCGTGCCGCCTACGCCGAGGGCATCGCCTGGGGTGACGCCAAGGAGTTGCTGTTCGAGCGAATCGACCGCGAGGTCGCGCCCCTGCGCGAGCGCCACGACGCGCTGCTCGCCGACCCGGCCGAGCTGGAACGGATCCTTCGTGCCGGCGCCGAGAAAGCCCGCGCCATTGCCACGCCGTTCATGGCGCAACTGCGCCACGCGGTCGGGCTGCGCAACCTCGCGGCCCAGGAAGCGCCCCCGCAGAAGGAAAAGCGGGCCAAGGCGGCGCTGCCTTCGTTCAAGCAGTACCGCGAGGCGGACGGCCTGCATTACTTCAAGCTGGTCGATGCTGCCGGTCGCCTGCTGGCCCAGAGCAGCGGCTTCGGCTCGCCGCAGGAGGCCGGCCGCGCGGTGGCCCAGCTCAAGCAAAGCCGGCACGGGCTGGACTCGCTGCAGCTGGCCGAAGGGGTCGAGCGGGCGCAGCTGCTGGCCGCGTTGGACGAGCTGACGGCCGGCTGACCCCGGCGCCGTATGGATGGCATGCTAATGTCAACCACGTACCCAGGGAAAGGCATTCGCGGTTATCCTTAGTTCTATGTCACAAGAAATCAAAACACCGAAGCCCGTGACGCTGTATGTCATCGACGACCATCCCCTCATGCGGGAGGCCGTCGTCATGCTGCTGCGCCGACTGCGCCCCGGCGCCAATGTGATTGAGCTCGACCGCCTGGGCGGTATGGAATCCGCGGTGCGCCAGCACGGCGCGCCCGACCTGATCTGCCTCGACCTGAAGCTGCCCGACACCACCGGCACCTCGGGCATCCACGAGCTGAAGAATCGTTTTGCCGACACGCCGCTGGCGGTGCTGTCGGCCTCGCCCGCGGCCGACGCCGAAGAAGGCTGCATCGAGGCCGGCGCCGACATCTACATCGAGAAGTCCTCAGGCGCCCAGGAAATCGGCAACGCCCTGCGGGCGCTGATGAACGCCGACGGCGGCTTCGAGGAGCTTTCCCCCACCGACAACAAGCTGTCCAAGCGCCAGAAACAGCTGATCGTCATGCTGGACCGCGGCCTGTCCAACCGGGAAATCGCCGACGAGCTGGGCATCAGCGAACACACCGTCAAGGTCCACCTCTGGCGCCTGTTCCGCCGCCTGGGCGTGAAGAGCCGCACCCAGACCATCCACTACGCGCGCACTCACGGCATGCTCACCAGCTGAGCGGCCGACGCGGCGCGGTCGGCTGCCTCCTGGGCATCGGTGGGCCGTAGCACCACCTTGAACACCGTGCCCCGGCCGGGCCGCGAGGCCAGGTTCAGCGGGTGGCCCAGGATGCCCGCCAGGCGGGCCACGATGTACAGGCCCAGGCCGAAGCCGTCTTCGGTGCCCGCGTGGCTCGGCACCTTGTAGAACTCCCGGAAGATCTCGCGCTGGTGCACCGGCGCGATGCCCACGCCGGTATCCCAGACCTCGATGTGCCGCGTCCCGCCCGCCGCGCCGCGCGCTGCCACCAGCACGCCGCCCTTCTGGGTGTACTTCACTGCGTTTGAAATCAGGTTGCCGACGATGCGCCGCAGCAGGATCGGGTCGGATGTCACGGTGCCCGGCGTGGCGTGCACGCGAAACTGCAGGCCCCTGGATTGCGCCAGCGGCCGGTACTGCAATTCCAGATCGTGCAGCAACTTGGCCAGGTCGACCGGCTCGATGTTCAGCTTGATCTTGCCCGAGTCGAGCCGCACCAGATCGAACAGCGAGTCGAACAGCGCATTCACCGCCTTGGTGGACTCGACGATCTTGGGGGCGATCTCGTGCACCAGCTCGGGCTCGCTGCCCAGCCAGTCGGCGTACAGGCCGAGGGCGTGCACCGGCTGGCGAATGTCGTGCGCGGCGCTGGCCAAAAACCGGTTCTTGATTTCCACCGCGTCCAGCGCCGCCTGGGTCTGCCGGGTCAGCGACTCGATCAGCTGGTTGTTGCGGTACTGCAGCTCGAAGTTCTTGCGGTGCGTCACGTGCAGGCGCAAGCCCGCCTGCCGCAGCACCTGCCAGAAAATCACCAGCAGCGTGATGATCCAGTAGTGATAGAAAGGGCCGTGGAACTCCAGCTCGGCGCCGATGCGCCACAGGATCACGGCCAGCGCCGTGACGGCCAGGGTGTCCAGGTAAGCGCGCAGCGTGCGCAGGTGGCTCGACAAGCTGTTGATCGAGAACATCGCCAGCCCGGCCAGAATGAGCCAGCAGATGAACTGGTCGGCCAGCGACGACCGGTCGAAGTACAGCAGGGTGGACAACCCCCACACCAGCGCGCTGACGGACCAGAGCACCCGGTAGCGGCTGAAAAAGGCCAGGTGCTCGCCGGCCCCCTCGTTCATCACCTCGCGCACATACTTGCGAATGACCCAGAAGCGCGCCCCGGCCACCGCCATTGCCGTGGCGCCCCACAGCAGCAGCACCCCCAGCCTGGCATCGTTCCAGAGCACGCCGATGAAAACCGGAATGAGCAGCAGCCCCACCAGCTGGGTGTTGCGCGCCGTGCGCATCAGGCTGCGCACCAGCTCGGCCTCGACCCACTGCGCCTCGGCGGGCGTGGCGACGGCCAGCGGAATGTCGGGTTTCATGGCCCGAGTCTAGGGCATGCCCCGCGGCGCACGCCCCACGGCGCGCTCAGCGCAACGCCGAACAGAACTCGATGAAGCGCCCCATGTCGTGGGACTTGTGGAAGACCGCATCGGCTCCCACAGCCAGGCAGTGCTTCTGGATGGCCGGAGAAACATAGTTGCTCAGGACCACCGCCTTGCCGCCGGCCGACCAGGAGCGGCACTTGGCCAGCACGCCCATGCCGGTACCCGCCTCCAGGATCAGGTCGATCACGGCCAGGTCCCAGCCCTGCGGGTTCTCCTCCAGCCACAAATTGGCTTCGGCCTCGGTCGTCACCGTCGACACGGGCTCGAGGTCTCCGATGCTTGCCAGCAGCTTGGCCACGACGTCGTGGACCCGCCGGTCGTCTTCCACCAACAGTACGCGAATAGTCACATTGAAAAGGACGCGATTGTCCGTTTTGCCCACCAAACAAAAGCCGGCTGCGCCCCGCGCACCGGCTGTCTTGTCCCGCCACAGCTCACTTCGAAGCCTCGATGGGCCACACCCTGCTGCGGGTATTGTTGGCGTTTTTTGCTGACAGGTCTGCCGGACAGGTCCTACAAGGGAGAAAAGCTCGAGGCCTGGGCGCGCCGGCGCTCCGCCGGCTGGATGCGCAGCAACTGGCGGTACTTGGTCACCGTGCGCCGGGCCACATGCAGGCCCTGGACAGCGAGCTGCCGGGCGATCTCCACGTCCGACAGCGGCTGCTCGCCGGGCTCGCCCGCCACGATCTCCAGGATCAGGCCCCGGATGGCGGTGGGCGAGCACTCACCGCCGCCGGCGGTTGCCAGACCCCGGGAGAAAAAGTACTTCAACTCGAACACACCGCAGGGCGTCGCCATGAACTTGTTGTTGGTCACGCGCGATACCGTGGACTCGTGCACGCCCACCTCGAGCGCGATCTCGCGCAACGCCAGTGGCTTCATCGCCATCGGGCCATACGCCAGGAAGTGCTGCTGCCGCTTGAGGATGGCCTGGGCGACGGACAGGATCGTCGAAAAGCGCTGTTCGACATTGCGCACGGTCCATCGGGCGTCCTGCAAGTGGGCCCCCAGCTCCGCGTGCTGGTTATCCCGGTACTGCTGGAACAGTTCCACGTAACTGCGATTCAATCGCACCCGGGGGATCACCGCGTCGTTGAGCACGGCCGTCCACTTCCCACGCGTCCTGCGGACGATGACGTCGGGCGTGACGTACTGCACCGGGGGCTCCGAGTAGCGCCAGCCGGGATGCGGGTCGAGCCGGCGAATCGCGGCGCAGGCAGCCTGCACGGCGGCCGGGTCGCGGCCGAGGCGGCGGGCCAGCGCCCGGACGTCGTGCGCGGCCAGCAGTTCCAGGTGGTCGCGCAAAATGGCGCCGGCCAAACTCCGTTCGCAGCCGTCGGCAATGGCGCCCAGTTGCAGCATCAGGCACTCTGCAATGTCGCGGGCAGCGACGCCGGCCGGGTCCAGCGCCTGGACGCGCCGCAGCGCGATCATCAGCTCCTGCGGTCCGGCCGCGGGCAGCAGCGCCACCGCCTGTGCCACTTCCTCCAGCGGCGAACGCAGGTAGCCGTCGTCGTCGAGCGATTCGGCCACGGCCGCGGCAAGGGTGCGGTCTCGCATCGGCAAGGGCATCACGTTCAGCTGGCCGATCAGGTGCTCAGCGAGCGAGGTGCGCGCCTGTAACGTGTCGAACTCCCCCGCATCGCCATCGGTGTACCGCAACCGGCGGGTGCCATCGACGCCCCAGTTCTCGGCCTGGGTGCGAGAGTCGTCGTCGCCCGGCAGGAACTCGGGCTCGCCGGGCGGCGCCCCAGACTCCTCCTGTTCCAGGAATGGATTGCTGTCCAGGGCGTCGCGCACGACCTGGGCGAAGTCCTGCGACGACATCTGCAGCAGCCGCACGGCACGCTGCAGACGCGGCGACAGCGTCGGTTGAAGTGTGGCACTGGTGTGCAGGCTGAGTGAACTCATCAGTCTTTTCCCTTTTCCCTGTTACTGGTCTGGCCGAGGTGGCGCTGAAGAGCAAAACCGGACGCAACGTCCGTGCCCGAACCGGCAGCTTTCTCGGGGTGTCACCTTTGAATTCGCGACTTCGGTGCGGGGTCGCAGCGCGGCAAACCAAAGCTTGAGCGGCGCCGGCCTCCCGGCACTGTCGTGCTGCCCAAACTGTATGAATTGCGGCAAGATGCATTTGAGCAACGTTGGGGCCTGGTTACAGCTGAATCGCCGAGCCGCCGGAGTGCGGCCGAGTTACCCTCTGGATCGTTCCATCATCGAAATGCCTGCTCTGCTGCAACGCCTGTCACGACGACTGGAAGGGTCTTGGCCTACGGCTTCGCTGCGCACCTATCTGGTGGCGGTGATCCTGTTGGCCACGCTGCCGATCGCGGCCATCATGAGCCTGCAGATCTTCCTGGAGGTTCGCCAGAGCCAGGCCAGGGTCGAGGATGAACTGTCGCGCTCGGCCCAGGCCCTGGCGCAAACCGTCGAGCGGGAACTGGCGTCATCACTGGACGCACTGGCCGTGCTGTCCCAGTCGGAGCTGTTCCAGCAAGGGCGCATCACGGCCCTGGGAAGACTGCTCCAGGGGCGGCCCCGGCGCGACTGGGAAAGCATCTTCCTGTTCGATCCCGAGGGCAACCTGTTGCTGGACACCGCCGCACCATCGGCGGCCCCGGCCGATGAGTCGCTGCTCGAGCTGCACGAGCGCGTCCTGCGGTCGGGCCGTCCGGGGGTCTCCGGCATCGCCCAGAGCCAGGAGCCCGGCCGCCGCGCCGTCGCCGTGGCCTTGCTTGTGGGGCCGCCGGGCAAGCCGCGGTTCATCCTGGGCGCCCGGATGGGCGAAGCGGTGTGGCAGCGGCTGGCCGCCACGGCCAGTGCGCCGGACGGCGCCAACTCCAGCGTGTACGACGCCCAGGGTCGCCTGATCGGCTATTCGATGGGCCCGGCCGCCCCCGCCGGAACAGCGCTGCCGCTGGACGCCTCGGCCTCGATGCAGGGTCGCGCGTCGGGCGTGCACCGCTCCAGCGAGGTCGACGGCCGAACCGTGTACGCGGCCTGGCAGACGGTCCCGCTGGCGGGCTGGCACGTGCGAGTGGCCCTGCCGGCGGCGCCCATCGAGTCGGCGCATCGCCAGGCCATCATCGCGGCGCTGTCCACCAGCGGTGCGAGCCTGCTGGTCGGCGTGATGCTGGCCGCCCTGGTGGCGCGCCGGATAGCCAAGCCCTTGCACCGGCTGGCCATGCAAGGCCCCGGTGGCCTGAACGGCCGCGTGCCTGTGTATGAAATCGCCTTGTTGCGCGATGCCTTGCTCCAGGCCCACATGAAGGACACCTTCGCCCACGACTCGCTGCAGGCCAAGGCCCAGGAGTTCGAGACCTTGTTCAACAGCAGCCCGATCGGCATCGCCTTCGCCCAGGATGCGGGTTGCCGGGTCATCTGGCACAACGCGGCGATGGTCCGCCTGGTGGGTCCACCGGGCCGGCACAAGGAGGCCGGCGTGCGCCTGCTGCACCGCGGCAGGCTCCTCACGCCGGAGCAGGAGCCGCTGCAGCGCGCCGCAGCGCGGGGCGAAACCATCTCGGGGATGGAGCTGGAGATCGGCACCGCGTCCGGGTCCGCCACGTTCGTGATCGCCAATGCGGTGCCGCTGCACGACGCCAATGGCCACCCGCGCGGGGCCATCAGCGCCATGGTGGACATCACTGATCGCAAGCGGGTCGAGGAGCGCCTGCTGGCGGCCGACGAGCAGCTGAGAGAGAGCCAGCGGCTGATGGAGCTGGCCCAGGAGGCCGGGCGCGTGGGCTTTTTCCACTACGAATTCGCCAGCGACCGGCTGGCGTGGACGCCGGGGCAGTGCAAGCTGTTCGCGGCCGAGCAGACGGACGACCGCGCTTTGCGCGACTGGTTCAAGCAGATCGACGCCGACGACCGCGAGCGCATCGAGCGGGAATTCTGGACAGCCTGCGCCCTGCGCCGCGAACGCGCCACGCTCGAGTATTGCGTGCCGCAGCCGGACGGCGGCTCGCGCTGGCTTTCCAGCCGGGTGATGCTCTACTACGACGCGGAAGGCCGGGCCTCCCAGATGACCGGCATCACGGTGGACATGACCGACCAGAAGGAGGCTGACCGCGATCGGGCGCAACTGACCGAGCGGGCCCTGGCGGCGCGCCGGGAGGCCGAAGCCGCCAGCCGCGCGAAGGACGAATTCCTCACGATGCTCAGTCACGAGTTGCGCAACCCGCTAGGCGCCATCTCGGCCGCCATCGACGTGCTGGACATCGCCGAGCCCGGCAGCCACACCGGCGCCGAAGCGCGGGCGATCATCGCCCGGCAGACCCGCAATCTCGCCCACATGATGAACGACCTGCTGGACGTCGGACGGGTCATCGCCGGCAAGATCATGCTGGCGAACCAGCCGGTCAACCTCAGATCGGTGGTCAACCGGGTGCAGGAAACACTGGCCGTGACGCGCGAGGCCAAGGGCCACGAACTGGAGCTGGCGCTCGAGGATGCCTGGATCCAGGGCGACGCCGTGCGCATCGAGCAGGTGGTCACCAACCTGCTCACCAACGCCATCAAGTACACCCCGTCCGGCCGGGTCATCCGGGTCAGCATCAGCCGCGAACAGGCCGACGCGGTGCTTCAGGTGCGCGATTCAGGGATGGGCATCCCCGCAACGCTGCTGCCGCACATCTTCGAGCTGTTCGTCCAGGGCCACCGCACATTGGACCGCCGGGCCGGCGGCCTGGGCATCGGCCTCACCCTGGTTCGCCGGCTGGTGGAGTTGCATGGCGGCAGCGTCGGCGTGGAGAGCTCGGACGAAGGCAGCCTTTTCACGGTGCGCATCCCGGCCGTGCAGGCGCCCATCCAGCCCGAGGGCGATGTCCTGCGGCCCTCGCGGCGGCGCAAGGTCCTCGTCGTGGAGGACAACGAAGACGTGCTGGCGGCCCTGCGCTCCAAACTCGAACTGGACGGCCATACTGTCAGCACCGCAGTCGATGGCATCGCAGGACTCACCCAGTTGCTCAGGCTCAAACCCGAGGTGTCCATCGTGGACATCGGGCTGCCCGGCCTCACGGGGTTCGAGCTGGCCCGCCATGCGCGCGCTGCCGGGTACGCCGGCCGGATGATCGCGCTGTCGGGGTACGGGGCCGAGCGCGACGCCCACGAGGCGCTGGTGGCCGGGTTCGACGCTTACCTCGTCAAACCGGTTGATCCGAATCAACTGAGAGCCAGCCTCAGCGCTGATTGAAGAGTGCGCTCACTTTCTGTTACACCTTTCGACTCACCTGTAAGTCAATATGGGGGCAGTTCTTACTTGAGCAGCTTCATTCGTTAGAGGGGAACAGCCGATGAGTCATGCGCTGATCGTCGAGGACGATGCGGATTCCGCACAGATGATGGCGGCGCTGGTGGGCGCCCAGGGCTTTTCTGCGGCAACCGCTCGCTCGCTTCGGGACGCGCGCCGCCAGATGGCTTTGCAGCAGCCCGACCTGGTGCTGCTCGACCTGCGGCTCCCCGACGGGAACGGCATGACCTTGCTGGACGATCAGGACCTGATCGGCAATTCCGAAGTGGTGCTGATGACCGGCCACGCCAGCCTGGAAACCTCCATCCAGGCCCTGCGCTACGGCGCGGCAGATTACCTGATCAAGCCGGTGAGCGCCAAGCAGCTCCAGAGCATTCTCTCGCGCGTCACCCGGCCATCGGTGCTGCGCGCCGAAGTCGACAGTCTGAACGAGGACCTGCAGCGCAGTGGCCGGTTCGGGCACCTGGTCGGCAACTCCGAGCCCATGAAACGCGTGTACGAGCAGATCGCCCGCGTGGCGGGCACCTCGGTCACCGTCTTCATCACCGGCGAAAGCGGCACCGGCAAGGAGCTGGTCGCCCGTACCGTGCACGACCTGAGCCGCCGCCGCGCCCGCCCCTTCCTGGCGGTCAACTGCGGCGCCATCTCGCCCAACCTGATCGAAAGCGAGATCTTCGGCCACGAGCGCGGCAGCTTCACCGGCGCCGAGCGCCAGCACCAGGGCTTTTTCGAGCGCGCCCACGGCGGCACGCTGTTCCTGGACGAAATCACCGAGATGCCGCTGGCGCTGCAGGTCAAGCTGCTGCGCGTGCTGGAAACCGGGACCTTCATGCGGGTGGGCTCCACCACCCCCCTGGAGACCGACGTGCGCGTGATTGCCGCCACCAACCGCGACCCGGCCACGGCGGTGGCCAGCGGCGCGCTGCGCGAAGACCTGTTCTATCGCCTCAACGTGTTTCCGGTCGAACTGCCGCCGCTGCGCGAGCGCCCCCAGGATGTGACGCTGCTGGTGTCGCACTTCCTGCAGGAGATCGGCCAGCGCGAGGGCGCCTTCAAGCGTGCTTCGCCGGCCGCCCTGGCGCGGCTGGCGCAGTATCGCTGGCCGGGCAACGTGCGCGAGCTGCGCAACGTACTGCAACGCGCCTACGTGATGACGGCCAGCAGCGAGATCGGTGACCAATGGCTGCCGCGCGACGTGCTGTCCGAGTCGATGCGTCCGCCGGGCGCCGCATCGCTGGAAGTCATGGTGGGCACGCCGCTGGCCAGCGTGGAGCGCCAGGTGATCCTGGCCACCCTGGAGCACTACGGCCACCAGAAAGAGCGCACCGCCGCCGCCCTGGGCGTCAGCCTGAAGACGCTGTACAACCGGCTGAAGGAATACGGCGTCTAGCCGGCATTGCCTCCCCCGGATTGGCTTGCGCGCTGGGAAGTTAGCTCAGCTTGCAGCAAGATTTACCGCCGAGTCGGGCGGAACCCCCCCTCTTGTAGCGCTATAGCGGTAGAAAACTGCCGGGCACGGACCTTGCCACAGTGAGACGCTTCCAACCCATCCCGAAAGGATTGAACATGTCTTTGCAAGAGAATTCCAGCCAGCGCGGTGACAACGAACCCTCCACGCATCGCCGCAGCCTGCGCGGTTTCGCCGCAATGGACCCGCAGCGCCAGCGCGAGATCGCCAGCCTGGGAGGCCGCGCTGCCCACCAGAGCGGGCACGCCCACGAGTTCACCAGCGAAGAGGCGCGCGCAGCGGGCCGCAAGCGCCACGCTCGTCAAAACGCCTCGGAGAAATAATCGGTTCAGTGCCCGGCCGCACGTTGCGGCCGGGGCGACTCGGCGTAGGAAAGCACGCGCCGCGTCTGGGCCCCGAGGCTGACAAGGCTCATCACAGGGACAGCCTACGATGACGCACAGTCACTTTGCATGGAGCCCACCCGATGAAACCCGACGTCGACGCGGACGCCCAGGCCCTGGCGCTGACAAATGCCTGCGCCGCCCTCTGGACGGCCACGCTGTCGCTCATGACGGCCTTCATGCACAACGCCGCGCCGGCCCATCGCTACCTGATCGCGCGCCGTGTTGCCAGGAACCTGGACACACTGCAAGCGCAGGAATGTTTTGCCGCGGAGTGCCGTGCGCGCTTCTCAAAGCTGTCAGGGCGTTGGGAAGACAAGGCCGAGCGGATTGCCCGGCAGGAAAATCTTCCCTGCGGTGGCATCGGCTTGGCGAGACCCCGCTGCGCGCCGCGTTGATCGGCGCGTTTGTCCGCCGCTGCCTACAGCCCGGACAGCGGCTGTCCGACGTTGACGAGGCCGCAATGTTTGCACACTCTTGCAACCATTTCCAGGAGTGTTCATGTCCCTTCTCAGCTTCATCAAAGATGCCGGCGAAAAGCTCTTCAAGAAACCCGATGCCCAGCCGGCTGCGCCCGCCGCGGCGGCGCCGCAATCACAGCCGCAGCCGCAGCAGGACAGCGTCGAGGTGCTGAACGTCAAGGCGGGTGAAGCCATTCAGGCCTATGTCGAGCAGCAGAACCTGGGCATCGAGAACCTGGACGTGAAATTCGACGGCGCCAGCGGCAAGGCCACGCTCAGCGGTCGCGCCCCGACCCAGGACGCGGCCGAGAAGGCCGTTCTGTGCTGCGGCAACGTGGCGCATGTTTCCGCGGTGGAAAACGGCCTGACCGTGGCCCAGCAGGCCAAGGCAGCGCAATACCACGACGTGGCCCGAGGCGACACGCTATCGGCCATTTCCAAGCAGTACTATGGCGACGCCAACAAGTACAACGCCATCTTCGAGGCCAATCGGCCGATGCTGACGCACCCGGACAAGATCTACCCCGGGCAGAAGCTGCGCATTCCCGACCTGCCCTGACCTGCGCGAATGAAGCGGCCGGCCCGTGTCGAATGGCGCTTACTACCTCCTGTGGCTGACCGCCGGCCTGGTGCTGGTGGCGATCGCCAGCGCGGTGGTTGCCCGGCGCCTGAGACTGGCCCTGCAGAGGCGACTGAAGGCCGCCGAATTGCTGGACGCGCTGGATCGCTACTCGGACTGGGTTGCCGCCCAGCGACGCACGGCATTCTTCCAGGGCGATATCCAGAAAGATTCGCCACTGGAACAAGTCCGTGCGCTGCGGCAGCACTGGTTTCCCGAACTCTCCGGCGAGGCTGCCGAGCTGTTCGCGGTGCATGCACGCCTGATCGATTTTTTGTGGGGGCAGCAGCAACTGCGCCAGCGCGACCCCGAGGCATGGCTGGTGGGTGACCACGAAGCGAAGTTTGCCGAGCTGTGGCATCAGCATCTGCTTTCGGTCTGGGCGGCGGCGGCCAAACTCGAACTGGTGGCGGGAGCGCAGTTAGACCGGCCCCGGCCCGGCGCAGCGTCGCCAGCCTGAAATATCGATGTGCTTTCTCAGCTGTCGCGACGCACCGGAGCCGGCGTCTGCGCGGGCCGCTCGACCGGCATCTCGTCATCCGGCTCGCCGAGCTGCGGATGCTTCAACCGGGCTTCATCGTTGATGAGTGGTATCAGGCTGGCTGCTCCATGCCCAGTGCGGACCGGCGGCTCGTCGGCTTCGTCGTTGTTGACGGGCTTGAGGTCTACCATTGAACTGATGGTAGTGCTGGCTCGACCTCTTCCATAGGGACAGAATGCGCACATCCGCGTAGTCGCTGTCCTACGGCGGGCCGGCGCGATCACGACAGGTCGGGCACGTACATGTAGCCGGCGTTGCGCACCGTCCGGATGCACCGGGGCTCGCCCGCAGGGTCCGGCTCGATCTTGCGCCGCAGCCGGCCGATTCGAATGTCGATCGAACGGTCGAACGGCTCCCATTCCCGGTTGCGGGTGTGGATCAGCAGCTGGTCGCGCGAGAGCACCCGGTTGGGATTGGCCAGGAAGGCCTTGAGCAAGTCGTACTCCATGGCAGTGAGAGTCACCTCAGGCCCTGCAAGCTCGAACAGCCGACGAGCCTCGAGGTCGAGTTCGCAGCGGCCGACGCGCTGAAGCTTGCGCGTGGCGGCCACCGGCGCGGGCGCTGGCGCTGGCGCGCTGGTCGACGCCTTGGCGGAAGGCCGGGCCTGCACACGGCGCAGCACACTCTTGAGGCGCGCCAGCAGTTCGCGCGGATCGAACGGCTTGGCCACGTAGTCATCAGCGCCCATCTCCAGCCCGACCACGCGGTCGACCACGTCGCCAGAGGCCGTCACCATGATGATGCCCAGCTCGTAGTGGTCCCGCAGATACTTGGCCAGCACCAGCCCATCCTCGCCGGGCAGGCGCACATCCAGAAGGACGAGGTCTGGCAACGCGGCTTCGAGGCACGCGCGCATCTGCGCGCCGCTGCCGGCCTCGTCGACCGCAAAGCCATGGCCCTCGAGGTACTCGCGCAGCATCGCCCGAACCGACGGGTCATCGTCGATGACGAGCAGGCGCGGGCGTTCGTTCATGTGAGCGGATTTTGCCGCAGTCACACTCGCTTGGCGAGTCCGAATACAAGCATAAACAAAGGGCCCGCGAGGGGCCCTTCGAGAGGTGCTGTTGTGCACGAGCTTGCATAAAGCGCCACCCTGCCAGAGCGGCGCTGCGCGTCAGCGCGCCGAGCCCGCCATGACGATGCCGGAATCATTGCGCATCTGCCGGGCTGCGAGATAGCTCGAGCCGCTGTCCTCCGACGTCAGGGCGTGCACCTCGTCGCGCGCGGCCCGGTACTGCGCCCTCACCTGCTCGCGCGTGAGCACGCTTGCAACCTGCGGCGCGTGGTTGTGCTGCAGGGTCCACTCGCTGGCAGCGGCCGTCACGAGCTCGGGTTGGCGCAAGACTTCGGCGCGCACTTCGGCCCGGGTGCGCGTGCTGACGAAAGGTGTGTCGTCGATGGTGGGGGTTTCGGCATAAACAGGGCTCGAGGCGATCGCGGCGAGTCCGGCAACGGCAGTGGTGGCGGCGACGGCGAGGATGGATGCGAAGTTACGGTTCACGTTCTGACTCCTTGAGCGATGTTGCGAAGGTGGCGCGTGGCGGGCTTCGCTCGTTGCCCGCCTGCCCGGTGTGTGACTACAGTGTGGTCAACGCCGGTATTCGGGAGATTTCAGCGAGCCTCAGTTTTGTATCTCGCTCGTATGCGCTTTCAGCAGATCGCGCAACAAGGGGCGCAGCGCAGCGCCGTCGATGGGCTTGCGCAGCAACGCCCGCACGCCGCAGTCGGCCAGCTCCTGCGGCGCGATTTCCGAGGCATTTCCGGTGTACAGCAGCGCCGGCAAGCCAGGCCGTTGTGCCTGGGCCTGCCGCGCCAGCGCGAGCCCGGTCATGCCCGGCATGGTCTGGTCGCTCAGAAGCAGATCGATGCGCTGCTCGCCGCTGGCCAGGCGCCGGGCCGCGGCCAGCGGGTCGCGCTCGAGCACCACGTCCAGGCCCCACCCGGTCATCAGTTCGACCATGTAGTCGCTGACGATCGGCTCGTCCTCCACCAGCAGCACGCGGCCTTGCAGCAGCGGCTGGGAGGGCCGCTCCGGCGGGGCGGCCGCTGCCGGCGCATCGGCCCGCACCGCGTCCTGCGCCGCGGCCGGCAGCAATACGCGGAACACCGAGCCCTGGCCCGGCGCCGATTCCACGGCGATGTGGCCGCCGTGGTCGTGCACGATGCCGTGGACCATGGCCAGGCCCATGCCGGTGCCGCGGCCGACTTCCTTGGTCGTGAAGAAGGGCTCGAACATCCTTTCAATGACGTCCTGCGGCATGCCGCGGCCGTCGTCGGCGACTTCCACCCAGACCCACCAGGCATCGTCAACGCGCGCGCTGCATGAGGCGCAGTGCCCGCGCGCCGCGGAGTAGCCGATCCTCACACGAATGGTCCCGTGATCGCCGATCGCGTCGCGCGCGTTGATGCACAGGTTGAAAAGCACCTGTTCGAGCTGCACCGGGTCGGCCACCACGGGCGGCACCGCCGGCTCGATCTCGCCGCACATTTCGGCGCACTCCACTGCGATCGACGAGGGCAGGTTCGGACGCAGCAGCTGCAGCGCCTGACGGGCCACGGGCGCGGGCGCCAGCAGGCGCCTTTCGCCCCGCCGTGGGCGCGAGAACGCCAGCAGCTGCGCCACATGGTCCCGCGCGCGCTCGGCGGCCATCTGCGCCTGGCCCAACTGGCGCGCCAGCACCGGGTCGTCGCCGGCCGCGGGACGCTCGCGGGCCATCGCCACATAGCCGATCACACTGGTCAGGATGTTGTTGAAGTCATGCGCGATGCCGCCGGTGAGCTGGCCGATCGCCTCCATCTTCTGCGCCTGGCGCAACTGCCGCTCCAGCTCGCGCCGACGCTGCTCGGCGGCATTGCGCTCGGTGATGTCACGCACGGCGTACAGCACGTGCGGCTGGCCGCGGTACATCATTGGCGTGCCGCGCACTTCGCTGTGCAAGGTGGAACCGTCCTTGCGCGTGGCGGTGACCTCGAAGCGCAGCGGCTTGCCGGCCAGTGCGAGGTGGTGCTCGACGCGATGGCGGGCGCGCACTGCCGGGTCGGCCTGGGTCAGCACGCGGTCCGCGGCCATGACCTCGTCGCGGGTGTAGCCGCTGATGGTGGTGTAGGCCGGGTTGACTTCGACCGCGCGATAGTGGGCATCGCGCAGCACCAGCGCGTCGGACGAGGCGTTGAAAATCGCGCGGTACTGCTCCTGGCTGTCGCGCAGCGCCCGCTCGGCCAGCTTGCCCTGGGTGATGTCGCGCCCGATGTACAGCACGTGCGGCTGGCCCCGGTGCTGGATCGGCACCCCGCGCAGCTCCAGGTCATAGCGCTGTCCGTCCCGGCGCAGCAGCTGGGTATCCAGCGTCACCGTTTCGCCGGCGATGGCCTTCTCGTGCAGCGCGCGGATCGTCGCCATCACCTCGGGCGGGTTGGCCAGCACACGGGCCACCCCCAGCACTTCGGCACGTGAAAATCCGCTCATGGCCTCGTAGGTCGCATTGACGTCGACGATGCTGAAGTCTGCCGCGCGCAGCACCAGCGCATCTGCCGAAGCATTGAAAATCGCGCGGTGCTGCTCCTCGCTGTCGCGCAGCGCCTGGTCGGCGCGCCGCCGCTCGGTGATGTCCCGCAGATGGCCCACGAAGATGTGGCCCTCGGGCACGGCGGCCACGCCGACCGCCACCTCCACCGGGATCTCGCTGCCGTCGGCGCGCACGGCCGTGGTCTCGACCAGCCGGCCGACCATGGCCGCGCCGGCGCCTTCGCGAAAATTCCTGACGCCGTGGCGATGGGCGTCGCGGTAGCGCTCGGGCACGATCACGTCGGCCAGCACCCGGCCGAGCATGTCGGCGCGCCGGTAGCCCAGCACCCGCTCTGCCGCCGCGTTGAACTCGATCACCCGGCCTTCGCTGTCCATGCCGATGACGCAGTCGAACGCGGCCTCGACGGTGGCACGCAGCCGGGCCTCGCTGCGCTGCAGTTCGCGCTCCCGGCGGCGCCTCTCGCTGATGTCTCGCACCACCGTCAGCGCGTGCGGCTGGCCGCGCTGGGTGAACGGCATGATTCGCAGGTCGGCGTCGAAGCTGCTGCCATCGGGGCGCAGCACGGTGGTTTCCATATGGATGGTTTCGCCGGCCAGTGCCCGGCGCACCATCTGCTGGCGCTCGCGCACGTAGCCCTCGGGCATGCTGCTGGGATAGGTCCGGCCGATGACGTCCTCGCGCCGGACGCCATAGATCGCCAGACCCGCCGGATTCACATCCACGACGCGCAGCTGCTCGTTCCACATGAACAGGCCATCCTGCGAACTCTCGAAGATCGCCCGGTACTGCTGCTCGCGCAGGCGCAGGTCCTCCAGGGCGCGCTTTTGCGCCGTGATCTCACGGCTGAAGGCGAGCAGATGCGGCCTGCCGTCGAGCATGACCCGCTTGAGCCGCACCTCGTCCCAATGCAGGCTGCCATCCTTGTTGCGGCGCTGCCACTCGAAGGGCGGGCAGTGGCCGCCCCTGGCCCGCTGCATGTGGCGCAGCGCCTCCTCGGCCGTGGACGGGAACACGCCCGAACAGGTGTCCTCGACGTGGCTGCGACGCAGCTCGTCGGCGCTGTAGCCGTAGTTTTCGCAAGCCTTGCTGTTGACGTCGAGCACGGCCCCGGTGTCCCAGTCGTGCACGAAGATCGCGTCCTCGGATGCCTCGAAAATCGCCCGGTAGCTGGCCTCCGAACGCTGAAGCGCTTCGCTCGCGCGCAGCCGCTCCACCTCGGCCGCCGCCCGCACGGCAAAGATCTTGAGCATGGCTTCGACCCGCGGCAACTGCGTCAGAGGGCGTCGCGAGGCCACGGCGACGACGCCGAGCGGCGTGCCGTCCAAAGCCGCCAGCGGGTGCCCGGCGTAGCTTTCGGTGCATTGTTCGCGCAGGTCCGCATCTTGCGGAAATGCCTGCGCCAGCCCCGTGGGATAGGCGCGGAAGCGCTGGCCCAGCACCGTTTCGCAGGGGGTGCCGGCCACCTCGTAGCGGACATCCTGCACGATCTGCCCGTCCTCGTACATCGCCAGGATGTGCAGCCACTGCGGCTGCGCGGATTCGTACCGCGCGATGAAGGCCACTTCAACATGCAGGATGGTCGCCAGCAGCCGGACCAGCTCGTCGAACACCGTGCCGCTGCGCGGGTCGGACACCGCCAGGGCCACAGCGCGCAGGGCATCGTCGGTGCGCCCTCGCTCGATCTCCGCCGCCGCCCGGCCGGCGATGATCTTGAGCATCGCTTCGGCATGATCGGCGTCGCCGCCGGCAATGGGCTGCCGGTCCATGGCGACCACCAACCCCAGCGGCTCGCCCGCATTGTCATGCAATGGAAAAGCCGCGAAGGAATCCATGTGCTTGCCGGCCGAGAGCGAACCGGCGGGAAGGTGCGGCAGCAGGCCGGCCGGGATGAACTGGGACGAGCGTCCGACCACGGCCGCGCAGGGAGAGCCGTCGAGCGGGTACTCGAAGTTGCGCAGCATGCGGCCATCCAGGCAGGCGGCCACGGTGCGCATCGTGCGGGCCGAATCGTCGGCGAACACTGCCACGAAGACCAGACCGACCTGCAGGCTGGCTGCCAGCTCGCGTGCCAGGTGCGCGAACAGGTCCGGCCCGCCCGGATGCGCCGCAGCCAGCGCGACCCGGCGCAGTGCCTGCACCTGCGTGAGCGCGGGAGCCTGGGCGCCGGCGGGCCGGGACAGTGACGCATGACCGCTCATGGCGGCAGTCTACGGCTGCGCGTGCTCCCCTTGGGCGGGAATTTCCTTGGCGATACGCGGCGGATACAAGCCAGTTGCAAAACCGCCGAGCCTATGCTCGTCACTTCAATTCAGGTAGCGCTCGCTCCACGCGGCGATGATGCCGGCCGCATAGGCGGCGTCACTGCGTCGGGTCAGCAGGTGGTCGGCATTGTCGAGCGACACGAAGCTCTTCGGGTGCTGCGCGTTGACGAAAATTCCGGTGGCATTGCCGATGGCGACGGTCGCGTCGGCTGGTGAATGCAGGATCAGCAAGGCGCGGCCCAGCCGGGCGATCTTCACGTTGAGATTCTGCTCGGCCGCGTCGGCGAGAAACTGCCGCTTGATGCGAAACGGCCGTCCGGCCAGTTGCACCTCGGCCTCGCCATGGGCTTCGATTTCCGCCACGCTGCTGCGAAACAGCCCTGTCACATGGCTGGGATCGCTGGGTGCACCGATCGTGGCCACGGCCTTTGCTTCAGGGATCGCCTCGGCCGCGGCGAGCACGGCCGCGCCGCCCAGGCTGTGGCCGATCAACAGCGCCGGCGCCTGGTGATCGCGGCGCAGGTAGTCGGCCGCGGCAACCAGATCCGCCACGTTGGAGGAGAAGTTGGTGTTGGCGAATTCACCCTCGCTGGCGCCCAGCCCGGTGAAGTCGAACCGCAGCACCGCGATGCCGTGTTCGACCAGCGCCTGCGCGATGCGGCTGGCCGCAAATACGTCCTTGCCGCAGGTGAAGCAGTGCGCAAACAGGGCGTGGGCACGCGCCGGACCATCGGGGCTGTCCAGGCGGGCCGCCAGCAGGTTGCCGTCAGCCGCCGCGAACGTGGCGCGCTCAACTTGCATGTCGGCTCTCGAGTGCGGCGCGGTCCCAGCGGCCGGCGCCGGCTGCAGCCTCATAGGTGCTTTGCAGAAAGCTCAGCAGACTGGTATCCGGGTCGGCGGCCGTGCGCACCGCGTCGTAGGGCAGGATGAACTCGCGCGCCTTGGCGAGATAGCGGGCGGCGGCGGGCTGCACCAGATGCTGGGCATAGCCCGGCGGCTCCGGATAGGCATAGGCATAGAACGCGGCCTCCTCGATGGCGCCGCCGCCCGGCCAGAAGCCGGCGCTGCTGCACTCGTGCGAGTAAGCCTCCACCATCACCCGGTCGGGGCAGTTCGGCGCGCCGCCGGGATGACGCGGGGCCGGCCGTCCGGAAAACCGCGTCGCGGCCAGGTCGAAACTGCCCCAGAAGAAATGAACCGGGCTTTGCTTGCCGCTGAAGCGGCTGCGAAAACGCTTGAACACGCGATCGGCCTGCGCCATGACCCGCCACCATCGATGGACCGCCTCGGCGTCGTAAGAGGCATGCTCCAGGTCGTCCGCAAAGGGGATCGAGGTCTCCACCTCGACGGGCCTGGGCATGATCGACGGCGTGATGCCCAGCGATCGCAAGGCAGCGACGTACTCAGCGTAAAAGCGGGCCACGGGGCGCGGCGCCAAGGCCAGGCTGCGCGACGCCCCATCGCTGGTCCGCAGCGCCAGTGCATGATCGATGAAATCGAAATCCACCACCAGCGTGCGCCCAGCCCAGGGCATGGGCGTCGTGGTGAGGCCGCGCTCCGTCAGGTACAGCGCCACCTGCCACCAATGATTCTCCATGGGCGCAAGGGCCAGCCGCGTCTTGCCGACGATCTGCATCCACATGTGCAGCGTGGCCTGCGTGTCGCGCCACGGCGCGAAAGGCAGCGCTGGCCACCTCGAAGCGGGCGGAGCATGGGGCGTGGGCATGGCACGCTAGCGCTGCAGCGAGGCCACGAAGCCCTGCAGGAACTGCTGCAGCTGGGCCTTCACCTTATCGTCGACCAGTTCGCCGGCCTCGTTGAAAACCTGGCTGGCCCGCGACACCAGCAACCGGCCGCCGAACCAGGGCCGCGTGCCGAGCGTGCGCAAAACCGGCAACCAGTCGTTTTGCGCCAGGATGGTGCCGAAGCCACCCGGTGAAGCGCCGATGACGGCGACAGGCCGGTTGCCGAACACCCGCGCGATATCCGCAGCCGGACGGCTGAGCCAGTCGATCGCGTTCTTCAGCACACCCGGCATCGAATTGTTGTACTCAGGCGTGGCCAGCAGCAGGCCATCGCACGCGGCAACACGATCCTTCAAGGCCTGCACCGCGGAGGGGATGCCTTCGCTGCTTTCGACGTCGCCGTCATAGAGGGGAATGCCGCGCAGCGTGGCGATTTCCAGTGCGGCGCCGGCGGGCATCAGGCCGGCGGCGGCGCGCAGCAACGCCGTGTTGAATGAGCCTGAACGCAGGCTGCCGGAGATGGCGAGGATGATGGGCATTTCGCTGGCGTCCTTCACAAAAGATACCACGTAGTCGATGCTTGAAATGGGCAGGATCACGTACGGCGATCTCGCCAACCCAGCTTCGGCCAGGCCGTCGAGTTTTTGCATGGCACGCGTTGTAGGCGCTTTCCCACGACGATCGCCTGCCGGCGCCGACGGCCCTGCGGGCGCGCCGTTCGTTGGTGCAGATGCGGCCAACGCCTAGCATCCAGATGGCATTCGCATTTTTCATTCAAGGGAGCACCATCATGCACAAACATCTCATTGCACTCACCGTGGCGCTTGCCACCGGTTTCGCCGGCAGCGCCTTCGCGGCCGACGCCATGAGCAAGGACGCCTACAAGTCGGCCAAGGACAAGATCGAGGCCCAGGCCAAGCAGGAGAAGAAAGCCTGCGAGTCCATGAAGGAGAACGCCAAGGACGTCTGCGAGGCAGAGGCGAAGGCCAAGGAGAAGATCGCCAAGGCCGAGCTCGATGCGCAGAACCGCCCTGGGGCGAAGGCCGACGAGAAGGTGCGGCTGATGAAGGCCGAGGGCGAGTACGAAGTCGCCAAGGAGAAGTGCGAAGATCAGAAGGGCTCTGCCATGGCCGCGTGCAAGAAGGACGCCAGCGCCTCCTACGACAAGGCGAAGGCAGACGCGCGCCAGGCCACCGGCAAGACGGCGGGCGAGGCGAAGAAGTCCTGATGGTGGCGGTTGAGCGGCCGTAACAGTTCAGTCAAGACCGCTCGACGCAACGCCGGGGTCATACCACGACACGTGTCCGGCGGGCGGCGGCAACGAGAACCACATGGTCCGACTCGCGCAGGAGCGACGCGCCGCTGAGGTCGAGGGCCCAACGATCCGTAGCTCAGCTTCCCTGGCTGCTTCTTTGAGCGAAGTTAGGTCCTGGGTTCGAAAAGCCACTCTTCAAGTGCTTGCGCACCACCTGAACCCCTGACCACCGGCGGGCTGGCGACGGCGCCCGGCGTGCGGGAGAACCGCGGCGCCGGCGCAGGGTGCAGCACGCCTTCGACGTTCTGCAGGGACAGGCGATCCAGGATGTGCGCGTCGCACGCCACCTCGGAAAAGGAGAGCACGGGTGAGACACACGCCTCCGTCTCCTTGAACACATTCGTCCAGTGGTCACGCGCGTGCTGCGCAAAGATCGCTGCAAAGCGCTCGCGCATCTTCGGCCACTGGCTCCTATCATGCTGGGCCGGAAGGTCTTCGGCCTGCAGCCCGAGCCCCGCAAGCAGCGCGGCATAGAAGCGCGGCTCGATCGCGCCGACCGCCACGGACTTCCCATCGGCCGTCCGATACGTGTTGTAGAAGTGCGCGCCGCCGTCGATGATGTTGCACTCGCGCCGATCCTGCCAGGCACCCGCTTGCCATCGGCCCAGAATCGGGGCAAGCAGCGAAAGCGTGCCGTCGACCATCGCCGCATCGACCACCTGTCCCTCGCCCGACGAACGCACCTCGTTTAACGCGGCCAGCACGCCGAACGCTAGCAGCATGCCTCCGCCTCCGAAATCCCCCACCAGATTAAGAGGAACGGTCGGCGGCTCGTCCGCCCGGCCGATGGCATGGAGCGCACCGGCGATCGCGATGTAGTTGATGTCGTGGCCAACGACGTGGGCTCGAGGACCTTCCTGGCCCCATCCGGTCATACGCCCATAGACGAGTCTCGGGTTGCGCTCGAAGCAGGCATCGGGCCCCAGCCCAAGCCGCTCCATCACGCCCGGCCGCAAGCCTTCCAGCAGGATGTCCGCGCGCGCGGCGAGATCCATCACCGTGGCCACGCCCTCGGCGGACTTGAGGTCCACGACCAGGGAGCGCCGGCCCCGATTGACGATCTCGTACCGGGCATCTCGCGCGATCCCGAGCTCCGGGGGTGCAGGGCGATCGACGCGCAGCACATCCGCACCGAGGTCCGACAGCATCATGCCAGCCCAGGGCACAGGCCCGATCGCCTCGATTTCGAGCACACGGACCCCTGTCAATGGTCCTTGTCGCTTCATGCATCCTCCTGCGTTGCGAGTCACGATGGCGTCTAGGGCGTACTCGGGAGCGGCTTCAAGGGGTGTGCAACCGCACGCCCCTTGCCGCGGACATGCGTAGCCCCGCGCGTATCGCCGCCGCGAGTGCGGACGCTGCTGGTGAGAGGGCGCGGCCGTGCAGCGTCACCAGACTGATCTCCCTCTCGAATTGCACATCTGTCACGGGCACCCGGAACGAGCGCGTGATGTTGTGCTGGTCCACGAGCATGCTGGGCAGCACCGTGATGCCGATGTCGCGCTCTACGAAGCCCAGCAGCGTGGCCGCGTTGAACGCCTCAAACACGGGTTTGAAGATTTCACCGCGCTCCTGAAAGGCCTCGGAGAGCATGCGCCAGATGCTAGAAGGCCGCGACATCGTGACAAAGGGCAAAGTCATGAGGTTCGCGAACGTGACAGCGGCATTGGTAGGAATGGGGAAAGACTTGGGCGCGACAAAGACCATCTGGTCAGTGAGCAGAGGTCGCACGTCGAACTCGTTTACTGCAGGCGGCGTGGGGATGAGAGCGAACTCCAACCGCCCTGCCGAGAGACGTTCCAAGATCGGGGAGCCCAACTCGTCAGCCATGCTCACGCGCACGCCGGGGTGCGCCGCCATGAAGCCCTGGATGATGTGCGGCAGTAGGGTTGCCGCGATGCTGGGCGAAGCGCCAAAGGCGACGTAGCCTTGCTTGAGATCGGCCTCGCTGCGCAGGTCCTGCACGATTGCTTCGAGCTCATCGATCGTGTGTTCCGAGCGCTGCATCAGCCTTCCGCCCGCATCGGTGAGCGCTACGCGGCGGCTCGTGCGATCGAAAAGGCGCAGACCAATCGCGCTTTCCAGCCGCTGGATGCGCGCAGTCAGCGCCGGTTGGGAGATGCCAAGCAGTGTCGCGGCCCGGCGAAAGCTCTGGGCCCGTGCGACCGCCAGGAAAGCACGAAGGTCACCCGGTCCGATATTGATCAGGTTCATGGATCGATGATTCAACTACGTCGGAGTTGTACGTGCGGAAGAAACACTGTTCAATCGGCGCATGAAAGATATGCTCGATTTCTCTTCCGTGTTGCACGGATTGCCTCAGTCACCATTGATCGTACTACAGTCGGCCTGCGCGCAGCCGCAGAAGTTGGCCACACTGCTTGCACATCATGCGCACGAACTATCAGGGGCACGCGTCGTCACGCTCATGCCGATGGCCGAGTCGCCCTATGCCGAGCCCGAAGCGCTCGTACATCTTCGGGTGCTCACTTTCTTTCCCGGCACGGGGCTGCGCCGCGCCGCGAAGTCTGGGGCCGTCGAAGTCACGCGCCAACCCCTGTCGCGCATCTGCTCGCTGTTCGACTCCGGGTCGCTCAAGGCCGACCTGCTGCTTCTGCGCCTTGCGCCCGACGCGCACGGCAGCGGATTCTCGCTGGGCGTTTCCGTGGACTACATGCAATCGGTGCTCGCCCAGGACCCTGTGGTGATCGCCGAGATCGACGAGTCCGTGCCGTGGACCTTCGGCGCCACTGTCGTCCCTGAATCCGGCGTCGACTACGCGGTCACGCCCGGCACGCCCGTCACGGAAATGAGGGCCAGTAGCGAGTCGGAACTCGACGCGCGGATTGCGGACCACGTCGCCGGATTGATTCCACCTGGCGCAATGCTGCAGTCCGGCATCGGCAGCATTCCCGATCTTGCACTCGGCCGCCTTCACCACCTCCAGGGTCTCGGCCTTCACACGGGCACCGTGACAGATGCGGTGCTTCCGCTCATCGAAGGCGGCAACATCACCAACGCCACAAACGTCCTGCACCCCGGCAGGAGCGTCGCAACCATGGCGACCGGCACACAGGCGCTCTACCGCTTCCTGCACCGCAATCGGTCCTTCGAGCTGCACCCTTGCCGAATCACACATGATCCGCGGTTGCTCGCGACGCTGCCGAAGCTGCACGCCATCAACAGCGCCCTGCAGGTGGATCTGACAGGCGCCGTGGATGGCGAGCGGGCGGACGGCGTCACGATCGCGGGGCCCGGCGGGCTGCCGGACTTCGTGCAAGGCGCCCACGCATCGAATGCCGGCGCGAGCATTGTGGCGCTCCGGGCGACCTCGCGCGACGGCAAGAAGAGCAACATCCTCGCAAGACTCGGTGGGCCGACGCCGCCGACGGTTGCGGGTGAGCACGTCGACTACATAGTGACGGAATTCGGCGTCGCGAAGCTCACGGGGCGCTCCGCAGCCGATAGAGCGCGCGCGATCGCGGCGGTAGCGCATCCGGACTTTCGCCGGCAGCTGCTCGCCGCAGGGACTTGACACTGGCGACTACTCCCCTGCTGCTGCGAGCGCTGCGGGCGCGCCCTGAGCTTCCTTCGGATGGTGATAAGGATGGCGGTACTCACCACCGAGCGTGCTGCCGTCGAGCTGACCTATCATCTCGTCGTAGCGCGTGAGCATGGCATCCTCGCCTTCGTAGTTGAACGAGTCGCCGAGCGTGGTTTCGACCTCGCCGCCCGGCGCGGGCGCGTTGTCGAGATACCAGCGCACAGTTTCCTCGATCGCGGCATCGACGCTCCAGGGGCCTTGGTATCCCAGCAGCCGCTCGGCCTTGGCGACAGAAAGCTGCTCATGTTCGGAGCGTGGCTCGCCGATGCCCTTCACACGCATGGAGCGGCTGATGCCGGGATAGAACGCCGGCAGGCTCGCTGCCGCGGGAATGCTCACCAGTTCCACCTCTGCTTTCATCACCGCCGCGATCTTGCGCACACGGTCGGCTTCGGACACCGTGGCGTTGTCCGCGACGTTGAATATTTCGCCGTGCGCCGCCTCGGGTTTCTGGACGGCCAGCAGGACCGCATGCGCGGCATTGCCTGCATAGGCGCGGCTTCGCAGCATGAGCCCGCCGTCGACGACGAGCAGCCGCCGCCGGCCGTCGCGAATGCGGCGTATCGTCGACCAGTCAGTTGGTGCGAGCTGGCGTGGGCCGTAGATGTTGGGGTAGCGCATGTGCGTCAGTGAGTACCAGCCGGCCCTGTGGCCTTCCATCAGCGCATCCTCCGTTTCGTTCATGCGATCGTAGAGTTTGAGGCCCGCGATGCGCGGATCTGACTCGGTCGCTGCGCGCGATTCGATAGCCTGGTACGTCGCCCCGCCCACGGTGATGAGGCGGCCGGTCTTGCCGCGAAGAATCTTCGGGTAGAGGCGCACGCGCCCGTACGTGGCGATGACGATGTCGAACGTGCGCCCCTCGAGCGCCGCGCTGAGCGGCTCCTCGAAGTGCGGGTCGGTGTGGATGTGTTCGATCTCCTGGTCGTACGGCACTTCGTGATTGCCCCGGTGCAGGACCGTGGTCTCATGGCCAGCACGAAGCAGTCCGTTGACGATATAGGGGCCGGTCGGGCCAGTGCCGCCGATCACGAGGACTGTGGACATGGATGGGTCTCCTTCAAGGTTGCGAAACGGGCTGCCCGGCCGGGAGTGCCACGCCATGGGCGAGGGCGGTTTCCCATTCGAGATAGGCATGAGATTCGGCGACGGTTTGCCTTAGGCTGCCGCGACGCTGGAACGGATTGACGTCGTCCTTCGCGTCGTCGAGCGTGGCACCGGAGCCGCTCACCCCTTCGACGAAAGTGACGCCTTGCTGGGGCAGGTCCTCGACGCTCTCGCGAAGAGCGCTCGCCCGCAAGCCGGCGGCCCGCAGGCGTGCGGCTGCCCGGGTCGCCTTCAGGCCGTTGGCGGCGGCAATGTAGTGCACTCCGGGCGTGAACCTGCCCGCGTCGCGAGTCACGCAGCCAAGCGGCAGGCTCATGGCGCCCGGGACGTGGCCCAGGGCGAACTCGCCGAGAGTGCGCACATCCAGTAGCCGGGCTTCGTGGGCGATGAGCGCCCTGGCTTCCCCCCAGCTCAACTGCGGCACGCTGTCTGCCCCCGGCTCGTGGTCCAGCGAATCGCGTGGCGCCCCGTCGCCCTCGTCGAGTGTCTGACCCGCCAAGGCCCACGCCTCGCATCCGCCGGCGAGCGCAAGCGCGTTGTAGCCGAGGTCGCGCAGGAGCGCCGCAGCGGCAACCCCATCGACACTGAACCTGCCAACCACCAGCACGGGCAGCGAACGCACCGCCAAGCGTTCCTCCGCCTGGAATTGCAACAGACCGCCTTCGATGTGCAAGGCGCCGGGCACATGCCCTTCGTGGAATCCTTGTGCGTGGCGCACGTCGACAATATAGTGACGCGGCGCCGTCGATGCGAGCCAGGCCTGCGCATCGACGGGCGCCAAGAGTTCAATGCCGCGCGACCGCGCGAGCTCCAACCCGTGCGCTTCTGCTGCCTGCAGGGCGTGGACGGGCACTTCGGGCAGCCTGCGGCCCGCGCCCTTTTCCAACTTGCGGCCGGAGTGTATCCAGCCCCAGGTGCCGTTTTCCACCGCAAAAACGTTGCCGAATCCCATGCGCCTGAGCAGTCTCGTGCCCAGGATGCTGCGCGTTCGGCCCGCGCAATTGACATACACGGCACGATGGCGGCGGCACAAGTCCGCCGCGTGCAGCAGGCTGTCGAACGGCGGCAGCCAGACAGCCCCAGGGAGATGTCCCTTCTCGAATTCCGCCTGGGTGCGGGTATCGATGATCAGCACATCGTCTTTCCCCGATTCCATCGCGAGTTCATCGGCCGTCTTGTGCGGGATGCCCTCGCTGACGGCGACTCGCTCGCCGAACTGTTTGCCTTCGAAACCCCAGCCGGTCGCGACTTCGCCTCCGTCGCGCGTCCATGCGCCGATTCCGCCTTCGCGCGCTCGCACGTTCCGGAACCCCATGCGGCGCAGGATCTGCACGGCAGTCTCCTCGCGCCCGTCGCCTGCGCCATACACGGTGATGGGAAGGGTTTCGTCGGGTACGCAGCCCCGAACGCGCGCTTCGATATCGCCCAGCGGCAGCGGCGTCGAGCCGGGTATATGCGCACGCCTATATTCGCCCATCTCGCGAATGTCCAGGAGCGCCTCATCCCTTGCGCCAGTAGTCACTGGCCGCCCCCGTAGCCTGCGTCGCGCACCTTCACACCCTCGCGCCAGTTGCCCGAGAACATCTTGTCGCGCGCGGCCGTGCTCTCTTTGCTCAGGAAACCGACAGCGCGCAGCGCCACGGAGTGCTCGATGGCGGATGGCGCTCCCATCATGTCAAGCGCCATGTTGCAGGCGCGTTTTTCGAGCGCGAGGAAAGCGAGCGGCACCTTGGCAATCTGCGCCGCCATTGCCTGCACGTACGCATCGAGTTCATCGGCGGGGACGGCGGCGTTCACCATGCCAATCTCCGCCGCCTTCGCACCGGAGACCTGCGCGCCCATAAAAAGCAGCTCCTTCGCACGGCGCACGCCCAGGAGCCAAGGCCACATGTGCACGAGGTAGCTGCCACCGCCGAGCGATCGCAGCGTGAGCTTCGCGTCGTCTGCGGCGACCACGAGATCGCATTGCATCGCGAGCTCCAGGCCGATGGTGAAGAGGTTGCCCTGCATCTGCGCAATTACGGGCTGCGGCAGGCGCCACATCACGTCGCGGTACTTCTGCCATCGCGCGTGAAGCCGGTCCACTTCCTCGAACCACGCGTTGCCGGTTGCGCTCGGGAAGGTTTCCAGCGACTCGTTCATGTCGTGGCCGACGCAGAACGACTTGCCTGCGCCCTTCAGGACGACCACGCTCACGTCCTCGCGCGGGCGAAGCGAGGAGAGCGTCTCGAAGATGCCATCCCACATGGCATTGGTGACGGCGTTGTGCTTGTCCGGCCGGTTCAGGGTAATCGTCGCGATGCGGTCGGCGACGTCGAGCTGGAGGAACTCGTGTGTCATTTGTTTCCTTTGGAGGGTTGCGCTTCAAGGGCGCCAGGTGGCTGCAGCCTTTTCAATCGCCGTGGCATCGACCGACCTCGCTGCCTCGGTGGCGAGGCTCAGGTCGAACACCTTGTCGATTGCCACCGTCTTCTTGATGATTCCGTACTTGAGGTACGCTTGCTGCAGCGCTTCGAGCGATTCCTTGCTCGCAACGCCCAGCATTCCCGACGGCCCGGGGGTGGCGAACGCGGTCCAGCTGCGCTTGACCGCGGCGGCCACGTCCGCGGAAGCTTCCGCAGCGCCCGCCGCCGGGATCTGGTTCGGAAAGGCCTTCCAGTGCAGGGAAACGCCCATGCGGGGGTTGGCGGCGCCCATGAGCACCCCTTCGTCGTAGGCCTTGAGGAAGGCAAGTAGCTCCGCACGCTTGTTTCTGATGGTGTCGGCGGAGGCGACCACCGCGAAGCCGTTGGGAAGCTGGTCGAATGCGGAGGGTAGGAAGCGCATGCCGTTCGGAACGAATCGCGCGAACTGTTCGGTGATGCCGTAGTTCGCGCCGTAAGCGTCGATCTCGTTGTTGCGGAATGCCGCGGCCACCTGCGCGCCCACGCCTACCGGCACCCAGGAGATGTCTTTGTCCGGGTCCAGTCCCGTGGCCGTGACCATGCCGCGCGCGAAGAGGTAGCCCGCCGCCGAGAGCGACTGCACGCCGATTCTGCGGCCCTTGAGCGACTCGATCGTGCGCACCGCGCTGCCCGCCGGCACAGCGATGTTCCACACGTTTGTGGCGTCCACACGGATGATTCGAGCATCCGGCGCCGATCCAGCCACGACGAACGCGGAGGAGGTTCCGCCGATCCCCACGTCCACCGAGCCGGCGACGGCCGCCTGCATGGAGGGCGTCGCCCCCTGGGCACCCGTCCAAACGACTTCGAGACCCTTGTTCGCGTAGAGCCCTCCCGCAAGCGGCACTCCCACGACGTTGCCGTTGTGGACGCTGAGGATTGGGTCGCCGATCGATGCTCGCAGCGTGCCTGTCTTCACCTGGGCGAAGACTGCGAGAGAGACGGCGGCGATTGCGAGCAGGCCGGCGAGGCGCGCGAATCTGGAAAGTGCCATGGAAGGGGCTCCTTGGGTTGAAAAGGTTCTATTGCTGGCGATAGCGCAGCCGCCGCGTCAGCCAGGACATGGCCAGGTGCATCACCATGCCGAGCATCGACAACAGGATGAGCACACCGTAGACACCAGCGACTTCGCCGTATGCGGTGCTGAGCGCGATCTGATAGCCCAGGCCTTGCTTGGCACTCACCAGCTCGCCCACCAGTGCGCCGAGGAAGGCAAGTACCATGGCGACGTCCAGGCTGGGGATGACATAGGTCATGGCATTGGGCAGGCGCAGGTGTCGCAATTCGTGCCACTTGCGGGCCTCCAGCATGCGCATGAGAGCGAGCTGGTCGGCATTGATGGCCACCAGTCCCGCGACCGTGGCGGAGTACACGGGGAAGAAGGCGAGAAAGGCGGCGAGCGCGATCTTCGGCGCCAGGCCGTATCCGAGCCAGGTCATGAGCAGCGGCGCAATTGCGACTTTGGGAAAGGTCTGCACCCCCAGAATGAAGGGGTGGAGGCCCTTGCGCACGGTTTCCATGAAGGCGAGCGTTCCGCCCAGCAGTAGCGCTAACGCCACGCCGATGCTGAACCCGGCAAAAGTCTCGATGAGTGTGACACCCACGTGCGGCCACCAGGTCCCGCGCGCGACGAGGCCCGAGTAGATGGCCTCGGCGACGTGGCCGAGGCGGGGCAGGATGAGCGGCGAAACCCATTCAAGCCGCGTGATCGCCTCCCAAACCACGAGGAGCACGCTGAGCGCAACAAGAAATACGCCCCGTGCGCCCATGAACGGGTAGCGCGTTCTGGAGAGGCCGGAAATGGCAATGCTGATCATGATGCGGCCTTCAGGCGTGAGGCATCGATTCGCGTTGCCGGCTGCGCAGTCCCGAGCTCCTCGAATGCCTCGCGTACACGCGTGATCGTGTCGTAGTAGGCAGCGCTCGTGCGAGTCTCGTTGCTGCGCGGCCGCGGCAGGTCGCACGGAATCACGGCGCGGATGCGGCCCGGCGCCGTGTCCATCACGGCAACGCGGTCGGACAGGTAAACGGCTTCGGCAATGTTGTGCGTCACAAACACGACCGTGGTGCGCGCTTCCGACCAGATTCGCAGGAGTTCGTCGTTGAGCGTCTCGCGCGTGAACTCGTCGAGCGCGGAGAACGGCTCGTCCATGAGCAGCACTTTCGGCGCGGTGACGAGCGCTCGCGCGATGGAGGCTCGTTGCAGCATTCCGCCGGAGAGCTCATCCGGATATTTGGAGCGGTGCGCGTGCAGAGCTGTGACTTCAAGCAGTTCGACGGCGCGCTGGTGCGCGACCGCGTCCAGCGTGCCCGCGATCCGGTGTGGCAGCAGGATGTTCTCGAGCAGTGTGTACCAGGGCAGCAGCGTTGGCTTCTGAAACACGAAGCCGACCCGCCGCGTCGGCTGCTCGACGGGCACGCCGCCAACGGAAACAGTCCCTGTGGTGGGCTCGAGCAATCCCGCGACAAGGCGCAACAGCGTACTCTTGCCACATCCACTTCGGCCCACGAGGCTCAAAAACTCGCATCCCCCAATGTCCAGGCTCACATCGTCCAACGCGAGATAACCGTTGGCATCACCTGGCTCGCCGAAGCGCTTGGTCACCCCGGCGATGGCGATACCGGTCGCATCGGGAACAGGAGTCAGCATGGAGAGGCCTGGCGCGTCCCGCTTCATGCTGCCGCCCCAGCGCGCTCGAGCCGCTCACGCGCGCGTTCGACGAGCACGGCCTTCTGAATTTTCTCGCTGCCGGTTCGCGGCCATTCGTCGATCTCAAACATGTGGCGCGGCAGCTTGTAAGTGGCAACCCCGCCCTTGAGCCGCTCGCGCAGCTGGTCCACCGACAGCGACCTCCCGTCACTGAACTCAACGAATGCGCAGGGGACTTCCCCGAGGCGTGAGTCCGGCACGGCGATCACGGCGGCTTCGCGGATTTCGGCTTGCGAGCGCAGAAGCGATTCGATTTCTCCGGCAGCGACGTTAAAGCCGCCGACCCGGATCATGTCTTTCAAACGGCTTTGGAAGTGCACGAAGCCGGCTTCGTCCAGCCAGCCAAGGTCTCCCGTACGTAGGCGTTCCTGGTCGTCGAACGCATCGCGCGTCGCGTCGGATCTGCCGTAGTAGCCGGGCGTCGTGATATAGCCGCCAATGCGGATTTCGCCTACCTGTCCTGCCGCGCATGGCCGGCCCGTCGCCGGATCCACGATCGCGACTTCGACCTCGGGAAGCGGGCGGCCGACCGATTCGTCGGCCAGCAGCGGATCGTCGTCGGGAGAGGCGAGCGAGGTCATGTGGGAGGTCTCGGAAAGCCCGTAGTGGCTCAGCACGTGCTTCACACCAAGTCGTCTGCGCAGGAAGTCGTGCTTGGATTCGGCGCCTCCGGAGAACAAGCCGAGCACCACCCGGATCGCCAGGCCCTGGGGGGCGGGCCGATCGCGAAGCAGGTCCATGAGGTCCAGCACGTTCGTGTCGGTGAGCGCCGCGGCCGTCACGCGTTCGGTTTGCGCCACGGCGATGAATTCGGACGCGTCCAGGCCCTCCCCCAGGACCAGCGTCGCGCCCCCGAGCAGCGTGGAGGTCGAGCGACCGAGACCTGCGCTCGTAAACAGCGGCTGGCCCAGAAGGAACCTGTCCTGCGCGCGCTGGCCCCAGCGTTCGTTGATGCGCAGCAGGTTGTGCGTCGCCGCACCGTTGAGCACCACGACGCCCTTGGGCAGCGATGTCGTGCCCGAGGTGAAGATGATGTTGAGCACATCTTGCGGCGTGCCGGCCTGCAGCGAATCCGCGCCATCGGGCACGGGCCTCATAAAGTCCGCAAACGCGAGCAGACCAGGCACGGGCCTGGCAGCCGTCGAGATCACGTGCCGCAGCATTGGCGCGGCCTCGGCGCCCGGCACCGGACCCGCGGCATCGAGCACGCCGATGGAACGCAGGATGCGCAAGTAGTCCACGTCCGCAAAGCGCTCCGCGGCGACCAGCGCCTTCGCATCGGAGAGCGAGAGTATCTGCGCGAGGTCGTCGCGCCTGAGGCGGGTGTTGAGAGGCACCAGCACCAGTCCGGCAAGGGCCACCCCGAAGCGTGTGACGATCCACTCGTAGCCGTTAGGCATCCATACGGCGACGTGGTCCCCTTTTTCTAGGCCCTGCTGCTGGAGGTGCCAACCAAAGCGGCTCGCATCGCGCAACAGGTCGCCGTAGCTGAAGCGTTGCGTGATGCCGTCGTGGACAAAGACTACGGCCTCATCGCACGCGTGGCGCAGGCACGCTTCGCGAAAAGTCGACTGCAGATCGGGTCGGGCCGCAAGGGTCCAGTCATTCACTGGCATGGGGAGAACTCCTTGATGAGGCGATTCGCGTCGGGCAGCGTCTCGATCGCCTGGACTTCGCGGGTGAACCGTGCAATATCGGCCGGCGTCATGGGGTGCGAACCCCGTGCGAAGGCGTCGCTGATCTTGGCTGCATGGCGCTGCGGCTCCATCGGGCATGCGGGGCTACCCGGTGCGGTGTCGGTGCGCAGCGTGTGCATGGCGCCGCCAGCTTCGAGGGAAAGTACGCAGGCACGTGTGCTTTCGCTCGATTCGTCGACTGCCACGGCAACACGCCTCACCGTCTGGAGGACCGCGGGGTCCCTCATCGCTGCTGGCTCGAGGTCGGCAAGGGTGAAGCCGCCCCGGTGGATCGCACAAGCGATTGCGTAGCGCACGCTGAACTGCGCCGCTACCTGCGAGCCGTGCGGCTCAAACTCGCCACCCACCAGTGTGTTCATGTACGGTGAAATGGTCACCTGTACGGCCGTCACGTCCCCCGGCGCCAGCCTGTGGTCGCGCATCAGCGAAAGTGCCGCCTCAATTGCGGTGTGGCTGCAGCCGCAGGCCGGGTATGGTTTGAACGTCATGGCCTGCGCCGAGAAGCTGCGGCCCACGCCATCGAACAATCGCTGCGGATCGATCGGAGCGTAGACGCGCGAGAACCCGAACTCGCCTTCGAAGGCCTCGAGCGGCCCGGTCAGGCCCGCTTGTGCCATCAACGCCGCATTCACGCCGGCTTCCGCCGCCAAGCCCATCGCGAGCCGCTTGGACAGGCTATGGTCCACGTTCAGCTGCAGTGTGCCGCCCGTGCGTGAGTAAACGAGCCCGAAGGCATGGGCAATGCGTCGCTGGTCCAGGCCGAGCAGCAATCCCGCAGCGGCCGCGCAGCCGAATCCCGTGATGACCGGCGTGTCCCACCAGCCCCACCTGCGGACATGGCACGCCGCCGCGATCCGGCACGACACATCGCTGCCCAGGATGAAGGCACGCAGCAGGGAGCGGCCGCTCGAGTGTTGACGCTCAGCGACGGCCAGCGCGGCCGCGAGCGTCCCGCCGTCGGCATGGAAACCGCCATGCATGCAGTCGTAGTCGAGCGCGGCCGCGGCCAAGCCGTTCACCAAGGCGGCGGCAGCCGCAGGCAGGTGCACGCCCGGCCGGCCCCACGTGCTGCTCTCCTGCGCACCGCCGCGCTGCTGCTGCAGGCCCAGGACCTCGGGGCAGCCGGGAGCCTCAGAGCCTGCCCATGCGACCGCAAGCGTGTCCAGCATAGATGTTTTCGCGGCATCGACGGCACTGACGGGCAAGTCCTCGAAGTTGGTGGCCGCTACGTAGGCGGCGAGCTGCAGCGAAATTGTCACGGATGCCGTCCCTGTCGGGCCTGTAGCTGCCAAGCGGGCGAGAAGCTCACTCCGCCTTAACGCCGGCACCCGTTACCAGGGCGCCGTATTTGCTCAATTCACCACGAAGGAAGACACGCAGCTCGTCGGGAGAACCGCCCACGGGGTCACCGCCCAGCTCGTTGAAGCGGGTCTTCATCTTGTCCGACTTCACTGACTTCACGATGGCTTCGTTCAGGCGGTTGATCACGGCGGGGGGTGTGCCGGCCGGCGCGAATACGGCCATCCAGGACTTGAGAGCGAAGTCGGGAAGGCCCGCCTCAGCGATCGTCGGTATGGACGGCAGGAGCTGCGAACGCGCGGTGGCAATGGTGGCGATGGGGCGCAACTGGCCGGTCGGCACGAACGGCAGCGCAGCGGTGATGGGCGTGAGCATGAATTGCACTTCACCGGCCACGACCGCGGTGAGGGCGGGCCCGGTGCCGCGGTAGGGCACGTGCAGGATTTCCACACCCGTCTTGCTGCGCAGCATCTCGCCCATCAGGTGTGTCTCGCTGCCATTGCCCGCCGAGCCAAAACTGTACTTTCCGGGGTTCTGCTTCAGGAGCCGGACAAACTCCGCGAGGTTTCCCGCCTTCACGTTCGGATTGAGCACCAGCGCGTAGTCGATGGTCGTCACGAGCGACACAGGGCTGAAGTCCTTCACCGGGTCGTAGGGCAGCCGCGCCATCATGTGCGGGAGGATGGCGTGGGTGGCGGGCATCGCGAACATCAGCGTGTAGCCGTCGGGTTCCGCTCGGGCTGCGCTGGTTGTGCCGATGCTGCCGCCCCCGCCGGTGCGATTGGAAACTACCACGTTCTGGTTGAGAATTTCGCTCATGCCCTGAGCCAGCAGTCGAGCAAACACGTCGGATGCGCCCCCCGGCGGGAACGCGTTGACGAGGGTGATAGGGCGGTCGGGAAACGCATGGACCCCCGTGAGGACGGCGAGCCAGGTGCAAAGACCGATGGCGAGAGTGCGAAGCAGTTTCACGGTTTGTCTCCTTGTCGTTGATCCATTGGACGCGAGTGTGCTCGTCACGATCAATACGGGCAGAGGCGAATGATCGATAGCCCTACCTGATCGGCCGGGCGATTGATCGGCTGCCGTGAACGATCATTCGCCTCCCGCCAGATATGCAGATGGGCGGCGCGCTGGTTGAATCTGCGCATCCAACTGACGGAGCCCTCCCCCATGATCATCGACGCCGACACCCACTTCCTGCCTCGCGACGCCTACGACTACGTAGAAGGACCGTTTGCGGACCTGAGGCCCCAATTCGAATTCGACTCCAAGGGCTGTTGCGTGGACGTGCACTTCCCCGGCGCACCTCCGAAGGTGCCGCACTCCACGCCCAATCCGCCGCCCGGGACGGGCTCCAACTACGGCGGCATGTGCGACATGGCGGAGCGCCTCGAGGACTACCGCAAGATGGGGATTCAAAAGCAGGTGCTGTTCCCGCAGATGTCCGCCATGATGTTCCACTACCTCGTGGAGCCTCGCTTGGCGACTGCGATGGCACGTTCGTACAACTATTGCGTGAGTGAGTTGGTAAAAAAGCATCCTAACGAACTCATAGGCGCGGCGCTGGTGCCGCTGCAAGACGTGGCTTCGGCGATCACTGAGATGGAGTGGGCCGTCGCAAACGGCCTGCCCGCGGTCGTGATCGACAAGGTATTCCCGGTCGCGGAGCACGCATTCTCAGACCCCTACGGCAAGCATAAGGAGTTGGACCCTTTCTTCCGCCGCGCGGAAGAGCTGGGCGTTCCGTTGCTCATGCACACAATCGGCGCACACGGCCACCGCCTGAACAACATGATGACTTTCCAGCAGGACGGGCTGGAGATATTTGCCCCGAACGAAGGCCACATCAGCCTGGTGTCGATGATCACAAGCGGAATCTTCGACCGCTTCCCAAAGCTCAAGGTCGTGTACACGGAAGCAGGCACGGCCTTCATCAAACCTATGGTCGAGCGGCTGGACGAGTCCTTCGAACGAGGCTTGGTGGACTGGGACTCCGAGGAAGCCGCGACGCGAAAGTTCATGTCCGTGTCCACCGGCCGACCCATCGTTAAGTCCCTGGTGCCGATCGACGACTACCTCCCGAAGAACCAGAAGGCGGCAAGCCACTACTTCCGCAACAACATCTGGTTCACCATTGAGACGGAGGAGGAGCAGTTGCCGGATGCGGTCGACTGCATCGGCGCAAGCCAGTTTCTTTTCGCCACCGACTATCCGCATGACGACGCGGGCGGCCGAATGAAGAAACGCGACGTCGCGCTGCTGGCAGCAAACCCGCATATCAGCGACGCGGACAAGGAGGCGATGCGCTTGCACAACTCGCGTGCGCTGTTCGGGCTCGCCGCATGAGCGCCGCGGCTACTCAGGCAACGGAGTGGATGTGCAACTCCTGCGGCTTCGTCTACGAGGAAAGCAAGGGCTGGCCCGAGTTCGAGGTGGCGCCGGGCACGGCGTGGGCGGATGTGCACGACGACTTCACGTGCCCTGATTGCGGGGCACGCAAGCAGGATTTCGTGCCGTTGGAGGTCTGAAAGACCGTAGCTGAGCCCACACACACGACGGCCGCCTACGTTTCGCTATGGGTTTTCGCTATGGAGAACGCCTGCAGGCGCGATGACGCGCGTCACCTCGATGAAGCGCTGCGCCGCCGGACTCTCGTTGCCGGCGTGCCAGGCCAGCGCGAGGGTCGTTTGGCTCGACTCGCCTTGCCCCTGGAGATCGCGGTACACCACCTGCGGCTCCCGCTGCCTTCGGACCACTTCCGGCACCAGGGCCACGCCCAGGCCGCTTTCCACCAGCGCCAAGATGGTGGGGACCTGGGTCGCCACCTGGGTCACCTCAGGCACGAGGCCGGCGGCTTCGCAGGCCGCCATCGCCGACGCATGGAGGCCCGCT
Organism: Ramlibacter sp.; assembly: GCA_036675435.1. Classification (GTDB taxonomy): domain Bacteria; phylum Pseudomonadota; class Gammaproteobacteria; order Burkholderiales; family Burkholderiaceae_C; genus Ramlibacter. The sequence goes on along the minus strand of JAKFEZ010000264.1, from coordinate 3,749 downwards.
GCCTCTGCGGCCGAATACATAACGAACGGCTCGCCGGCCAGATCGGCCAGTCGCACCGACGGCTGCGCAGCAAGCGAGTGCGACGCCGGCAAGGCCACCAGAAAGCGATCCCGCTGCAGGGTCAGCAGCGTGGCGCCGTGCGACTGCAATAGCGGCGTGCGCACGATGCCGATATCCAGCGCCTCCTCGTGCAGCATCGAGAGGATACGCCCCGAAGTGGACTCCGTAAGCACCAGTTCCACGCCGGGGAACTGGCTGCGGAAGCTGGGTATCAATGTGGGGATGAGGCGGTAGATCGCCGAGCCGACGAAGCCGATCCGCAGTCGCCCGCCGGTGCCGGCCGCCGCGTCGCGCGCGGAACGCATCAGCTGTTCGCCGTGGTACAGCAGACGCCGCGCCTCCCCCAGCGCCGCCCGCCCGCTGGCCGTCAGCACCACGCCGCTGGGCGTGCGCTCGAAAAGCCTGGTGCCGAGCTCAGTTTCCAGCTTCTGGATCGAAACCGACAGCGCCGGCTGCGCAAGGTGCAGGCGCTCGGCGGCCCGGCTGAAATTTAGCGTTTCAGCCAGGACGTTGAAATGCCGGATGCGTCGCAGGTCCATGGGCAATCCCGAGCATACCGTGAGAATGCCGGTTGATGCGCGGCGCGTGAAGGCCGGTCCGTTAACCTCCGAACTTTGGCGCCCGCTTCTCCAGGAACGCGTTGACGGCTTCGCTGTGGTCCGCGGTCTTGTGCGAGACCGCCTGGAACACCGCCGACATCTCCAACACGGTGTCCAGCCGCGAGTGCAGGCCCTCGCGGATCAGACGCTTTGTCAAGCGCAGGCCGTGCGCCGCGTTGGCGGTGATGCGGCCTGCGAACTCGCGGGCGGCATCCATCAGCTGCTCGTGCGGCACTACACGCGACACTAAATTCCAGGCCAGCGCCGTCTGCGCGTCGATCGTGTCGCCGGTGAAGGCCAGCTCCGAAGCGCGCGACAGCCCGATGATGCGTGGCAGCAGCCAGGCCCCGCCGTCGCCGGGAATGATCCCTATCTTGACGAAGCTCTCGGCGAACTTGGCCTTCTCGGAAGCAATGCGAATGTCGCACATGCAGGCCAGGTCCAGCCCTGCACCAATCGCATGGCCGTTTATCGCGGCGATCACCGGTACCTCCAGGTTGAAAAGCGCCAGCGGCAGGCGCTGGATGCCGCGCCTGTACTCCTGGCGAATTGCCATCTCACTCACCTCCGGCATCGCCTGCCGCTTCATCTCGCGAATATCGCCGCCCGCGGAGAAAGACGGGCCGTTGGCCGTCAGGATCACGCAACGCACGCTGTTGTCCGACTCGACGCGCTCGATCGCGGCCAGGAACTCGTCGACGGCGGTGTTGCCGGTCAGCGGGTTGCGCTGCTGCGGCTGGTTCATGATCAGCGTGACCACAGGGCCCTGCTGCTCGTAGATCAGGAAGTCGGGCATGGTGCTCCTCGGTGAATGCGCGAAAGGTTAAGGCGTCGCCGCTGGGATGTCCAATAGCGATTCCGCCGCAGGGCATCCCGATCGTATATGGCCCGTCTGCGAATCGGTATTGGACGCTGGCGCAGCCCTGGCCTAACCTGCGAGCCTGTCCAACTGAACTTTGCTCATGGCCGACCTTCTGGACCACCTGCGGCTCGCCGCTTTGCCGCCCGAGAGCGCGGCGTTCCGCCGCGACGTCAAGAACTTCCTCGCGCGCGAGATGCCACCGACCCCGCCCGAGGTCCGCTCGCGGTCGTGGCTGGCGTTCGACGCCGAGTTCAGCCGCAAGTTGGCGCAACGCGGTTGGGTCGGCGTGACTCTTCCGAAGCGCTATGGCGGCGCCGAACTCGACGCCTTCAGCCGCTTCGTGCTGGTGGAGGAACTGCTTGCGGTCGGCGCGCCGGTCGGCGCTCACTGGATCGCCGATCGCCAGAGCGGTCCCCTGATCAACAAGTTCGGCTCGCAATCCCAGAAGGAGAAATACCTGCCGGCTATCTGCCGAGGGGAGTCCTTCTACGGCATCGGCATGAGCGAGCCCAACGCCGGCTCAGACCTCGCCAGCGTCGGCACCCGTGCCGTGCGCACCAACAAGGGCTGGCGCGTGGACGGCCGCAAGATCTGGACCACCAACGGCCACAAGTGCGACTACGTCATCGCCTTGGTGCGCACCTCGGGCAGCCCGGTCGACCGCCAGGCTGGTCTGTCACAGTTCATCGTGGACCTCAAGCTGCCGGGGGTGACGGTGCGCCCGATCGTGGACCTCACCGGCGACGCCCACTTCAGCGAGATGTTTTTCGACGGCGTGGAACTGGCCGAGGACGCGCTGGTCGGCAGCGACGGTGACGGCTGGAAGCAGGTCAACGCCGAGCTCGCCTTCGAGCGCAGCGGTCCCGAGCGCCTCTATTCCAGCGTCGTGCTGCTGGACCGCTGGCTGCGATGGCTGCGCGAGACCGGCCGCGCCGAGCAGCAGCTCGAGACCGTGGGCCGTTTCGCCGCCCACCTCGCCACGCTGCGCCAGCTATCGATAGCGCTCACCGCCAAGTTGGCTGCCGGCGAAAGCCCAGTGGTCGAGGCGGCTTTGGTGAAGGACCTCGGCACCGAGTTCGAACAGTCCATCCCGGCGATGGTCGAGGCCGCGATCGGAGCCGATCCCGCCAATCCACCGGACGCCGAGCTGCTGCGCACCTTGGCCTACGTGAGCCACATGGCTCCCACCTTTTCCCTGCGCGGCGGCACCCGGGAAATCCTGCGCGGGATGATTGCGCGGGGCCTGGGCCTGCGCTGAAGGACACGAAGAACATGTTCGCCGAAGCAATCGAATCCATTCTTGCCGAACAGTGCACGCCGGCCGTGGTGCGTGCCATTGAGGGCGGCGCCAGCCCGCAGGTGCTGGCCGCGGCAATCGCCGATGCCGGCTTCCACAAACTGCTGGCGCCGGAGGACCAGGGCGGCGGCGGCGCCGGCTGGCGCGAGTTCTTCGACGTGGTAGCCCTCTGCGGCGCCTACGCCGTGCCGCTGCCGCTGGCGCAGACGCTCGCGGCCTGTGCCATCATTCCCCACCCGCAGCAATTGCCGGCCGGCCTGCTGACCTTCGCGCCGTCGCTCGCGCGCGGCCCCGACGGTTCGCTGCACGCGCTGCATGTACCGGCCGCCCGCACTGCCTCGCACGTTATCGCCGCCGACGACGACACCCTGGTGCTGCTGTCCGTCGCCGAAGCGCACCAGCTCCCGAACGGCGTTCACGGCAGCCTGGCCGCCTCGCTTCGCTGGAAGACCGGCGCCGGCAAGCCGCTCACCGCGCAGGTCGGCCCAGAGCAGTTTCAAGCCTTGGGCGCACTGCTCCACGCCGGCCTGCTCGCGGGCGCGGCCAAGCGCGCCTTCGACCTCACCATGGCCTACGCCAACGAACGCACGCAGTTTGGCAAACCGATCGGCAGGTTTCAGGCTATCCAGCATCAGCTGAGCGTCATGGCTGAGCACGTGGCCGCCGCCCGCATGGCCGCCGAAGCAGGCTTTGCCTGCCAAGGCCCCTTCCCCACGGTCGCCGCCTGCGCCGTCGCCAAGGCGCGCACCAGCGAGGCGGCGCAGCTCGTCGCCTCCATTGCCCACGCGGTGCATGGCGCGATCGGGGTAACCAAGGAATACGACCTGCAGCTCTATACGCGCCGCCTGCATGAATGGCGAACTATGCACGGATCGGAGGCGCACTGGCACCGGCTGCTCGGACGGCTTGTAGTCGAGAGCAGAGAGCCTCT
>JAKFEZ010000036.1:0-1880 GCA_036675435.1 Ramlibacter sp. | reverse complement strand
AAAAGCCGCCTTGCGGCGGCTTCTTCATCAACCAGCCTGCGCTTAGTTGAGGGCCGACTTCTTGCCGTCCTTGTAGACGTACAGCGTGATGGCGGGGTTCTTCAGTTCGCCATTGGGTTCGAAGGCGATGGTGGTGGTCACGCCCTTGAAGTTGGTCTTGGGCAGGTGGGCGGTGTAGACCTTCGGGTCCCACGAGTTGGCGCGCTTCATGGCGTCGACCAGGACGAACGTGGCGTCGTAGGTGTACGGGCTGTAGACCTGGAACTGGTTAGGGTACTTCTCGTCGTAGCGCTTCTTCCAGGCCGTGCCGCCGGGCATCTTGGCCAGGGAGGCGCCGCCTTCGGCGCAAACCACGTTGCCCAGCGTCTTGGCGCCGGCCGCGAGCTTGGCGATCTCGGAGGTGCAGATGCCATCGCCGCCGAAGTACTTGACGTTCGACAGGCCGAGTTGCTCCATCTGGCGCAGCATCGGGCCGGCTTGCGGGTCCATGCCTCCGAAGAAGATCGCGTCGGGCGCCTTGGCCTTGATGGCCGTCAGGATGGCCATGAAGTCGGTGGCCTTGTCGGTGGTGAACTGCTCGTCGACGATCTGCATGCCCTTGGACTGCGCGGTCTTCTTGAACACGTCGGCGACGCCCTGGCCATAGGCCGTGCGGTCGTCGATGATGGCGACCTTCTTGAGCTTGAGCGTGTCGGCGGCGTAGAACGCCAGGCCGGCGCCCAGCGCGTTGTCGTTGGCGATGATCCGGAAGGTGGTCTTGTAGCCGGGCTTGGTCAGGCCGGGGTTGGTCGCCGCGCCGGTGACGTGGGGGATGCCGCAGTCGTTGTAGACCTTGGAGGCGGGGATGGTGGTGCCCGAATTCAGGTGGCCGACCACGCCGGCGACCTTGGCGTCGCACAGCTTCTGTGCGGCGGCGGTGCCCTGCTTCGGATCAGCCGCGTCGTCTTCGGCCTGGATCTCGAACTTGACTTTCTTGCCGCCAATCGTGACGCCCTGCTTGTTCAGGTCCTCGATGGCCATGCGCACGCCATTCTCGTTGTCCTTGCCGTAGTGGGCTTGGGCGCCGGAGATGGGGGCGACGTGGCCGATGCGCACCACTTGCTCCTGGGCGGAGCCGATGCTTGCCATCGCGGCGATGGCGGCGGCAACCGTCAATTTCAACTTCATTTGCATAACTAACCTCCAGATGTAGGGATAAGGTTGAGATATCTTTATTTGCTCAACGGGCGCGAACATATCGCAATTTCCACACCCGAACCATAGGGAAAAGTCTAGGTGAAGCCAGATAAGGGGGAATACCCCAGTCGCCGCGGCGCTAATGAAGAGCAAGGCCCGCGAATGGCCGTGCTACTTGCGCGCATCGCGCCCCGCAGCGGCTTCGTCGGCGAATGCCTGCGAAACGGTTTCGCGCACCACGGACTCGATTTCATCGCGCAGCAGCGATCCAAGCGAGCGCGTCTGCTCCAGCACCGCCTGCGCAATGGCCTCGCGCAGGCGCCTCTCCAGCGCCAGGTCGACCCGCTGCATCACCTTGTGAATGAGTTGCTCCTGCGACAAGCCCGGGCTTTCGGGTGGCGCGGCCCCGCCGTTCTTCACCACTTCGGTGAGGGTCGGCACGTAACGTGGCGGCGTTCGGCTGGCCATCAGCTTGTCTCCTTGGCGACCTGGTTGCGCGACTCGGCCGCGTAGCCGCGGTCGGCGTAGTGCCGCCAGCGCCGCCGGGCGTGCTGCCGATCCTCCTCGTCCAGGGTCACCACCTCGATCAAGCGTTCGTACCGCTCGAAGCCGTCGGGGACCTCATCGCCCAAGTTGACCAGCACCTGCTGGTGCGGGCCGCCGCGGGCCGATTCCGAGAGCACCACCGGCGAGGCGGCCAGCAC
>JAKFEZ010000066.1:0-11222 GCA_036675435.1 Ramlibacter sp. | reverse complement strand
TTGTTGGCGGGGAAGTCCTTGCGCACAACCATCATCGGGATCCAGGTGGTGAGCCGGGCGATGGGCACAAAGTCGTTGTGCGGGTCGTACGAAACCTGCTTGAGGTGGGGCGTCACGGCGAACACGGCCGTCGGCGCAACGAACAGAACACTGCCGTCGTTGACACTGCGCGCCGCCGCCTGGGCGCCGATCACGGCACCGGCACCGGGCTTGTTGTCGATGATGACGGTCTGGCCCAGCTTCTTGCCGAGCGCCTCGGCATAGAGTCGAGCGATGTTGTCGGCATTGCCGGCGGCCGGATAGGGAACGATGATGCGGATGGTCTTGTCCTGCTGTGCGCCGGCGGAAGTGGCAAAGCCGGCGGCGAGGGCAAGGACGAGGATGAGGCGGCGTTTCATGGAGGTCTCCTGGGCTGTGGGGTTGTTTTTCAGCGGCCTTCGAAGCGGGGCTTGCGTTTTTCCTTGAAGGCGCGCTTGCCTTCCTCGAGGTCTTCGCTAAGCCGTATGGCGTCGAGTTGCTGGAGCGTTCTGGCGTAGATTTCAGACGGACTGGGCGGAATGATCTGTCCGACGAACCGCTTGATGGTGCGGATCACCAGCGGCGCCATGCCCGCGATCTCGTCGGCCATGGCGAGGGCGACTTCGAGCTGCTGGCCGGTGGGCGTGACCTGGTTGATGAGGCCGACTTCGTATGCGCGCTGCGCGTCCATCTGGCGGCCCAGCAGCATCACCTCCATCGCGACCTTCTGCGGGATCCGTGCGGCAAGCGCGGTGATGAAGCCCTGCGTGAGGCCGATTTTCGCCTCCGGGTAGCTGAACTTCGTGTTTTCCGCGGCTACGGCGAGATCGCAGGTGGCCGTGAGCGTGATGCCACCGCCGATGCACCAACCGGCGATCGCCGCGATGATGGGTTTGTCGGTCTGGATGCCGGCGCCCGGCGTGCAGCGCCAGAACTCCGGGATGTCGTTCAGATCCGCGCCGGCCGTGAACGCTTCATTTCCGGCGCCCGTGAGCACCGCCACGCGCTGGGCGGGATCGGCATCGAACTCGGCGAATCTGCGCTGGAGATCCAGCGCCGTGGCCTGTGAGAGCACGTTCCGCTTGGCGGCGTTGTTGAAGGTGAAAATCGTGACGGGGCCACGGTTTTCGACTTGAAGGGTACTGGTACTCATTTCTGCTCTCCGATACGTGCGCGGGCGTCCACGGCCACGCAGCCGTTCGCGCCCAGTTTCAATGGATTCACTTCGATCTCGAAATCGCGTCCGCCCATGCGCTCGGCGATGGCCGCGAACCGCAGCACCACGTCGGCCGCCGCATCCAGGTCGACCGGATCGCCGCCGCGATAACCGCGCAGCAGGGGGGCGATCTTCAGCGACAGCAGCGCGTCGCGCGCGGCGGCCCTGGAGACCGGCAGCGGCAACAGCACAATGTCTTTCATGAGCTCGACCAGCACACCGCCGCTGCCCACGATCACCATCGGGCCGAACTGCGCGTCGTGGCGGGCGCCGACCAGCAGCTCCACGGTGCCGGTCACCATCGCCTGCAGGAAGAAACCCTCGATCTGCGCTTCGGGCATGGCCTGTTGCACCCGCGCCTTCATGGTGACGAGCGCATCGCGCAGCTCGCCAGCGTTGCGCAGGTTGAGCGCCACGCCGCCCACCTCGGTCTTGTGGACCACCTGCGGGGACACGATCTTGGCGACCAGCGGAAAGCCGATCTCGGCGGCCCGCGCGACGGCTTGCTCGACGTCCGCCGCGACGACGCCGCGGTTCACCGGAATGCCTGCCGCCTGCAGCAAGGCCTTGGCTTCGTTCTCGCCCAGGTCCACGGCCTGGGGCGGCGGCGTGAAGTCGATCGCAGGCAAGCTCTCGGCGGCGCCGGGTTCGCGATAGGCCGACCAGCCGCGCCAGGCGCGGATGGCTTCCACGGCTTCCGATAGCGAGTCGGTGAACGGCTCGCCCATCTGCCGCAGTTTTTCGCGCGCGCCGGCCGCCAGCGCGCCGGGCTGCATGACCTGCAGAACCGGCTTGCCGGCCTCGGAGCAACCCAGCGCAAGCTCGGCGGCTAGCGTGGTCAGCGCCGGCGCCGTGGTGATGACGCTCAGGCAGATGTCGGCGTGTGCGTCCCGCATGGCCATTGCCGCGCTCTGGTAGCCGAAATCCGGCACGTCGCGAACCTTGGCGCCGTAGAGGTCCACCGGGTTGTCCGCCTGGCCTGGCACGTACAGCGTGCCGAGGGCGGCCTGCGTATCCTGGTCGAAGCGCGTCATTGGAATGCCGGCATCCGACAGCGCATCCGCTGTCAGCGCCGCGCTTCCTCCGGAGGTGGAGATCAGCACCGCCTGGTCCACCTTGCGGCCGGGGTGCTTTGCCATCGCACTCGCCAGCAGCAGCATCGCGAACACGTCATCCAGCAGCACGATGTTCTCGCGCTCGCAGACCGCCTTCAGCACCGCATAGTCACCGGCCAGGCTGGCAGTGTGGGAGAACGCGGCGCTGGAGCCGGCCGCCGTGCGTCCGGCCTTGACCGCCAGCCAGGGCTTGCCCGCAGCGCGCGCCCGCCGGGCCAGCTGCACCAGCCGGTCGGGCGACTTGACGCCTTCGATGTACGAGCAGATCACCTGGGTCTGCGGATCGTCGATCAGGAACTCGATGAAGTCGCACAGTTCCAGGTCGGCCTGGTTGCCCACGGACACGCAGTGGCTGAAGCCGATTCCCATCGCCGTGGCGCGGTCGAACAGCGTGCCCATCAATGCGCCGCTCTGGGTGATGAAGCCGATCGGGCTGCGCGGCAGCGATTCCACTTCCAGGGCCGGCGACGAGCACAGCACGAGATTGTTCGCCGGGCTGATCACGCCCAGGCAGTTCGGCCCGATCAGCCGCATGCCGGCGGCGCGGGCAATCGTCACCAGCTCGCGCTCGATCGCGGCGCCTTCCGGGTCCGCATCGGAGAAACGCGCCGTGATGATGATGGCGCAGCGCACGCCGCGGTCGGCGCACTCCTGCACCCTCGCCTTCACCTGGGCCTGTGGCACCGCCATGATCGCCATGTCCGGCGCTTCCGGCGCGACGGCCACGGAGGGGTAGGCCTTCATGCCGAACAGTTCGGCGCGGTTCGGATTGATGGGATAGATCGTGCCCGCGAACTTGTGGTGAATGAGCATGTGCAGCACGCGCCCACCGAACTTCGCCTGGTCTTCCGAGGCGCCGATCACGGCCACGCTCTTCGGGTTGAGCAGCTCGGCAACCGGCAGGGCGTTCATGCTGCTCAGTCCGCCTTCGCGCCCGACGCCGCGATCGCCTTGCCCCAGCGCTCCACTTCGGCCCGCAAGTGCTGCGCGGCCTCGTCGGGCGTTCCGCCATGGACCTCCATGCCTTGCTTGACGAGCTGGTCCCGGATGGCCGGCGTTTGCAGCGCTTCATTGGCGGCGGCGTTCAGGCGGCTCACGATCGCCGCGGGCGTGCCGGCAGGCACTGCGAGAGACAGCCAGGACGTCGCTTCGTAGCCCGCCAGGCCCGCCTCGCGCATCGTCGGCACGTCCGGCAGAAGCTTGGAACGGGTCGGCCCCGTCTGGGCCAGGGCGCGCGCCTTGCCTCCCGTGACTTGCGGCGCCGTGAGGAACAGGGTGTCGATCACGACGTCGGTCTGGCCGCCGATCAAGTCGGTGACGGCAGGTGCGCTGCCCTTGTAAGGGATGTGTTTGATGTCGACGCCGGCGGCCGCCTTGAACATCTCCATGGCCAGGTGCGGGGAGCCCCCGTTGCCAGACGATCCGTAGCTCAGCTTCCCGGGCGCTTTCTTGGCGAGCGCAATCAGTTCCTTGACGGTATTGGCGGGAGACTTGGGATTCACGATCATCACCAGCGGGTTCGACACCACGTCGATGAGCGGCGTGAAATCCTTGAACGTGTCGTAGGGACGCTGCTTGTACAGCGACTCATTGATGGCGAAGGGGGTCGTCATCCACAACATCGTGTAGCCATCGGCCGGGCTCCTGGCGACGGCTTCCGTCCCGATGATGGTGCCGGCGCCGGCCTTGTTCTCCACGATGACCGGCTGTCCCAGCTTGTCCTTCATGCCGTTGGCGAGCAGCCGGGCGACCGAATCGGACGAGCCGCCCGGCGGGAACGGCACCACGATCTTGATGGGGCGGGAGGGGAAGGCATCCTGCGCGAACGAGGCTGCAACGGGGGCGAGGGCCAGCAGCGCGGCGGTGGCGACTCGGCGGGTGACTTTCGACATGATGGGGATCTCCTTGCGGGAACGATGCTTGCTACGACCTATCGGGAATCGCGAACCGCGGCGGACATCTTCGCCAGTTCGCTCTTGAATCTCGCCTTCGCTTCGGGGTAGGTATCGGCGATGACCTGGAAGCCATCCTTCTCGAGCGACTCGCGGACTTTCTGTTCTTTCACGACTGCGCTGATCGCGGCGTTGAGCTGAGCGACGATCGGCGCCGGCGTGCCTGCGCGCACCGAAACTCCGAACCACGCGGCTGACTGCAGGCGCACACCGGCCTCGACTGCGGTGGGCACGTTCGGCATCAACCTGGAGCGGGCGGTCCCCAGTGTGGCAATGCCGACGATCTTGTTGGCGGCGACGTGAGGCGCGCCCAGGTACGCGGTGTCCACGCTGAGTTGCACGTGGCCACCCAACAGCGCGTTCATGGAAGGCGCCGAGCCCTGGAAAGGCACGTGCGTCAGCTTGATGCCCGCCACCTGCTCCAGCAGCTTCATGCTCAAGTGTCCGGTGGAACCCTCCCCCGCCGTGCCGTAGCCGACCGCTCCGGGCTTGGCTTTGGCGGCGGCGATGACGTCGGCCAGGGTGGCCCATCCGCTGCTCGGCGCTGCGTAGATTGCCATCGGGAGTTCGGCCAGCGTCGCGACCGGTTCCAGGTCGGCTTCCGTGTCGTAAGGCAGGGAGGCCTTGCGCATGGCCGCGTTGATGGCGATCCCGGGGCTCGTGAGCAGCAGGGTGTAGCCGTCAGGCGCACTCTTGGCGACCGCGTCGGCGCCGATCACGGTGCCCGCGCCGGCCTTGTTCTCCACCACCACGGTTTGCTTGAGCTTCTCGCTGAGGCCATGGGCGAGCATTCGCGCCACGCTGTCCGAGGTGCCGCCCGCTGGGAAGGGCACCACGAGTTTCAAGGGCTTGGAGGGGAACTGCTGGGCGCCGGCCGCGGCGGTCATCGCGGCAAGCGCGACGCCAAGGAAGATCCGGCGGCTGATGTTCGAGAGGCTCATGTTCTGCTTTCGGTTCAGCGGCCGGTGAATGCGGGCTTGCGCTTTTCGCGGTAGGAAGCGAATCCTTCCGCGCAGTCTTCGCTCTTGGCAACGATCTCCGCTTCACGGCGGTAGCGGCCAAACTGTTCCGTCGGGCCTGCCGGGAGGATGTCGCGCGTGACGAAACGCTTCATGGTCGCCAGCACCAGCGGCGCCATCTCGGCCATCTCCGAGGCGATCGCCAGCGCGGCCTGCACCTGGGTGCCGACAGGCACCACCTCATTGACGAGGCCGACCTCGTAGGCGCGCTTCGCGTCGAACACCTTGGCCCGCAGCATCAGCTCCATCGCGATCTTGTGCGGGATTCGAGCCGCGAGTCCGGCGATCATTCCTTGCGTGAGGCCGAGCTTGGCTTCGGGGTACGAGAAGCGGGAATTTTCCGCAGCAACGATCAGGTCGCACATCATCGGGAGGATCAAGCCACCACCGATGCACCAGCCAGCCACGGCGGCAATGATGGGCTTGTCGGTGTCCACGCCGACAGTGGGAATGCAGCGCCAGAGTTCCGGCACGTCGTTCACGTCGGCCCCGGCACTGAAGGCCAGGTCGCCGGCGCCCGTGATCACCGCAACCCGCTGCTCGGAGTGATCGAACTCCGTCAATGCGCGCTGAAGGTCCGTGGCCAGCTGCGCCGAGATGGCATTGCGGCGCTCCGGCCGGTTGATCGTGATGAGGGTCACGCCATTGTCGCGATTGTCGACAAGAAGATGGTTCAAAGCTGTCTCCAGGGAGTAGTCGGTTGCCATCATCGTCGTTCCGCGAAACGGCGCAAATGTTCCACATTTGCGAACCTCCGAATCGAGACTCGATGCTCAGCGGGGCCCGAAGTGCGCCCGCGACAGCGCCGTCGGCGGCTGCCCGCCACCCAGGGCGTGGGAGACGTCGGTGGCCGCGGCCACGACGGCTTCCGTCCACGCGCCCATCACGCTTTTGCGAAAACGCGGCGCCGGACCCGAGATGCCGACGGCGGCGATGACCGAGCCCCGCGCGTCCATCACGGGAGAGGCGATGCCCCAGACGTCGAGGCGCCATTCCGCACGGTTGAGCGCAAAGCCCTGCTCGCGGACCTTCTTCATCTCCTTCAGGAAGGCATCGGCATCGATGATGGTGCGCTCGGTATGCGCCTTCAGGCTGTCTGCCACTTCCTGCAGGATCGAAGGCGCGGCGTAGGCCAGCTGGACCTTGCCCGTGGCAACGCAGTAGGCCGGCGCGCGCCCGCCGATCTGCGTGTAGGCCCGCACCGGATTGGCGCTGTCGACCTTGTGCACGTAAACCACCTCGAGGCCATCCAGCACGGAGAGGTGCACGCTCTCCCCGGTCAACGACATGAGGGTTTCCATCTGGCGCTCGGCGTGGCGGCGCAAGTCGAGCTTCGAGAGCACCGCGGAGCCGAGCTCCCACAGCTTGATGGAGGGAGCGTAGACGCCGGTGTCCGCATCACGCAGCACGAAGCGCGTGTCCACCAGAGCCTGCATCAGGCGGTGCACATTGCTCTTGCCCATGCCGAGCTCCCTGCCGATCTGGGTGAGGTTGAGGGCCCGGTCGCTGCGGGACAGCAGCTCCAGCACGGCGAGGCCCTTGAGAAGCGTATTGTTCATAGTTCCACATTCTAGAACAGTTGCTGCTCCAAACGGAACAACCTATCGTTCGTCTCATCGATCCCACCCAAGGAGACACAAGTGAAAGCTGGCATGAAGTATTTGTCGCGGATCTTCGGCACGATCCTGTTCGCAAGCGTCGCCCCGTTTGCCGCCGCCCAGGACGGCTATCCCCGTCAAGCCATCAAGATCGTGGTGCCCTACCCCGCCGGCGGCACGTCCGACAGCGTGGCCCGCGTGCTTGCGCAGGGCCTCTCGGAGCGCCTCAAGCAGGCGGTTGTCGTCGAGAACAAGGGCGGCGCGGCCACGATGCCCGCCACCGCGGCAGTCGCCAAGGCCAACCCTGACGGCTACACGCTGATGCTGACGTCGACGCCGCTCGCGATCAACGAGACCCTGTACAAGGCGACGCTGCCGTACCGCACCTTCGATGACTTGCAGCCCATCAATGTCATCGCGAGCGCGCCGCTGCTGCTGATCGTGCACCCGTCCTTCAAGGCGAAGACCATGGCGGAACTGATCGCCATGGCCAAGGCTGAGCCCGGCAAGCTGACCTACGGCACTTCCGGCAACGGCGGCTCGGGCCACCTCTCGATGGAATCCATCCAGCTGATGACCGGCACCAAGTTCACGCACGTGCCGTACCGCGGCAGTGCGCCCGCGCTGCAAGACCTGCTCGGCGGCCAGACGAACATCATGATCGACACGCTGTTCCTGACGAAGCCGCACGTGGAACAGGGCAAGGCCCGCGCTCTTGCGCAGCTCGGCGCCAAGCGCTCGCGCAATGGCGCCGACATCCCGACGATGGACGAATCGGGCCTGAAGGGCTTCAACATCTCGTCGTGGTTCATCCTCCTCGCGCCCGCAGGCACGCCCAAGGCCATCGTCGACCGCCTCAACGCCGTGAGCAACGAGATCATCAACCAGCCCGCCGTGAGCGAGCAGTTCGCCAAGCAGGGCCTCGAGCTCATGGGCGGCACCCCGCAAGACGCCCAGAAGTTCCTGAAGGAACAAGTGGAGCGCTTCGGGTCCGCCGTGAAGGCGGCCAACATCAAGCCGGAATGAGCATGAACGACCCCAGCAACGGCGGCGCGCCCGCCACGGACAAGCCCCTCGCCGGATTGCGCATCCTCGACCTCGGCACCATGGTCGCGGGCCCGGTCGCCTGCACCTTTCTCGCGGACTTCGGCGCCGAAGTCATCAAGGTGGAGCAGCCCAACGGCGGCGACACGCTCCGTGGCCTGGGACCGTTCAAGAATGGCGAGAGCCTGTGGTGGCTGCTGGAAGGCCGCAACAAGAAATCGGTGACGATCGACCTGCGCCAGAAAGCCGGGCAGGAGCTGCTGCTGCAGCTGGCTGCCAAGGCTGACGCCGTGGTCGAGAACTTCCGCCCGGGCACGCTCGAAAACTGGAACGTCGGCTTCGACAAGCTCGCCGAAGTGAATCCGGGTCTCGTGATGCTCAGCGTGTCCGGCTTCGGCCAGAGCGGCCCGTACTCGAGACGTGCGGGTTACGACCGGATCGGGCTCGCCTTCAGCGGTGTCATGGGCATCACCGGCTACCCGGATCGCCCGCCGGTGCGCGTCGGGGTCTCGGTGGCCGACTATTCGACGGCGTCGCTGGGCGCCTTCGCGGTGATGATGGCGCTCTACCACCGCGACCGCAGCGGCAAGGGCCAGCAGATCGACCTGTCGCTGTACGAGACCATGTTCCGCTACACCGATACCATGATCGGCGCCTACGATGCGTCGGGCCAGATGCGCAAGCGCACGGGCAACGTGCACCAGGCCGCGGCGCCCGGGACCAATTTCGAGACCAGGGACGGCCGCTTCATCGTCCTCACGATCTCCGGCGACACGCTGTTCCGCAAGCTTTGCGGTGCGATCGGACATCCCAGCCTGGCTGACGAGCCCAAATACGCGTCGCACACCAGCCGCTTCCAGCATGTCGAGGAGCTCAATGCCATCGTAGGCGACTGGATGCGGTCGCAGACCGCTAAGGATATCGGCGCCCGGCTGGATGAATTCGGTGTTGCGTACTCGGTGATCTACACGGTGGAAGACATCATGAACGATCCGCACTACGCGGCGCGCGCGAACATCATCGAAGTGGAACACCCGGTGGCGGGCACCGTGAAGATGCCGGGCGTGGTGCCCAAGCTGCTGGGGACCCCCGCTGCGCAGCCCAGTCCGGCGCCTGCCCTCGGCGCCCATAACGAACAGATCTTCAAGGGCCTGCTGGGGCTGGGCGACGAAGACCTTTCCCGCCTGCGCGCGGCCCGTGTCATCTGAAAAGGAATATTGGCCATGCTGCCTCTGCAGGGAATCAAGGTTGTCGAATTCGCGGCCATCGGGCCCGTGCCCTGGTGCGGTCAGCTGCTGGCCGAACTGGGCGCCGATGTGCTGCGGATCGACCGTCCGGGCGCCGACGACCCCGCCAAGGACACCAACTACGTCAAGGGCGCACGGCGCGCCCTGGTGCTCGACCTGAAGAGCGCAGCGGACCGGGAAGCGGCGCTGTCGCTGGCCGCGGCGGCGGACGTCCTGGTCGAAGGACTGCGACCGGGAGTGATGGAGCGGCTGGGCCTGGGGCCCGCCGAGTGCCAGGCTGCCAATCCTCGCCTCGTGTACGCCCGCATGACGGGATGGGGACAGGACGGCCCGCTCGCCGAGCGCGCCGGCCACGACATCAACTACATCGCGCTCACCGGCGCGCTGCACGTCATCGGGACGGCCGAGCGGCCGATCGTGCCGGTCAACCTGATCGGTGATTTCGGGGGCGGTTCCACCTACCTCGCGATCGGCCTGCTGGCGGCACTGCTGAATGCGCGCACCACCGGCCAGGGGGCCGTGGTCGACGCCGCGATGCTCGACGGCTCGGCTTACCTCATGAGCTCGATGTATTCGCGCCATGCCAACGGCCTGTGGCGCGACAGCCGCGCCTCCAACGAGCTCGACGGCGGCGCGCCCTGGTACGACGTGTATGCCACCAGCGACGGCAAGTTCATGGCCGTGGGCGCCGTCGAGAAGCAGTTCTATTCGCTGCTGGTGAGCGGACTCGGTCTCGACGAGCGCGAGCTCCCGGCGCGCGAGAACCGGGACAACTGGCCCGCGCTGCGCAAGCTGTTCTCCGGGCGGTTCCTGACCAAGTCGCGGGACGAATGGGCGGGCATCTTCGAGCCGACGGACGCGTGCGTGACGCCGGTGCTCTCGCTCGCGGAGGCTCCGCTGCATCCGCACAACCGCGCGCGATCGCTGTTCCGGCCGTGGCAGCGCGGCCACGTGCCGATGACCGCGCCGCGCATCGGGCCCGAACAGCCGCAGTTGCACGCACCAACGCGGTCCGTCAGCCTGCGTGATGTGCTGGCTTCCTGGGGCGCCTGAGATGTTCGCCCCCACGCTCACTTCGTTCGCTGCCCCCCGAGGGGGCCCAGTCCACCTTGGGAGCGGCCCGGCAGTGGACTGAGGCCCCAAGTCGGCCCAGGTTCCGCTTTTCAGAACAATTGCTTCGCAAGACAGAACAAACTATCGTGACAGCCATGAATCAACAACTACGCGCGAATCCTGCAGCTGCGGGCATCACGGCGCAACGTCCGCTGGCAGGCGTGCGCGTCGCGGAGTTCTGCTCCACGGCTGCCGGCCCCTTCTGCGCGATGCTGCTGGCCGACATGGGTGCCGAGGTCATCAAGATTGAACCCCCCGATGGCGACGGGCTGCGCCAGTGGCCGCCGATCAACGATGGCTTCAGCGAGAATTTCGCGTCGGTCAACCGCAACAAGAAGTCCGTCGTGCTCGACCTGAAGGACCCCGTGTCGGTCGAGGTCGCACGCAAATTGATCCTGGACTGCGACGTGGTGGTAGAGAACAACCGCCCCGGCGTGATGGACCGCCTCGGCCTCGGCTACCGGCAGTTGCGCGAGCAGCACCCGGACCTCGTGTACTGTTCGATCTCCGCCTTCGGCCAGAGCGGACCCCGCTCGAAGGAGGGCGGCTTCGACCTCACGATCCAGGCTGCGGCCGGCGTGATGAGCGTGACCGGGGAGGAAGGCGGTGCGCCGGTGAAATGCGGCGTTCCGGTGTCGGATTTCGCTTCCGGCCTGTATGGCGCTTATGCCATCGCCGCCGCGCTGACAGCAGTGCGTGCCGGGGCTGGCGGCGTGCACATCGATGTCCCGATGTTCGGCTGCACGCTCGCTATTGCGGCCCTGCAGACCAGCGAGTACTTCGGCACGGGCCGCAATCCCAAGCGACTCGGCTCCGCCCACCCGCGCAACGCGCCGTACCGGGCCTTCGAGGCGGCGGACGGCTACTTCGCGATCGCGGCCGGCAATCACCAGCTCTGGC
>JAKFEZ010000133.1:0-11237 GCA_036675435.1 Ramlibacter sp. | reverse complement strand
GCCTCGAGTTCGGCGTTGGCCGCCTCGAGCTGCGCCGTGCGTTGCTGCACCCGGTTTTCCAGCTCGGCGTTGAGTCCGGCGATTTCCTCCTCGCGCCGCTTGCGCTGCAAAAATTGGCCGAGCTGGCTGCCGACGACCCGGAAGCTCTCCAGCAGCCGCCGGTCGGGCTCTCGCACCTGCCCGCTGACGAACGACATCACGCCCATCGTCCGCCCCTGCGCGGAGACCGGGAACATGCAGGCGCCGTGCAGCCCGAGCCCGGACCCCAGCCCCGCGTCCGGCGTCGGGGCCTGCCGCGTGAGGTCGCTGATCCACAGTGGCTGGCCCGATTGCCACACCCGTCCGACCATGCCGCTGCCCGGTGTGAACACGACATCTTCCGAGGCCGCCATGCGCACGGCGATGGCGCTGCCGCCCAGGCTCCAGGAGGCGGCGAAACGCAGCACGCCGGCGGGCTCGTCGACCTGCCAGTAGCGCCCGTACTCCCAGCCTTCGGTTTCGCACAAAGCCTGGATGACGGCCTTCAGAGCGGCGCCGGCATCGTCGGCGTCGGCCAGTTCACGGGCCACGGCGTGTTCCAGCCGCAGCAGGTTGTCATCGCGCTCTTTTCGGGGCAAAGTCACTCCGTTCATGGCAGGGCTGGACTCTAGCCCGATTGGCAGCGAAAAGCCACCCTGGACGATCAGCCGCCGGTGTCCGCCGCGCTCGCCGCGGGGGCTTCTGCTACCCTCGCGCGGATGCCTTTATCGCCGCCCACCGTTGCCGCCGCCGGCCCGGTTTCCATGTCTCCCGGCTTCGTGGTGCTGGTGCTGTCCCTGCTGCTGGGGATACAACCAGTCACAACCGATCTCTACCTGCCGGCGCTGCCGTCGCTGACCGAAGGTTTCGGCGCACCGCTGTCGCAGGCGCAACTGACGCTGACCACGCTGCTGCTGGCCTTCGGCGCCTCGCAACTGGTATGGGGGCCGCTGTCCGACCGCTTCGGCCGCCGGCCGATCCTGCTATGGGGCCTGGGCGCCTACACCCTGGCCTCGATCGGCTGCGCTCTCGCCGCATCGATGCCGCTGCTGATCGGCTGGCGCACGGTACAAGGTGCGGCGATGGGCGCCGGAGTGATGGCGGCGCGGGCGATCGTGCGCGACCTGTACACGCCCGAGGCCGGGGCGCGCGTCATGTCGAAAGGCCTCACGGGCCTGGGCGTGATCGCCTGCCTTTGCGCGCCGGTGGGCGGCCTCCTGTCGGACGTGCTGGGCTGGCGCTATGCGCTGACCATGCTGGCCGTCTTCGGCGCGGCGTCTCTCGCGGTGGTGGCCTGGCGGTTCGAGGAGACCGTGCCGCGCAAGAACCCACTGGCGCTGCGCCCCCGGTTGCTGCTGGCCACCTGGCTGAGCATCCTGCGCCATCCCACTTTCCTGGCTTACTCGGCGCTGGCAACGGCGTCCTACGCCGGCCTGTTCACCTTCCTGGCCTCATCGTCGTTCGTCTTCATCAAGGTACTGGGCTTGTCGCGCACGCAGTACGGGATGGTGATGTTCTCGATGGCGATCGTCTACATCGTGGGCACGTTCATGTGCCGCCGCCTGCTGCCGCGCTACGGCGTGCGGCGCTCCGTCGCCATCGCCGGCGCCATCACCCTGGCGGGCGGCACGCTGCTGGGCGTCCTGGCGCTGGCGGGGGTGCAGAACAGCTGGGCCATCATGCTGCCCTACTACCTGTTCATGCTGGCCCACGGCGTTCACCAGCCTTGCGGCCAGAGCGGCGCCGTCGCGCCGTTTCCACATGCCGCCGGCGCCGCTTCGGCGCTCAATGGTTTCCTGATGATGACGGCGGCTTTCGTCGTTGGCGGCTGGGTCGGCTGGCGGCTGGAAGACGGCACCGTGTTCGCGCTCACCAACGGCGTCTGGTTCTGGAGCGCCTGTATCGCCGGGCTGGCCTGGACCGTGGTGCACAAGCATGGCGAGCCGCGCCGGGCTTGAACCCCGGGCCATTGCGCTGGCCGGCCCGACGGCCAGCGGCAAGACCGCGGCCGCGATGGCGATCGCACGGGAGCACGGCGCGGAGATCATCAGCGTTGACTCGGCCCTGGTCTACCGCGGCATGGACATCGGCACGGCCAAGCCCAGCCCGGCCGAGCGGGCCGCGGCGCCGCATCACCTGATCGACATCCGCGACCCGCTGCACGCGTACAGCGCCGCGGAATTCGCGGCCGATGCCCGCCGCCTGGTGATCGAGATCAACCGGCGGGGCAAGCCGGCCCTGCTGGTCGGCGGCACCATGCTGTACTTCAAGGCTTTGATCGAGGGCCTCCACGACATGCCGCCGGCCGACCCGGCCGTGCGGGCGGCGCTCGAAGCACAGGGTGCGGCCGCCGGCTGGCCCGCGCTGCACGCCGAACTCGCCCGCGTCGACCCGGCTGCGGCGGCAAGGCTGGCGCCGAACGACTCGCAACGCATCCAGCGGGCGCTGGAAGTTTTCCGCCTGACCGGGCGCCCCTTGTCAAGCTTCCATGCCACCGGCGCCGAGGCAGGAGAGGGCTGGGCCGGACTGCCGCTTTTTTCGCTGGAACCGCAGGACCGGGCCTGGCTGCACCAACGCATCGCCCAGCGCTTCGACGCCATGCTGGACGGCGGTTTTGTGGATGAAGTCAGGACGCTGCGGGCCCGGGGCGACCTGAACCCCGAGCTCCCCAGCATGCGCTGCGTCGGCTACCGGCAGGCCTGGGAGGCCCTGGACGGGCTCTGGCCGCTGGAGCAGCTTCGCGACAAAGGCGTTTTCGCCACGCGCCAGCTCGCCAAGCGGCAACTGACCTGGTTGCGCGGCATGCCGCGGCGCGAGGTGATCGCCTGCGACGCGCCCGACGCGCAGGCGCGGCTGCTGCAGCGCGTGCGCGAGCTGCTATGAGCCTGTCGGTCCGCAATCTGGCCAAGCATTACGGCGACGCCGCGGTGTTTTCGAACGTGTCGCTGGAGGTGGCGCGCGGCGAGTTCGTGGCCATTGCCGGCGAATCCGGCGTGGGCAAGTCCACGCTGCTGAACTGCGTCGCGGGCCTGGACAGCTGGGACCATGGATCGGTGCTGCTGGACGGCCAGGATCTCGCCCTGCTGGACGACGACCAGCGGGCCCTGCTGCGCCGGCGCCAGGTCGGCTTCGTTTTCCAGGCCTTTCACGTGCTGCCGCACCTGGACGTGGCGCAGAACGTGGCCTTGCCGCTGATGCTGCTGGGCCAGCAGCAGCATGAGCGGGTGGAGCAGATGCTGGGGGCCGTGGGCCTGGAGGGGCTCGGCGCGCGGCTGCCGCAGCAGCTCTCGGGCGGCCAGTTGCAGCGGGTGGCGATTGCCCGCGCGCTGATCCATCGGCCCTCGCTGTTGCTGGCCGATGAACCCACTGGCAACCTGGACCCGGCCACGGCGGCCCGGGTGATGGACGTGCTGGTGTCCCAGACGCGCGAACACGGCGCCTCGCTGGTGCTGGTGACCCATTCGGAAGCCGCTGCCTTGCGCGCGGACCGGGTGCTGCTGTTGACCAGCGGCGGCATCACGCCGCGGGCGATCCGGGCATAAAGCCTGTGCGGACCCGGGCCGTCCACATCCAATCTCGAGTCTCCTGCGTATAGGTTGCAGCGCTTGCGCTTCGCCTGCCGTCCCGGCGGGCACAACCCCTTCAACTCAAGGAGCCTTCATGAAAAATATTCCGATCGCCCTCGCAGCGACCCTGGTGGCCACGGCCCTGCTCGGCGCCTGCGCCGGTGGAACGGGCGCAAGCCATGCAGCATCCGGCAGCCTGGACGACACCGTCAAGGTGGGCGGCGCGGCCATGTACCCGTCCAGGGACATCGTGGACAACGCCGTCAATTCGAAGGACCACACGACGCTGGTCGCAGCCGTCAAGGCGGCCGGCCTGGTGGACACCCTGAAGAGCGCCGGGCCGTTCACCGTGTTCGCCCCGACCAACGCGGCCTTCACGGCGCTGCCGGCCGGCACCGTGGACACGCTGCTGAAGCCGCAGAACAAGGGCACGCTGACCCAGGTGCTGACCTATCACGTCGTGCCGGGCCGGATCGACGCCTCGGCGCTGGGCCGGCTGATCGCTGCCGGCGGCGGCCGCGCGGTGCTCAAGACGGCCAGCGGCGGCAACCTGTATGCCACCATGAGCGGCCCCAAGGTGATGATCGCCGATGACAAGGGCGGCATGGCCGCGGTCACCATCGCCAACGTCTACCAGTCGAACGGCGTGATCCACGTCGTCGACAAGGTGCTTCTGCCCGGTTGAGCCGAGGCGCCGCGGTACGCCACAATAAGGCAAGTGACTGAGGCGCCATGTATCCATTGACGTTGACGACAAGGTCCATGTGAACTCGAACCTGGAAGACCAGCAACTCATCGTGCTCCTGGACCGCGTCTCGGCGCGGCTGCAGGACGCCGCCCGCCAAACCGACAGCGAAGCCGCATTGCGCGAACTCTACGAGCTGACTTCTTCGAGGCTGTATGGCCTGGCGATGCGCGTGGTGGGCAAGCGCGATTGGGCCGAGGACGTGCTGCAGGAAGCCTTTCTCAACATCTGGCGCATCGCTGCCGACTACCGGGCGTCGCTGAGCCCGCCAATGGCCTGGATGGGCCTGATCGTGCGCAGCCGGGCGCTCGACTTTCTCAGGCGCCGGGCCAGCGATAGGGCGGACGTCGCCCAGGAGCTCGATGCCGCGCTGGCCGATTCGCTCCCCGGGGACTCGCCCAGCCCGCTGGCGCTCTCCGAAGCCAGCGAGCAAGCTTGGGCACTGAACGAATGCATGCGCAAGCTGGCGGCGTCGCAGCGCGAGGTGGTGAGCCTGGCCTACCTGCATGACCTGAGCCACAGCGAGCTGGCGCAGCGGCTGAAGCTGCCCCTGGGCACGGTGAAGACCTGGATTCGGCGCGGCATCGAGCAATTGCGCGGCTGCATGGCGCGTTTCGCGTGAACGCAGAAGGCCCGACATGAACCTCCTGGACCACCCCGACCTCGCCGACCGGCTGGCAGCGGCCTACGCGCTCGGCACCTTGCGCGGCGGCGCCCGGCGCCGATTCGAAGCGCAGGCCCGCCGAAGCCCGCGCCTGCGCGCCAATGCGCTGGCGTGGCAGGAGCGCTTTGCCGCGCTCACTGAAATCCAGCCGGCCATGGACCCCAGTCCCAACGTCTGGAAACGCATCGAGAACGTGATCGCGGCCGAGCGGCCGCGTCCCGCCGGACAGCGAGCCGGCTACCGCGGCTGGAGTTCCCTGGTGCTCTGGCGGGTGGCCGCGGTCGCCGCGAGCGTGGCTGCCATTGGTGCGGTCGGGGTGAACCTGTACCTGGGCGGCCAGCTCGAGCGAAGCTATTCGCAGCTGGCGCAACTGGAGCAGTCCCGCTCGGCGCTGGCCCAGGACAAGGTGCGACTGGTCTCGCAACTGCAGGGCACGCCCGACCTTCAGTATGTGGCGGTGCTGACGGACGACCGCTCCGCCGCCTCCGTGCTGGTGACCTTCGATCCCAAGCACAACACGCTCACCCTCAAGCGCCTGGGCGAGTTTCAGGAAGGTGCGGACAAGTCGCTGCAGTTGTGGGCGCTGCCGCGCTCGGGCGCGCCGCAGTCGCTGGGGGTGCTCGGCTCCAGCCCGATCGTGAAGCTCACCGCCGCCGAAAGCCAGGTGCGTGAAGCGCCGGCCCTGGCCATCAGCCTGGAGCCGCGCGGAGGCGTGCCGGGTCCAGGCGGGCCGACCGGCCCGGTGCTGTTCAAGGGGCCGCTGCTGCGCGCTCCCTGAGCCAGCCGCGCCGTTCGGGCGCTGCGGTCCCGCGCCAGCATGCGGCGTCGGCGCGCCAAGACAAGCCGACGAGGGTTTGTCCTACAAACCAGACGAAAACTGGGCGCGTACTCCCTGCTCGGAGGCAATGCAGCTTCCGAACTCGAGTGTCCAACCAGGAGAACCCATGCGCAAATCTGTCCCCGGCCGAGCTGATCCCGGCCCAGTCTTCCCCCGCCTCGGCAGGCGGGCCACAGTCGCCCTGGCGCTGTGCGTTGTCTCCAGCGCCTTCGCATCCAGTCACCGCGAAGCACCCTTCATCGCCGGCCAGCCCAAGGTCGACGCCACCGATCTCTACATGTTCCGAAGCTACGAGAACGGCCGCCAGAACTTCGTGACGCTCCTGGCCAACTACATCCCGTTCCAGGACCCGCAGGGCGGCCCGAATTTCTACATGTTCAATCCCAACGCGCTGTACGAGATTCATATCGACAACAACGGCGACGCGGTCGAGGACATGAGTTTCCAGTTCCGCTTCATCAACACGTCCAAGGACGCTGCGCTCACGGTCGGCGGCAAGGCCACCAAGATCCCGCTCATCAACAGCGGCACCATCGACGGCGTCAACTCAGGCAAGCTGAACGTTCGGGAAACCTTCACCATCGACCTGGTGCGCGGCAACCGCCGCGCCGGGGCGCGCAGCGTCGTGACCGCCGCGGCCGGCGCAGCCACCAGCTTCGACAAGCCGGTCGACAACATCGGTGAGAAGACCTTCCCTGGGGGCTACGCCGCCTACGCCAACCAGCACATCCACGCCGTCAACATTCCCGGCTGCGCCACGCCCGGGCGGGTGTTCGTGGGCCAGCGCAAGGAGTCCTTCTACATCGCAGTGGGCAAGACCTTCGACCTCTTCAACCTCAACCCGCTGGGGCCGGAGGTAGGCGGCAACAACAACGACCTGGAAGCCAAGAACGTCAGCACCATCGCCCTGGAACTGCCGATCGACTGCGTCGCCACGGCCGGTGACCCGGTCATTGGCGCCTTCACCACGGCAAGCGTGCGGCAAGCGCGCCTGGTCAACGGCGCGCCGGGCACGGGCCTGAACCAGGCGACCCGCAGCGGCGGCGCCTGGGCCCAGGTGTCTCGCCTCGGGATGCCTCTGGTCAACGAAGTGGTGATCGGGCTGCCCGACAAGGACCGGTTCAACGCTTCCAAGCCCAAGGACGACGGACAATTCGCCGACTACGTGACCCACCCGGCCTTGCCCGCGTTGATCGAATCGCTGTTCCCCTCCGCCAAGGCGCCGACCAACTTCCCGCGAACGGATCTGGTCACCGTCTTTCTCAAAGGCCTGGAGGGCGTGAACCAGCCGAAGAACGTGGTCGCGTCCGACATGCTGCGGCTCAATACGTCGGTTGCGCCGACGCCGGCGGCGAGCCAGAGCGCCATGGGTGTTCCCGGCGGCGACCTGGCGGGCTTCCCCAATGGCAGGCGCCCGGCCGACGACGTGGTGGACTTGTCCTTGCGGGTCGCCATGGGCGCGCTGTGCGCGCTGTCCGGCGCCACCGACAATCTGAAGGTGGGGTGCACGCCGGCCGATGCGCCTGCGGGCGGCCTGGCCCTGACCGACGGCGTGCGCAAGACGGCCGCCAATTACGGCGTGACCTTCCCCTACCTGACGACGCCCATCAGCGGCAACTTGAACCCGCCGGCTCCGGCAGGGCCCACCTTCCCGTGAAGGAGACACGCATGATGCCCAAACTTCAACTACGGTACGCGTTGGTTGCCCTGGCCGTTGCCGCGAGCCTGGGTGGCTGCGGCGGCGGTGGCGATGGCGGCGACTCCGGCCCCGCCCCGGCGCCCGAGCGGACCACCGACGTGCCTGCTTCAGCCCGGCAAAGCGTGTCCGGCCTGCTCGCTTACATGAACGAGCTGATCGGCATGACAAGCTCGACCAGCGAGCCGATCCTGGTGGGTGACGCTGTTCTTCCCACCGACGATGCTGCGGAACCTGCCAACTGAGCGTGGCTGCAGCGTCACTGGCGCTGCGTTCCCTGCCGGCAAGGCAAGGAACGCAGCGCCGTTGAATTTTCACCCACGCCGGAAGATTTGCAGAATGCTTGATCAGGGTTTCCGCGTCGCGATTGCCGCGCTGGCGATGTTCGCTGCCACCGCGGCAGCCGCGCATGAGTTCTGGATGCTCCCGGACAAATTCGCGGTGCCGGCAGGGGCAACGGTCTCGCTCACGCTGAGCGTGGGCGAGAATTTCGTGGGCGAGCGGGTGGCCTTTTCCCAGCCGTTGCTGGCCGCGTTCCACCGATACGCATCCTCCAGCAAGGCCGACCTGCGGCTCCGCGTTGCCGCGAATGCCCCTGTCGGTGAGCTGACCGTCAGCCTCGCCCCGGCGGGGACCCACCTGCTGGCCATCGACACCCATCCCAGCGAGATCGTCCTGCCTGCCGAGAAATTCAACGCGTACCTGCATGACGAAGGGCTGGATTTCATCATCGAGGCACGCCAGGCCGCAGGAACGGCGGACTTGCCCGGCCGCGAGCGCTACCGCAGGAACATCAAGACGCTGGTGCAGGCAGGCGCCGGCGACGCGACCTTTTCCAGGCGGACCGGGCAAAGGCTCGAGATCGTGCCGCTGACCGATCCGCAGCAACATGCCGGCGGCAGACCCATGGCCTTCCAGGTCCTGTTCGAGGGACGTCCGCTGGCGGGCGCCCTGGTGAAGTTCTGGCGCCAGCAGGATCGTCCAGCAGGGCCCATCGAGCAAGTCGCCAACGCGCAGGGCAAGGTGACCGTCACGCCGCCGCAGCCCGGCGTCTGGATGGCAAGCGTCGTCCACATGATTCCCGCGACGGGCACGCGTGACCACGACTGGGACAGCTTCTGGGGCAACCTGACGTTCGCCCTGCCGCCGCGGTGAGAAGCAGCTTCAGCTTCGCGCCGGCCCGAAGCTTTTGCGCAAGACGGCGAGCGCCGACTCCAGCTCCTCGATGGCGATCTGGCCCGGCGCCGAGCTGGCCTGGCCGATGGCGAAGGTCATGGCGGAGCCGAAGGCCCAGCCGCACACGCGGGTCACCGCGCCCCAGCCTGCCATCGACATGCTCACCACCGGAATGCCGAGTTGGCGGCTGGACTGCAAGGTGGCGCTGAGCAGGGTGAGCACGTCCTCCATGCCCAGGGGCATGACGGCGACCTTCGCCACGTCCGCACCCAACTGCTCGGCCTGGGCGAATCGCTGGTTCAGCACGTCCAGCGGCGGCGTGCCCTTGAAGTCATGGAACGACAGGATGAGCCGGACCCCGTTGGAACGCGACACCTCCCGCACCGCCGCCACATGGGCCGGATCGTTGCCCATCTCGAAATCCACCATCTCCACCACGCCGGCCTCGCAGACCGAGCGGTAGAGGCCGACGACCCGGTCCTCGGACAATGCAATGTTTTCGCCGCCCTCGCGGCTGGCGCGGCGGGTGAACAGGATGGGAATGCCGGCTGCGGCTTGCTTGATGCGACTGGCGGTCTCGATCACCTGCGCCGTATCGGCGATGGCGCCGAAGCAGTCCACACGCCATTCCAGCAGGTCGGGCTTCTTGGCGGCCACGGCCAGGGTTTCCTGCAGCAGGGCTTCGCCGGTGCGGCCCACCAGAGGCGCGCAAATGGCCGGCAAGCGGCCGCCGGCCAGCGGAAGGCCGTTGAGTTCGATGGGTTTGGCGGCGGTGGGTGGCTGCATCGCCCGGATTGTACGAAGCGCTAGGCAGACGCCGCGGGCGAGCCGATCAGCTGCGCGTAGCGCGCCAGGTCGACGTTGCCGCCGCTGACGATCACTCCGATGCGCTGGCCCTGGAGCTGCAGGCCGCCATGCAGCGCGCCGGCAAGCCCCAGGCAGGCGGTCGGCTCGACCACCAGCTTCATGCGCGCGGCGAAAAAGCGCATTGCTTCGACCAGCTGCGCGTCGGTGGCGGTGACGATGGCGTCGACGTCCCGGCGCAGCACCTCGAACGTGAGCCGACCCAGGTGCTGGGTCTGGGCGCCGTCGGCCAGCGTCTGGGGTACGGCGATGTCGACGATGCTGCCCTGGCGCAGCGACTGCTGCCCGTCGTTGCCGGCCTCGGGCTCGACGCCATAAACCCGGCAGCCCGGCGACAGGGCGCGAGCCGAGAGCGCGGTGCCGCTCAGCAGGCCGCCCCCACCCAGGGGCGCCAGCACGGCGTCGAGCTCGCCCACTTCCTCGAACAGCTCCTTGGCAGCAGTGCCCTGGCCGGCCATCACATCGGCGTGATCGAATGGCGGGATGAGCGTCATGCCCCGTTCGCCCGCCAGCCTGGCAGTCAATGCTTCGCGGTCCTCGCGGTAACGGTCGAACAGGATCACTTCGCCACCGTAGCCGCGGGTTGCGTCGATCTTGCTTTGAGGAGCGTCCTGCGGCATGAGGATGACTGACGGAATGCCCAGCAGGCGGGCCGACAGCGCAATGGCCTGCGCGTGATTGCCGGAGGAGAAGGCGATGACGCCGGCCCGGCGCTGGGCCGGGCTGAACTTCGCCAGCGCGTTGTAGGCGCCGCGAAACTTGAACGCGCCCATGCGCTGGAAATTCTCGCATTTGAAAAAGAACCGGGCTCCGAGCAGCCCATCGGCGGTGACCGATCGCAGCACCGGCGTTCGATGGGCCTGGCCTTCCAGCCGGCCGGCGGCGAGGACGACATCTTCATAGGTGGGCAGCTCGAGCATGGCGCCAGCTTAGCGCAGTTTGGGACGCGGTCGTCGGCGGCGTTCGAGCGTGAGTGCCGCCCTTCTCCTACATCCCGCTGCCTCGGCATTCGCCAAGATTCGAGCGTCCCAACCAAGGAGAGACCCCATGCCGACCCGTGCCGGAAAAGACGCCTGCGACCTGCTAGACCAGGACCACAAGGCCGTCAAGAAGTTGTTCAAGGAATACGAGGAGCTGACCAGCTCTCGCTCGCGCAGCGCCTCGCAGAAAAAAATGGAGCTGGCGCAGCATATTTGCCAGGAGCTCACGGTGCATGCGCAGATCGAGGAGGAAATTTTCTACCCCGCACTGCGCGAAGCGCTGAAGGAAACCGACCTGCTCGACGAGGCCGAGGTAGAGCACCAGACTGCGAAGGACCTGATTGCCCAGCTTCAGGCGGCCGGCGAGCCCGACGACATGTTCGACGCCAAGGTGAAGGTGCTGGGCGAATACATTGACCACCACGTCAAGGAGGAGCGCGGCGAAATCTTCCCGAAGGCGCGCGCCGCCCGTAAGCTGGACCTGATGGCGATGCGCGAGGAACTCGAGACGCGCAAGGAAGAACTGATGTCCGAGACGGGCGCCATGGCCTGAGCTGCGGCGGGCGGGCGGCGCGCACAATGGCGCGATGCTCGCCCTCCTTCGCACCTTCTCCTGGCAGGAGTTGCGCCAGCATCCCTGGCGCAGCGCCGCGGCCGTGCTGGCGGTGATGCTGGGCGTTGCGTTGGCTT
>JAKFEZ010000086.1:0-1895 GCA_036675435.1 Ramlibacter sp. | reverse complement strand
GAGCGCGTTCTCCACGCCGATGACGCGCGGCAGCCGCTGCGTGCCGCCGGCGCCCGGCAGCAGGCCCAGCTTCACCTCCGGCAACGCGATGTTCGCGCCGGGCGAGGCGACGCGGTAGTGGCAGCCGAGCGCCAGCTCCAGGCCGCCGCCCATGCAGACCGTGTGGATGGCGGCGACGACAGGCTTGCTGCTGTTTTCCACCGTCTGGATCACGCTCAGCAGATTGGGTTCGGCCAGCGCCTTGGGCGAGCCGAACTCCTTGATGTCGGCACCGCCCGAGAACGCCTTGCCGGCGCCGGTGATGACGATGGCACGCACGGTGCCGTCGGCTTCGGCCTTGGCCAGCGCGTCGGTGATGCCGCGGCGCGTTTCATACCCCAGGCCATTGACCGGCGGGTTGTTCAGCGTGATGACGGCGACATCGCCGTGCGCTTCGTAGGTGGCGCTCATGTGTCGGCCCTTCGATGATGAAAGCCGCCCAGGGGCGGCAAATAGCACGATCGTTCGATTCTGCGGCCAATGTGGAACAGGCGTTGTCGCTGCGGTGACAGGAGAGTCGGCGCAGGCGCGGCATGAGTGCTCTCGAATGCTCCAACTTCGCAGAGCGGTGGTGTCGCGATCCTCGCCCTTCGCTCCGCGATCAGACCTCGAGCCACTCCTTGCGAATATAGGCGTTGCTTCGCAAGTCGGCCGGCGTGCCCTCGAAGACGATGCGCCCGTGGCCCATGACGTAGCAGCGCTCGGAGATTTCCAGCGCGATGGTGAGCTTCTGCTCGACCAGCAGCACCGACAGGCCGCGCCGCTTGAGCTCCTTCAGGTACTCGGCCACCAGCTCGACGAGCTTCGGTGCCAGGCCCTCGGTAGGCTCGTCGATCATGATCAATTCCGGGTCGCCCATCAGCGTGCGGCACAGGGTGAGCATCTGCTGCTCGCCGCCCGAAAGCACGCCGGCTTCGGTGTGCTGGCGGTCCTTCAGGCGCGGGAACAACTGGTACATGTCATCGAAGGACCAGCGCGGCGCGCTCGCTTCACCGTTCTTGCCGTTCCCCCGGCGGCCCTTTTGTCCGAGCTGCAGGTTCTGGTGCACGGTCAGCTTGGGAAAGATGTCGCGGTTCTCGGGCACGTATCCGATGCCGCGGTGCGCGATGTCGAACGCGTGCTGGCCGAGGATCTCTTCGCCCTTCCACTTCACCGAGCCCTGCCCGTCCACGAGCCCCATCACGGTCTTGACGGTGGTGGACCTGCCCGAGCCGTTGCGGCCCAGGATGCTGACGATCTCGCCCGGCCTGACCTCGAGCGACACGCCATGCAACACGTGGCTCTTGCCGTAGAAGGCGTGGAGGTTGGAAAGCTGCAGCATCGCTCAGACCTGCGCGGACGCGCTGCCTGAAGAGGCCGGCTGCTCTGCCAGCATCGACCCCAGATAGGCCTCCTGCACCTTGGCGTTCGCCCGTACGGCCTCGGGTTCATCGAAGGCGATCACCTCGCCGTAGACCAGCACCGCGATGCGGTCTGCCAGCCCGAACACCACGCCCATGTCGTGCTCCACCGTCAGCAGCGTCTTTCCTTCGGTCACTTCACGGATGAGCTGGATGAAGCGCTTGGTTTCGCTCTTGCTCATGCCGGCGGTCGGCTCGTCGAGCAGGATGACGCTGGCGCCACCGGCGATGGTGATGCCGATCTCCAGCGCGCGCTGCTCGGCGTACGTGAGATTCATGGCCAGCACGTCGCGCTTGCGATCGAGCTTGATCATCTCCATGACCTGCTCGGTGCGCTCGTTGGCGTCGGTCAGATCGGCGAGGAAGTTCCAGAACGAATAGCGGTAGCCCAGCGACCACAGCACCGCACAACGGATGTTCTCGAACACCGACAGGCGCGTGAACAGGTTGCTCACC
>JAKFEZ010000266.1:0-1898 GCA_036675435.1 Ramlibacter sp. | reverse complement strand
CATCTTGCGGTGCGTTCGCAAGGCCTCTTCGTCGCCCCCGGCAATCCGCTGAAGATCCGCTCGCTGGCGGACCTCAAGCGCGCCGACGTGCGCTTCGTCAACCGGCCCGAGGGCTCGGGCACGCGCATGCTGACCGAGCTGATGCTGGCCAAGCAGAACATCGCACCGAGCGAGATCAACGGCTACGCGACCGCCGAGTTCACGCATGCCGCCGTCGCGGCCTACATCGCCAGCGGCATGGCGGACGTGGGCGTCGGCGTGCAGACTGCGGCGCAGCGTTTCGGCCTGCAATTCATGCCGCTGCTGCGCGAGCGCTACTACCTGGCGGTGCCCACCGCTGTGTTGCAGCAGCCCCTCATGAAGAAGGCGTTGGCGCTGATGCAGTCGCCGCGCTACCGCTCCTCGGTCGCATCGCTGGTCGGCTACGAGGCCGGTGAAACGGGGCGGGTGCTGGGGGTGGACGAAGCTCTGCCGGAGCAATGATCGCCAAGGCGCGGCGCGACTAGGAAAAGGCTGTACGGCCACGTTTCGGCTCGCGGGCGCCCTGCTTCGCAACGGCTGCTCGACGACCTCCGACCGGGTCTGGACGGCTACCGACAGCTTCCAGCGGTTGTTCGACGCCACCGCGCCCGACCTCACGCCGATCGATACCGGCGGGCTCTTCATACCCCCCATCGGAGTTCCCCCGCAATGAGGATGAAAATGCTGCCGTAGCGATCGAGACTGCGTGGGGTGAACACCGCCACGCTGCCGCCGATGTCGCCCCGCCTCTCGGCCCGCTGCGCGCTCGCCCTGCTGGGTGCAATGGGCCTGGCCAGTGTGATCGGCATGCTCGCGCTGGGTCCGCTGCCGGCCCCCGACCACGCACATCGGCTGACCGACCCGCGCACGCCGTTCGGTCTGAAGAACGGCTGGAGCGTACTGCTGCACGCACCCTTGCTGTTGGCCGCGATGATGGGCGCCGTGCGCGCAGCACGCACAGAGGCCGGACCTGCCTTGCGCCGAGCTTGGACGGCGTTCTTCGCGCTGGTTGTCGCGGCCGCGCTGGGCAGCATGGCGGACCACGTCGCGCCGAGCGCGGTCGGCTACGTGCTCTTCAAGGTGCCGGCCGCCAGCGCTTGCGTTTTGATTACCGCGATCTTTCTCTCAGAGCGGGTCAGCATGGCCTGGGTCGGGCCGCTGGCATTCAAGCTGGCCCTCATGGCCGGACCGGTCGGCGGCTTGGTGTGGTTCGCATCCCATCCGCTGCAGGGACAGCCCGACTATCGGCTCTTGATCTGGCTCGAGCACCTGCCGATGCTCCTGGTGCCCCTTGGCGTGTGGGGTCTGCAGAGTCGCGGACTTCGCAGCAAGGACTGGATCGTGGCACTGCTCTGGTTCTCGTCAGCCGAATTGAGCGACTGGGCCGACCAGCCGATCTGGGCGACGAGCGGCGGCTTCATCAGTGGCCACCCGCTGCATCACCTGCCTTTGGCCGCCTTTCTGGCTTCGCTTGCGTGGGCACTCGCGCGTCGTGATTCAGTTCGCGACGCCCGAGACTGCGTCACCGGCATCGAGCCAGCGTGAAACCTCGTTGATCACCTCGGGGTGAAACGCCATCGCCACGTGAGCGGTATGGCTCAAGTGGCGACTCGTAGCACCGGGCAGGATGGCGGCGGCGGGTGGAATCACGATGTTGTCGGCATGGCCGTAAAAACAGGTGAACTTGGCGGCCCGGCTGGCCGGCTCGCGCTGCGCCAGCCGGCACAGCCAGTCACAGGACTTGCGCATGTGCATCGCGTTGACGGTGCGACTGAGGCGCGCGAGCCAAGTACCCTGGTGCGGCTTGCCGATGGTGAAGACGCGATGCACCCGCGCATCGGCGCCAGCAACACTGCCCAGCCAGGCGCGTGCCACCA
>JAKFEZ010000029.1:0-1900 GCA_036675435.1 Ramlibacter sp. | reverse complement strand
GGCTTGTTCGCCTCCTGAGCCGCTGCTTCCGTGGCCATTCGTAGATCCCTCCCGTCAGCCGACCCAGCGGCGAGCGTTACGCCACAGCTGCATCCAGGGGCTGAAATCGCTCTTGTCGCCGGATGTCCAGCTCATTTGAATGTTGCGGAACACGCGCTCGGGGTGCGGCATCATCGCCGTGAAGCGGCCGTCCGCCGTCGTCACTGCCGTCAGGCCGCCCGGGCTGCCATTGGGATTGGCCGGATAAATCTCGGTGGGCTGGCCGTGGGTGTCCGTGAAGCGCATCGCCGCGATAACCTTCGCCGCGTCGCCGCGATGCGAGAAGTTGGCGAAACCCTCGCCGTGCGCCACCGCGATCGGCAGCCGGCTGCCGGCCATGCCCGCGAAGAAAAGGCTGGGCGACTCGAGCACCTCCACTTGGGACAGCCGTGCCTCGTAGCGCTCGCTGCGGTTGGTCGTGAAGCGCGGCCAGGCTTGCGCGCCGGGGACGATGTCGGCCAGTTCGGCCAACATCTGGCAGCCGTTGCACACACCCAGCGCGAAGGTGTCCTGGCGGTTGAAGAAGGCCTTGAACTGCTCGGACAGTTGCGGGTTGAAGGTGATGCTGCGGGCCCAGCCGATGCCTGCGCCCAGCGTGTCGCCGTAGCTGAAGCCGCCGCAGGCGACGAAACCCTTGAAGTCCTGCAGGCGCGCGCGGCTGGATTGAAGATCCGTCATGTGCACGTCGTAGGCGTCGAAACCGGCCTCGGTAAAGGTGTAGGCCATCTCGACATGCGAGTTGACGCCCTGCTCGCGCAGGATGGCGACTTTGGGGCGGGAGAGGTGGAGGGCGGGCGAGGCGTTGCCCTCACCCCTGCCCTCTCCCGGGGGGAGAGGGAGAAAGATGTGAAGGCCGGGGTCATCGGGGGCGCCGGCGGCAGCGTGTTCCTGGTCCGCGCCCACGGGGTTGTCACGTTGCTGGCAGATGCGCCAGCTCACGCTGTCCCAGACCTGGTGCAGGTCGGACAGTTTCGCGGAGAACACGGCCTTGGTATCGCGCCACACCTGCACCTCGCCCTTGCCCACTTCGATTTCCGACGAAGCGGGACGCGTCTTGCCGACGAAATGGCTGTACTTCGACAGGCCATGCTCGCGCAGCACCTGCATCACGTCATTGCGCTCCGCCGTCCGGACTTGCAGCACAACGCCCAACTCCTCGCTGAACAGCGCCTTGAGCGTGAGCTCGTCACGGCGCGGGCCGACCTGGGCCGCCCAGTTCTTGGCATCGCCGTAGTCGGCGCGGCTGTCGGTGATGCCGTCGCCTTCGGTGACGAGCAAGTCGACATTGAGCGACACGCCCACGTGGCCCGCGAAGGCCATCTCGCACGCGGCTGCAAAAAGGCCGCCGTCACTGCGGTCGTGATACGCCAGGATCTTTCCCTGCGCGCGCAAGGCATTGACCGCGTTCACGAGGTTGATCAGGTCTTGCGGCTCGTGCAAATCAGGCACGTCATGGCCGACCTGGTCCAGCACCTGCGCCAGGACACTGCCGCCCATGCGGTTGCGCCCGCGCCCGAGGTCGATGAGAACGAGCGTGGTGTCTTCAGATGCTTCCAGTTGCGGCGTCAGCGTGCCGCGCACATCGGCCAGCGTCGCGAAGGCGCTGACAATCAGGCTCACAGGCGACGTGACCTTCTTCTTCTGGTCGCCTTCGCTCCACTGCGTGCGCATCGAGAGGCTGTCTTTTCCCACGGGGATGGAAACGCCCAGCGCCGGGCACAGCTCCATGCCCACGGCACGCACGGTGGCGTAGAGGTCGGCGTCTTCGCCCTCCTCGCCGCACGCGGCCATCCAGTTGGCCGAGAGCTTGACGCGCTGCAACTCGATCGGCGCAGCCAGCAGGTTGGTAATGGCTTCCGCC
>JAKFEZ010000030.1:0-1905 GCA_036675435.1 Ramlibacter sp. | reverse complement strand
TTTTTTCGGTGCGCCCGGCAGGGCGCACCTACTTGGAGGTGAAAGTCCTCTACGGGCCCGGCAAGGGGAACCGTTAGCCGAACGGCAAGGGTGTCGCGGGCGACTGCGAATCTGGAGGAAGCTGAAGGCAAAGCGCTGGCCTGACGAACAGGAAGCGGATACGAGGCGGCGTTGCGGGGTGAGGCGGCCGATATCGCTGAAGCCCGGTACTTGCACGGCACGCAACGACGTAGATCCGACAGGCATAAGCGTGAAGGTGGGTGCGCAATACCCGGGGAGATCTGGTCTGCTGCCCGAGAGGGCTACCGGCGTCGAGAGGCGCGGGGATGGCCGGCCAGAAGTCAGCAGAGGCCATAGTAGGTGCGCCGCGCACCGAAGGGCCGAACATGAGTGAACGCGAGTAGGACCCGTGACCTCGATGGACGACGACGAAGCACAAGCGCGCAGCGGTGACGACACCTGTGGCGCGGCCGGTGCTGGCTGTGACGGGCGGAACCCGGCTGCCGCCAGCGACGGTGTCGAGTCGGCCACGGCGGCGCGGGGGCGAACGAAAGCGGAAGTGGCCACCGGAGGGCTCATGGAGCAGGTGGTCGAGCGCGGCAACATGTGGGCGGCCTACGAGCGGGTGCTGCGCAACAAGGGCGCCCCCGGTGCCGATGGCATGCGGGTGGGAGACCTGAAGGCGTGGCTGCAGGCTCACTGGCCGGCAGTAAAGGCGGCGTTGCTGGCAGGCAGCTACCTGCCACGTGAGGTGCGAGCGGTGGACATACCCAAGCCGCAAGGCGGGGTGCGGACGCTGGGCGTGCCGAGCGTGGTGGACCGGCTGGTGCAGCAGGCGCTGCTGCAGGTGCTGCAGCCGATCTTTGAACCGGTCTTCAGCGACTCGAGCTACGGCTTCCGGCCGGGGCGCAGCGCGGGGCAGGCGGTGCAAGCCGCCCGCGACCACGTGCGCAGCGGCCGGCACTGGGTGGTGGACATGGACTTGGCGAAATTCTTCGACCGGGTCAACCACGATCTGCTGATGGCAAGGGTGGCGAGGCAGGTGACGGACGCGCGGGTGCTCAAGCTGATCCGCAGGTTCCTGGAAGCAGGTCTGATGAGGGATGGGGTGGTGCAGCCGAGAACGCAGGGCACGCCGCAAGGCGGGCCGCTGTCGCCGCTGCTGTCGAACATTCTGCTGACGGACTTCGACCGGGAGCTGGAGCGCCGAGGCCATGCCTTTGTGCGTTACGCGGACGACAGCAACGTGTACCTGGCGAGCCGGACGGCGGCCGAACAGGCGTTCGAGACCATACGAAACTACCTGGAGAGTGAACTCAAGCTGCAGATCAACCCCGACAAGAGTGCAGTCGCCCGCGCGAGCGAGCGCGACTTCCTCGGTTACGGGCTGATCGGGCGTGACCGGGCGAGGCTGAAGGTGGCGGCGGCGAGCATCCAGCGGCTGCGCAGGCGCGTCAAGGACGTGCTGCGCCAGCACCGGGGAGTGAGCGTTGCGGCCGCCATCGAGGCGCTGAACCCGCTGCTGCGCGGCTGGACGAACTACTTCCGGTGGGCCGAGGTCAAGAACGTGTGGCAGGAGCTGGACGGCTGGCTGCGGCGCAAGCTGCGCGGGCGCCTGTGGCGCCAGGGCAAGCGGCCGTTGGCACGGGCCAGGTTACTGATGCAGCAGGGCCTTCTCGAGGAGCGCGCGTGGCGCTCGGCGACCAACGGGCGCGGCGCCTGGTGGAACGCCGGGGCCAGCCACATGAACGCCGCGTTCCCGAAGACCTACTTCGACCACATGGGGCTGGTCTCGCTGGTGGACACACACCGGCGCCTCCAGAGTCAATCATGAACCGCCGTATGCGGAACCGCACGTACGGTGGTGTGGGAGGACGGCGGGGGTAACCCCGCCTCCTACCCGAT
>JAKFEZ010000291.1:0-11304 GCA_036675435.1 Ramlibacter sp. | reverse complement strand
CGTGGTCGTCGTGCGCGTGCGCGTCATGGTGCGCATCCGGGTTCTGGTCGAAGCGCTCCCTGCCGTGGAACACCAGGAAGTACATGCGGAAGGAATAGAAGGCGGTGATGAACACGCCCGCCAGCACGGCGAAGTACGCGAACCCGGCGCCCGGCAGGGTGCTGTGGTGCACAGCTTCGATGATGCTGTCCTTGGAGTAGAAGCCCGAGAACAGCGGCGTGCCGATCAGCGCCAGCGACCCGATCAGCGTGGTGATCCAGGTGATGGGCATGTACTTGCGCAGGCCGCCCATCCAGCGGATGTCCTGGTTGTGGTGCAAGGCGATGATCACCGAGCCGGCCGCCAGGAACAGCAACGCCTTGAAGAAGGCGTGCGTCATCAGGTGGAACACCGCCACCGAGTAGGCCGAGGCGCCCAGGGCCACCGTCATGTAGCCCAGTTGCGAGAGCGTGGAGTACGCCACCACGCGCTTGATGTCGTTCTGGATCACGCCCAGGAAGCCCATGAACAGCGCGGTGATGGCGCCGATCACGAGGACGACGGACAGCGCGGTGTCCGACAGCTCGAACAGCGGCGACATGCGCGCCACCATGAAGATACCGGCGGTCACCATGGTGGCCGCGTGGATCAGCGCCGAGATCGGGGTCGGGCCTTCCATCGAATCGGGCAGCCACACGTGCAGCGGGAACTGCGCGCTCTTGCCCATGGCGCCGATGAACAGGCAGATGCAGATCACCGTCATCAGCATCCACTCGGTGCCGGGGAACTTCAGCGCCGCCAGCTCGCCAGCCTTGGCGAAGGTCTCGGCGTAGCTCAGGGTGCCGGCGAAGGCGGCGATCAGGGCAATGCCCAGGATGAAGCCGAAGTCGCCGACCCGGTTGACCATGAACGCCTTCAGGTTGGCGAAGATGGCGGTCGGCCTGTTGTACCAGAAGCCGATCAGCAGGTAGGACACCAGGCCCACCGCCTCCCAGCCGAAGAACAGCTGCAGGAAGTTGTTGCTCATGACCAGCATGAGCATGGAGAAGGTGAACAGCGAGATGTAGGCGAAGAAGCGGTTGTAGCCTTCGTCGTCCTCCATGTACCCGATGGTGTAGATGTGCACCATGAGCGACACGAAGGTCACCACGCACATCATCATGGCGGTCAGGCCGTCGACCAGGAAGCCGACCTCCATCTTCAGGCCGCCCACCACCATCCACTCGTAGATGGTGGCGTTGAAGCGGGCGCCGTCGATGGCCACGCTCTTGAGCGTCATGGCCGACAGGACGAAGGCCACCAGCACGCCCAGGATGGTGGCGGTGTGCGACAGGCGCCGCCCGATCCGGTTGCCGCCGAACGTGGTGCCGAAGATCCCGGCGATCGCGCAGCCGGCCAGCGGCGCCAGCGCAACGGCGAGCAGGGTCGATGCTTGGAGGGTTGTAGCCATCGTTTCTTTTTCTGGGGCCGCCGCTGCGGGCTCAGCCCTTCAACTCGTTCAGTTCTTCGACCGAGATCTTCGACTTGTTGCGGAACACCAGCACCAGGATGGCCAGGCCGATCGCGGACTCGGCCGCCGCCACGGTGAGGATGAAGAACACGAACACCTGGCCGTGCATGTCGCCCAGGTAGTAGGAGAACGCCACGAAGTTCATGTTGACGGCCAGCAGCATCAGCTCGATGGCCATCAGCAGCACGATCAGGTTGCGGCGGTTCAGGAAGATGCCCACGACGGACAGCGCGAACAGGATCGCGCCGAGCGACAGGAAGTGGCCCAGCGTGACGCTCATGGCTGGCCCCCTTCGCCGGTCGCCGCGGCCGCGGGCTGCGGCGGAGCCGCCACCACCGGCGGCATCTTGACCACCTGCAGGCGGTCGCCGGCGCGCACGCGCACCTGCAGCGACGGATCGATCTTGCGGCTGTCCTTGCGCTGCCGCAGGGTCAGCGCGATGGCCGCGATGATGGCCACCAGCAGCAGCACCGCCGCCAGCTCCAGCGGGTACAGGTACTGGGTGTACAGCAGCTTGCCCAGCTCCTTGGTGTTGGACACTTCCAGCGGCGCCTGGCCGCCGGCCTGCGCGGTCGCCTGCACCACGGCGGCGTCGACCCGGGGCTCCTCGGCCAGGCGGAAGCCGCCCATCAGCACGGCGGCCATCTCCAGCGCGATGACGACACCCACCACCGCCGCCACCGGGAAATGCTTCCAGAAGCCGGCGCGCAGGCTGCTGGTGTCGATGTCCAGCATCATCACGACGAACAGGAACAGCACCATCACGGCGCCGACGTAGACCAGCACCAGCGCGATGGCCAGGAACTCGGCCTTGAGCAGCAGCCAGATCGCGGCGGCCTGGGCGAAGGTGAGCACCAGGTACAACGCGGCATACACCGGGTTGCGCGCGGTGATCACCCGGAAAGCCCCGAACAGCAGCACCGCCGAGAACAGGTAGAAAAAGCCCGTCTTGATGTCCATGGTCACATTAGCGGGCACCCGCGGAACCGGCTTTGCCGGGCCGCTGGTGCGCCCCTTGAGGGGAGGCGCCGAAGGCGCTTCGGGGTGGTTGTCATTTCTTAGCGGTACTTGGCGTCGGCCGCCCGGCGCTCGGCGATCTCGGCCTCGTAGCGGTCGCCCACGGCCAGCAGCATCTCCTTGGTGTAGTACAGGTCGCCGCGCTTCTCGCCGTGGTACTCGAGGATGTGGGTCTCGACGATCGAGTCGGTCGGGCAGCTTTCCTCGCAGAAGCCGCAGAAGATGCACTTGGTCAGGTCGATGTCGTAGCGCGTGGTGCGGCGGGTGCCGTCGGCGCGCTGGTCGCTCTCGATGGTGATGGCCAGCGCGGGGCAGACGGCCTCGCACAGCTTGCAGGCGATGCAGCGCTCCTCGCCGTTCTCGTAGCGGCGCAGCGCGTGCAGGCCGCGAAAACGCGGCGAGAGCGGCGTCTTCTCCTCCGGGAACTGCACCGTGATCTTGCGGGCCCAGAAGTACTTGCCCGTGATGCGCATGCCCTTGAACAGCTCCAGCAGCATGAAGCTGGAGAGGAAGTCCTTCAGCGAGAAGGCCGAAGCCTGGCGCGGCAATGTTTCAGTAACCATGGCTATTTCCAGATGTTCCACGGGGTCTGCATCCACAGGCCCACCACGACCAGCCAGACCAGCGTCACCGGGATGAAGATCTTCCAGCCCAGGCGCATGATCTGGTCGTAGCGAAAGCGCGGGAAGGTGGAGCGCACCCACAGGAACATGGTGACGACCACGAAGGTCTTCAGGCCCAGCCAGATCCAGCCGGGAATCCAGGCCAGCACGGCCGAGTCGATCGGGGGCAGCCAGCCGCCCAGGAACATGGTGACCGCCAGGATCGAGACCAGCCACATGTTGGCGTACTCGGCCAGGAAGAACATGGCGAAGCTCATGCCCGAGTACTCGACCATGTGGCCGGCGACGATCTCCGACTCGCCTTCCACCACGTCGAAGGGGTGGCGGTTGGTCTCGGCCAGGCCCGAGATGAAGTAGACGAAGAAGATCGGCAGCAGCGGCAGCCAGTTCCAGGACAGGAAGTTCAGGCCCAGTCCGGCGAAGTAGCCCTTGTCCTGGCCGAGCACGATGTCCGTCATGTTCAGGCTGCCGGTCACCATCAGCACCACCACCAGCGCGAACCCCATGGCGATCTCGTAGCTGACCATCTGCGCCGAAGCGCGCAGCGCGCCCAGGAACGCGTACTTGGAGTTGGACGCCCAGCCGGCGATGATGACGCCGTACACCTCCATCGAGGTGATGGCCAGCAGGAACAGCAGGCCGGCGTTGATGTTCGACAGGGCCATCTCCGGCCCGAACGGGATCACGACCCAGGCGGCCAGCGCCGGCATGATGGTCATGATCGGGGCGAGCAGGAACAGGCCCTTGTTGGCGGCGCTCGGGAGGATGATCTCCTTGGTCAGCAGCTTCACCGCATCGGCGATCGGCGTCAGCAGGCCCAGCGGGCCGATGCGGTTGGGGCCGGGGCGCAGCTGGGTGAAGCCGATGCCCTTGCGCTCCCACAGCGTCAGGTAGGCCACGGCGCCCATCAGCGGGGCGACCAGCAGCACGATCTTGATCAGGTTCCAGACCACCGGCCAGCCGGCGGTGGTCCACCAGGGCGCGGCGATCAGGCCGTTGCCGTAGCCGTAGAGGGCCTCGATCATGCGACGGCCTCCTCGCCACGCCCGAGCACCACGCGGTGCGAAGCCGGCAGCGCGGCCTGGCCGTCGGCCGTGAGCTGCAGCGACTCGGCGCGGCGCACGATGCCGTCGAGCTGGTAGATGGCGGCGCTGGCCGGCGCTTCAGCCGGCACCGACACGTCGATGGCCGCCTCGGTGCGGTTGGACAGCACGCCGCCCTGCACCATCGCCTGGTCCGCATCGGCCTGGCCGCGCGCGGCGGCCAGCACTTCCAGCGCCGAGTCGAACTCGAAGCCTTCCAGTCCCATCAGGTTGCCCAGCACGCGCAGCACCTTCCAGCCCGGACGCGTTTCGCCCAGCGGCTTGACCACGGCGTGGAACGACTGCACGCGGCCTTCGGCGTTGACGAAGGTGCCGGGTGTCTCGGTCCAGGGCGCGATCGGCAGCAGCACGTCGCTGAATTCCATGTTGGCCATGAACGGGCTGAGCGTGACCACCATCTCGGCCTGGGCCAGCGCCTCGGCGGCGCGCGCGCCGGCGGCGGAGTCGGACACCGGCTCGGTGTTCAGCAGGATGGCCGCCTTCAGGCCGCCCGGCGCCAGCATCTGGCCGGCGTTCAGGCCGCCCTCGCCCGGCAGCGCGCCGGCGAGTTGCGCGCCGACGGTGTTGGCCGCTTCGGTCAGGTAGCCCACGGTGGCGCCGGTCGCCTCGGCAATCCATTGCGCCAGCGCCAGCAGGGTGGACGCATTGGCGTGGTGTGCCGCGGCGTTGCCCAGCAGGATGGCCTTGCGCTCGCCGGACAGCAGCGAGGCGGCGATGGCCTTCGCCGCATCGGTGGCGCTGCCCTTGGCGGGCGCCGGCGTGCCCTTTTCGGCAGCGATTGCGGTGGCCACGTCGGCCAGCGCCTGGGCCCATTGGCCCGCCGGGGCAGTGACCGTGGTGGCCATCGCCATCGCCCAGTCGTGCGCCACGTCGTGGATGCGCGAGACCTGCGCACCCTGGCGCGCGGCGAAGCGCACGCGCATGGCGAACAGGGGATGGTCCTTGCGCAGGTTGGAGCCGACCACCAGCACGCGCTGCAGTTCGGACAGCGAGGCGATGGAAGTGCCCAGCCAGCGTACGCCTTCGGACGGCGCGAACTGCGCATTGCGCAGGCGGTAGTCGATGTTCTCGCTGCCCAGTGCGCGCACCAGCCGGCCGGCGAGGAACAGTTCCTCCACCGAGCCGTGCGGGCTGGCCAGCAGGCCGATGGCCTTGGCGCCGTGGTCGGTGGCGACGTGCTTCAGGCCGTTGGCCACGTACTCCAGCGCGGTCTGCCAGTCGACGGTCTTCCACTCGCCGCCCTGCTTGATCATGGGCGAGGTCAGCCGGTCCTCGCCGTTGAGCGCCTCGTAGGAGAAGCGGTCGCGGTCGGCCAGCCAGCACTCGTTGACGGCTTCGTTCTCCAGCGGCAGCACGCG
The DNA here is from genome assembly GCA_036675435.1 of Ramlibacter sp. Taxonomy (GTDB): domain Bacteria; phylum Pseudomonadota; class Gammaproteobacteria; order Burkholderiales; family Burkholderiaceae_C; genus Ramlibacter. Next base: position 5,714 of record JAKFEZ010000291.1, on the reverse strand, counting down.
CATCACGCGGTTGTTCTTCACCTGCACGATCAGGTTGGCGCCGGTGGAGTCGTGCGGGCTGACCGACTTGCGGCGCGACAGCTCCCAGTTGCGCGCGCTGTAGCGGAACGGCTTGCTGGTGAGCGCGCCGACCGGGCACAGGTCGATCATGTTGCCCGACACCTCGGAGTCGACGGTGTCGCCCAGCACGGTGGTGATCTCGGCGTGCTCGCCCCGGTTGACCATGCCCAGCTCCATCACGCCACCCAGCTCCTGGCCGAAGCGCACGCAGCGGGTGCAGTGGATGCAGCGGGTCATCTCCTCCATGGAGATCAGCGGGCCCACGTCCTTGTGCAGCACCACGCGCTTTTCTTCCTCGTAGCGCGAGGCGGAGGCGCCGTAGCCCACCGCCAGGTCCTGCAGCTGGCACTCGCCGCCCTGGTCGCAGATCGGGCAGTCCAGCGGGTGGTTGATCAGCAGGAACTCCATCACCGACTGCTGGGCCTTGAGGGCCTTCTCGCTGCGGGTGTGGACCACCATGCCGTTGGTCACCGGCGTGGCGCAGGCCGGCATCGGCTTGGGCGCCTTCTCCACGTCGACCAGGCACATGCGGCAGTTGGCCGCGATGGAAAGCTTCTTGTGGTAGCAGAAGTGCGGGATGTAGGTGCCCGCCTTTTCGGCCGCATGCATCACCATGCTGCCGTCGGGCACCTCGACCTTCTGTCCGTCCAGTGTGATTTCAGCCATGTTCTCTGCTTACGCGCTGCGCGCTTTCTCCGGCTGCTTCATCCGCGCCTCGAACTCGTGCCGGAAGTGCTTGATCATGGCGCGCACCGGCATCGCGGCGGCATCGCCGAGCGCGCAGATGGTGCGGCCCTGGATGTTGTCGGCCACCGAGTTGAGCAGGTCCAGGTCGGCCGGCTTGCCGTGGCCGTTGAGGATGCGGTCTTCGACGCGCCACATCCAGCCCGTGCCTTCGCGGCAGGGCGTGCACTGGCCGCAGGACTCGTGCATGTAGAAGTACGACAGGCGCAGCAGGCTCTCGACCATGTCGCGCGTCTCGTCCATCACGATGACGGCGCCCGAGCCCAGCATGGAGCCGGCCTTGGCGATGGAGTCGTAGTCCATCGTGCACTGCATCATGAGGTCGGCCGGCAGCACCGGCGCCGACGAGCCGCCCGGGATCACGGCCTTGAGCTTCTTGCCGCCGCGCATGCCGCCGGCCAGCTCCAGCAGCTTGCCGAAGGGGGTGCCGAGCGGGATCTCGTAGTTGCCGGGCAGCTCCACGTCGCCCGACACCGAGAAGATCTTGGTGCCGCCGTTGTTCGGCTTGCCGCAGTCCAGGTAGGCCTGGCCGCCATGGCGGATGATCCAGGGCACCGCCGCGAAGGTCTCGGTGTTGTTGATCGTGGTGGGCTTGCCGTACAGGCCGAAGCTGGCCGGGAACGGCGGCTTGAAGCGCGGCTGGCCCTTCTTGCCCTCCAGCGACTCGAGCAGCGCGGTTTCCTCGCCGCAGATGTAGGCGCCGAAGCCGTGGTGCGCGTGCAGCTGGAAGCTGAAGCCGCTGCCCAGGATCTGGTCGCCCAGGTAGCCGGCCGCGCGGGCTTCTTCCAGCGCTTCCTCGAAGCGCTCGTAGACCTGGAAGATCTCGCCGTGGATGTAGTTGTAGCCCACCGAGATGCCCATCGCGTAGGCGGCGATGATCATCCCCTCGATCACGATGTGCGGGTTGTAGGCCAGGATGTCCCGGTCCTTGCAGGTGCCCGGTTCGCCCTCGTCGGAGTTGCACACCAGGTACTTCTGCCCCGGGAACTGGCGCGGCATGAAGCTCCACTTCAGGCCGGTCGGAAAGCCCGCGCCGCCGCGGCCGCGCAGCGCCGACTCCTTGACGGTGGCGATCACCTGGTCGGGCGTCAGCCCTTCCTTCAGGATCTTGCGCAGCGCCTGGTAGCCGTCGCGCGCCTCGTAGTCCTTCAGGCGCCAGTTGGTGCCGTCCAGGCCGGCGTAGATCTGCGGGTTGATATGGCGGCCATGGAAACAGGTCTGCACGCCCGTGGCCTGGAACTGCTCCAGCACTTTGTCCGCCGTCATGCCGCGCCCTCCGCCTTCTTCAGGCCGTCGATCAGCTCGTCGAGCTTGTCGGTGCTCATGAAGCTGCACATGGTGCGGTCGTTGACCAGCATCACGGGCGAGTCGGCGCAGGCGCCCAGACACTCGCTTTGCTGCAGCGTGAACAGTCCGTCGGGCGTCGTCTCGCCCATCTTGATGCCCAGCCGCTGCTCGAGGTGGTGCAGCGCGTTGGCGCCGTCGCGCAGCTGGCAGGGCAGGTTGGTGCAGACGTTGAGCTTGTACTTGCCCACCGGCCGCTGGTTGTACATGTTGTAGAAGGTCGTGACCTCGTGCACCGCGATCGGCGGCATGCCCAGGTAGGCGGCCACGGCGTTCTCGGCCTGCTGCGTGATGTGCCCCCGCTCCTGCTGCACGATGGCCAGGCAGGCCATCACCGCCGACTGCTTCTGGTCGGCCGGGTACTTGGCCACTTCGCGCTCGAAGCGGCCCTTCATGCTGTCAGTGATCATCTTGCCCTCACCCCGGCCCTCTCCCGCGCGCGGGAGAGGGTGAGAATGGACCGACTGCGTCGGTGGTTCATCTGTCGATTTCTCCGAACACGATGTCCATGGTGCCGATGATCGCCACCGCGTCGGCGATCATGTGGCCCCTGCTCATCTCGTCCATCGCGGCCAGGTGCGGGAAGCCCGGCGGGCGGATCTTCAGCCGGTACGGCTTGTTGGCGCCGTCGCTCACGATGTAGATGCCGAACTCGCCCTTGGGGTGCTCCACCGCCGCGTAGGCCTCGCCCTCGGGCACGCGCATGCCCTCGGAGAAGAGCTTGAAGTGGTGGATCAGCTCCTCCATGTTGGTCTTCATGCGCTCGCGGTCGGGCGGCGCCACCTTGTAGTTGTCGACGATCACCGGGCCGGGGTTGGCGCGCAGCCAGTCGACGCACTGCTTGATGATGCGGTTGGCCTCGCGCATCTCCTGCACGCGCACCAGGTAGCGGTCGTAGCAGTCGCCGGTGCGGCCCAGCGGGATGTCGAAGTCCATCTGCTCGTAGACCTCGTAGGGCTGCGTCTTGCGCAGGTCCCACGCGATGCCCGAGCCGCGCAGCATCGGCCCGGTGAAGCCCAGGTTCAGGGCCCGCTCCGGCGTGACCACGCCGATGCCCACGGTGCGCTGCTTCCAGATGCGGTTGTCGGTGAGCAGCGTCTCGTACTCGTCGACGTAGCCGGGAAAGCGCTGGGTGAAGGCCTCGATGAAGTCCAGCAGCGTGCCCTGCCGGTCCTCGTTCATGCGGTCGATCTCGCGCTGGTTGCGGATCTTGCTGGCCTTGTACAGCGGCATGCTGTCCGGCAGGTCGCGGTAGACGCCGCCCGGGCGGAAGTAGGCCGCGTGCATGCGCGCGCCGGACACCGCCTCGTACATGTCGAAGATGTCTTCCCGCTCGCGGAAGCAGTAGATCAGCATGTTCATCGCGCCGCAGTCCAGCCCGTGCGCGCCGAGCCACAGCAGGTGGTTGAGCAGGCGGGTGAGCTCGGAGAACATGACGCGGATGTACTTCGCGCGGATCGGCACCTCGATGCCCAGCAGCTTCTCCACCGCCAGGCAGTAGGCGTGCTCGTTGCACATCATCGAGACGTAGTCCAGCCGGTCCATGTACGGCAGCGTCTGGATGTAGGTGCGGGTCTCGGCCAGCTTCTCGGTGGCGCGGTGCAGCAGGCCGATGTGCGGATCGGCGCGCTGGATCACCTCGCCATCGAGCTCCAGCACCAGGCGCAGCACCCCGTGCGCGGCCGGATGCTGCGGGCCGAAGTTGAGCGTGTAGTTCTTGATTTCAGCCATGGCGAATCGAGGTCAAGAACGCAGAAGGCGCAAAAGAAGCGCAGAAACCGCAAAAGAAGATTTGCTTGAATCCTTCTGCGCCTTCTGCGCAACTTTTGGCTTCGTTCTGCGTACGGAGGTTTCGACCGTTCATGTCCCCAGCCCCCCGTAGTGCTCTTCGCGGATGATGCGCGGCGTGACCTCGCGCGGCTCGATGCTCACGGGCTGGTAGATCACCCGCTGGCGCTCGGGGTCGTAGCGCATCTCCACGTGGCCGGAGATCGGGAAGTCCTTGCGGAACGGGTGGCCGATGAAGCCGTAGTCGGTGAGGATGCGGCGCAGGTCGACGTGGCCCTCGAACACGATGCCGTACAGGTCGAACGCCTCGCGCTCGAACCAGTTGGCCGAGGCCCACAGCCCGGTCACCGAATCGACCACCGGCAGCTCGTCGTCGGCGCAGAACACGCGCAGGCGCACCCGCTGGTTCAGGCTGACCGACAGCAGGTGCGACACCACCGCGTAGCGCGCGCCATCCCAGGCGCCGTTGCCGTAGTCGGAGTAGTCGACGCCGCACAGGTCCAGCAGCTGCTCGAAGCGGCAGCGCGGGTCGTCCCGCAGTGCCTGCGCGGCCTTGAGGTAATTGGCCGGCGAGACGGCGACCGTCACTTCACCGAGTTTGAGGTCCACCCGCTTGGCCAGCGGGCCCAGGGCTTCGGTGATCGTGGCTTGCAGCGCGGCGGGGTCGACCGCGTAAGGCATGGTGACGGTCATCGGTTCAGGCCCGCGCAATCGTTTGGGTGCGCCGGATCTTCTGCTGCAGCTGGATGATCCCGTACAGCAGCGCCTCGGCGGTGGGCGGGCAGCCGGGCACGTACACGTCGACCGGCACGATGCGGTCGCAGCCGCGCACCACCGAATAGCTGTAGTGGTAGTAGCCGCCGCCGTTGGCGCAGGTGCCCATGGACAGCACCCAGCGCGGCTCGGGCATCTGGTCGTACACCTTGCGCAGCGCCGGCGCCATCTTGTTGCACAGCGTGCCGGCCACGATCATCAGGTCGGACTGGCGCGGACTGGGGCGGAACAGCATGCCGAAGCGGTCGATGTCGTAGCGGGCCGCGCCCGCATGCATCATCTCCACCGCGCAGCAGGCCAGCCCGAACGTCATCGGCCACAGCGAGCCGGTCTTGGCCCAGTTGATGACGCTGTCCACGGTCGTCGTGACGACGCCCTTGTCGAGGATGCCTTCTTTAGCCATAGCTTGAGTCCGTTGCGGGCGCCGGGAGCCGTCACTCCCAGTCGAGCGCGCCCTTCTTCCACTCGTAGATGAAGCCGACCACCAGGATCAGCAGGAAGACCATCATGGCCCAGAAGCCCGCCGGCCCGATCTCCTTGAGCGCCACCGCCCAGGGGAAGAGGAACGCGATCTCCAGGTCGAACAGGATGAAGAGGATGGCCACGAGGTAGTAGCGCACGTCGAACTTCATGCGCGCGTCCTCGAAGGCCTCGAAGCCGCATTCGTACGGCGAGTTCTTGGCCACGTCGGGCTTGTTGAAGCCGGCGGCGCCGGCGAAGGCCCAGCCCAGCACCTGCGGCAGGACCCCTACCGCAATGCCCACCAGGATGAACAGGAGGACAGGCAGGTACTGGTCAAGGTTCATCGCGGACTCTGGTCGGCTGCCGGTCCGCGGTGACGCGGCCGGCAGCCCTTGGTTCTGGTGCCGTCGGCGAGACTCGAACTCGCACAGCTTTCGCCACTACCCCCTCAAGATAGCGTGTCTACCAATTTCACCACGACGGCGTGTGTGGTTTGCCCGGGCGCGTGAGGCTTTGTTGTTGGCTTCCGGGCAGCCTCGCAG
>JAKFEZ010000023.1:0-1910 GCA_036675435.1 Ramlibacter sp. | reverse complement strand
GCAGAACAAGGATCTGTATGCGAAGTTGAAAAGCGAGTCGGCCAACGCCACGGGGATTCTGGACAAGAACCTTGAGGAGCGCCGGCAGTCGTCCGCGCAGAAACAGGCGGAAATGGTCCAGGGCCTCGACGACGCCATGCGTGGCATCGGTGATGCCTTTCGACCGGTGACTGACGCGGTGGTCGAGGGGGTGACCTCTGTCACGCAAGGTCTTGCCAAACTGTCCGATGAGTCGCCCCGGCTGGTGACCGGCATCGGTGCGGCCGTCGCGGCTGTGATCGGTTTTCAGACTGCCATGAGCAGCTTCAAGATTGCCAAGGGCCTGATGAACCTCGGGCGTGGCTCGCTGATGGGCAATCCCAACATCCCGCAAAAGGTGATCGTCACCAACATGCCGGCCGGTGGTGCCGGCGGGCTGGATGGCGGCGACCTCGATGCCGGCGGCGAAGGCAAAAAGGGCAAAAAAGGCCGGGGCGGCAAGGGTGGCGGCGTGCGTGGTGGGGGTGGTGTCGGTGCTGTGGTCAAAGGGGCGGCGGTGTTCGCGGTCGCTGAGGCCGGTTACAAGGCCTATGACACCTATCAGAACGCCGAGACGCGGGACGAGAAGGCCGAGGGCTACGGCGCGGCGGCGGGCGGGTTGGCGGGCACGCTGACCGGTGCCGCCGCTGGGGCGGCGATCGGTACGGCGGTGTTGCCGGTGATTGGCACCTTTGTCGGCGGGTTGATTGGGGGGTATCTCGGCAGCCAGGGCGGTGACGCGCTGGGTGGTGCGATCGGCAAGTCGGTGTTTGGCACGCCCGACGAGCTGAAGCGGATGCCGGCCGCCGGGCCGCTGATGATGAGCAATGCGGGCAAGGACATCCCGCCGGTGATGGGCGGCATTGCCAAGTCGTTTGCGGTGCCAGTGGCCGGGTCGCTGGTGATGGCCCGTGGCGGTGGTTCGGTGATGCCGGCCGCCGCTGTGCCCGCCCGCGCGGCCACCGCTGCCGAGACGCAGCCCGGTGACGCCGCGCGCTCGATGATGTTGCCGCCGGCCAGCGCCGATGCCGGGGCCGGCCCACTGGCCAAGGTCCTGGCGCCGGCCGTGAAGCCGGAGCCCGCCAAGATCGAATCCAAGGTGGACATTCAGGCGCCGTTTTCGCTGACGGTCAACGGTGACGTCAAGGATGCGGCGCAACTGTACGGTCAGCTCAAGCCGCTGCTCGATCAGCACTATCGCGACATGGCCAAGCAAATGGGGAGCGCTCAGCTCTTTGACGCGCCGCACGTTTAATCAGGAGGGCTCATGGAAGCATTGGGTCAATTACAGTCGGGGCTGAAGTATCTGGCCTCGGCCGGGGAAACCGGTCGGCGCAGCCTGGACGGCATGCTGGGGCCGGTGAACGGCGCGATCGGGGAAATCACCGGCGCGACGTCCGAGCTGGAGGGGCTGCCCTTTGTCGGTCCCGCGATCGGGGCCAAGCTGCAGCGCGTCATGCGCGGGGTGAGTGCGGCTCAGGCCAAGGTTGGGCAGGTGGTGGCCACGTACAACACGGCCACCCGGGCGCTGTCGCAGATTGACGAGCGCATGGCGGTGCTGAAGGAGCAGGCGGGCAAGGCAGCGACGGCGATCAACAAGATCGCCGGCAAGGCCAGTCCGGCGCTGGCCAACATCGTGCCCACCGGGGCCTTTGCCACGGATTCGACGCCGGCGCCGGAGGCGGTGAAGCCGTTCCCGCACTTGCTGATCATCCAGCCCAAAGACCCCAAAGCGCAGCCGTATTTCTTCAACCTCGACACGGCGGCCTTTGACGAGCTGCGACGCTCGACCGAATTCCGCTGGGCCTCGCAGGAGCGTCTGTCGCGCCGGCCGGCGCAGCAAGCCGTGGGCATGGGTGACGAGAAGATCACGCTCAAGGGCGCGATCTTTC
>JAKFEZ010000151.1:0-11391 GCA_036675435.1 Ramlibacter sp. | reverse complement strand
CAGGGTGCCGCTGACAGGCAGGTCGGCCAGGGCAAACGCGTTCAGGTCGACGTCGGTGTAGGTGTCCGAGCCGTCGGCGCTGAGCGTCAGGCTGTTGTCGGTACCCGTGCCGAAGGCAACGGACAGATCACCGTCGGCCACGGCGTCGAAATCGACGTCGATCGACAGATTGCCGGTGGTGGCGGAGGCGTCGATGGAGGTCAGGGCGGCGGAGTCGCTGGCGTTGAGTTCCAGGTTGCCGGCGCCGGTGATCACCATGGTTTCGACATCACCGTAGTTCATGTCGACTTCGTTGTCGCCGACCAGGGCGACGTCGAGTTGCGTGAAGTCTTCGACGTACAGGTTGATGTTGGCGTTGTCCAGCACCAGGCCCGTGCCGGTGTCGGTCGCGTCCGAGCTGGCGTGCGAAAGTTGCACCCCGACGGTGACGTCGTCGCTGCCGATGTTCGACAGGGTCATGCTGCCCAGGTTGTCGACTTGGACGTCGATGTCGTCGCTCCACTGGCTCAGGCCCGAGATGCTCAGGTTGTCGATGGAGGCAGCATGAACGTCGACGTCGCCGCTGTCTTCGCCCATCATGTCGATGGAAGCGTCGGTTTCTTCCCAGCCAACCAGGTTGGTGGCCGAGACATTGTGGTCGCCGTCGTTGGTGGTCACGCTGACCGAAGCGGCCGAAGACGCTTCGACATACGCTTCGTCGCTGGCTGCAACGGTGATGCTTTCGGCGTCGCCGGCAGACACCCAGGCGTCGCTGCCCGAGGTAATGTTGAACGTCAGGGCCGTGTCGTCGGAGATTCCAACCCAGCCGTCGGCCTTGATGGTCACGCTGTTGGAGACTGCCGAGTGCAGGCTGACGTACGAGTTGTTCGCGGCCGTGACGTTCAGGTCTTGGACGCCGGTCCAGCCCGACATGTCGCCGGAGACGTTGGCGGAGGCCAGGATGCGCACTTGCTCGACGTTCGAGACTTCGGTGCCTTCGATCAGGTCCAGGTCGTCTTGCACGACCACGCGCAGCAGGTCGGTGCCGGCGCCGCCGTCGATCTGGTCGAAGGGCTCCAGCGTTTCGTCGGTGCCATGGATGGTGTCATTGCGCGGGGTGCCGACGACGTCATCGAAACCTTCTTCGAGGCGGATGGGCTCACCCGGCTCTTCGGCATTGATGGCGTTGTCCACGGCGACGTCGATGCCGTCGATGGCATCGGTCACGCTTTGAGCCGTGTCGTCAACGGTCTTCAGGAACTGGCGGGCGGCTTCGGCAGCGGCGTCGCCGGAGTAGTCGATGCGCTCTTGGGTGGTGTCCAGGGCGTCAACGAAGGCGGTGGAAACAGCCAGCTTGTTGGTGACGGTGACCAGGTCTTCGTTCTGCGCGCCCAGCAGGATGGCGTAGGCAGCGCCACCGGCGGAGATGCGACCCGAGGCGACTTCGGTTGCCCAGTAGGTCAGGCCATCCGGCTCTGCATCGCGGTTGAACAGGTTCTGGTAGATCGCGTTGATCTGGGCGGCGCCGAACGTGGTGCCGTACAGGCGGATCGACTCGGGCGATGCCGAGAAGTTGGAGGCGATGCTCCAGATGTCGGCATCGGGCTTCGACGTGTAGTTGATGATGCCGTCGAAATCGGGCGGGCGGCCGAAATAGGCCAGATACAGTTGGGTCAACTGCGTAACATTAACAGCCATGGACTAGCTCCTGAAAATTAAGAAAAACGTGCCGTCTATCGATAGAAGACTCGGTCAGCCGGAAGCCACCATGACCCCTCAACTGTCCTCGCCTTTGTGGTCTTCCCGGGCCTTATGCCTGAGCTCCACTAGGGCTAGCCGTGACTATAGAGGCTCCTCATCGGTATCTTGTGATCTGCATCACTTTTCCGAACATTCTGTTGCCCCTCGGCCACATGCCATTTTCGCTCGCAAGCCCTTGTTTTCATTGCCTAAAAGGGGCTGCGCGTGCGGGACTGCGGTTACCTTGCCGTTGAGCTTCCTGCCCATGGAAGGTGTGATTTCTCACACTGGATCAACTCGGCCAGCTACAAAATGTATAGCAGAGCTGGCGCTTGCGCCTCTCTTTTAGATGAGCATTGACTTTTCATATAGGAAGCCATCAGAATCGCTTCCTATATGAATTTGTCGCTTCGCGTGCCCTTGAACACGACGCCGGATGAGGCCGCGAAACTGCGCCAGCTGCAGGCCGCTTTCGCGAAGACCTGCAATGCCCTGGCGCCGCTGGTGCAAAAGACCAAGATCTGGAACCGCGTCGCCTTGCACCACATGGCTTACAAGCCGCTGCGCGAACAGTTTCCACAGATGGGCTCGCAGATGGTGTGCAACGCCATCTACTCCGTGTCGCGGCATTGCCGACTGCTGTTCCAGAGCCCGCAAAGCCAGTTCAACCTGGCGCGCCTGGGCAACCGGCCGCTGCCGCTGCTGCGCTTCACCGACCGCTGCCCGGTGTATTTCGACCGGCACACGCTGAGCTTGAAAGAGGGAAAGCTCTCGATGTACACGCTGGACGGGCGCATCCGTTTCCAGCTGGGCCTGAAGCCGCAGGATGAAGCCAACTTTCATGAGAAGAAGCTGCGCGAGATCGTGCTGTCGAGCACGCCTGCCGGTGTTTTTGAACTGTCTTTTCTTTTTTCGGACGGCACCGACGAAACCGTGCTCGCCGACAGCGAAACAGACCATGCGGCCGAGCTGCCCGAATACGTGATGGTGGAGGAAATGAATGAGCCCGTCTAAACCCAAGATCCCGCAACGCCCGGTGTCCGAGATGCGGGCGGCGGTCGACGCCCTGCGCCCATTCTTCGTCAGGTCGGCCTGGTTCACATTGATCGCCGGCCTGCTGGTGCTGATGCCCAGCTGGTACATGCTGGAGGTGTATGACCGGGTGGTGAACAGCCGCAGCCACACCACCCTGCTGATGCTCACCATCCTGGTGCTGGCCGCCTACGTGGTGATGGAAGTCCTGGAATGGGCGCATGCCTCGGTGATGCACGACGCCGGGCTGGCGCTGGATGGCCAGGTGAGCGACCGCATCTTCGCGGCCAGCTTCGAGGCCAATCTCAAGCGCATTCCGGGCGGCACCACGCAGCCGCTGAACGACCTGCGGACCGTGCGCGACTTCCTGCCGTCCGGGGTGCTCAAGGCCATCCTGGAGTCGCCCGCGGCGGCGGTGTTCCTGGTGGTGATCTTCGCCATCAGCCCGCTGCTGGGCTTTGCCGCGCTGGCCACGGCGATCGTCCAGGGCGTCGTGGCCTGGATCAACGAGCGCACCACCCAGCCGCCGCTGTCGGCGGCCAACCGCAGCGCGATGGAGGCGCAGCAGTACGCCGACGGGTCGCTGCGCAACGCCCAGGTCATCGAGTCGATGGGCATGCTGGGCGACATCCACAAGCGCTGGATCGCCAAGCAGCGCGAATTCCTGTCGCTGCAGGCCGTGGCCTCGGAGCGCGCCGGCCTGTTCGCCGCGCTGTCGAAATTCCTGCAGACGGTGATGGGCTCGATGCTGCTGGGCCTGGGCTGCTGGCTGCTGCTGCGCGACGCCTTTCCGGGCGGCCCGGGCATGATGATCGTGGCGTCCATCCTCGGCGGGCGCGTGCTGCAGCCGCTGGTGCAGATCGTCACGCAGTGGCGCACCGTGGTGGCCGTGCGCGATGCCTGGAATCGGCTGGACATCATGCTCGAAGCCCTGCCGCCCAAACCCAAGAGCATGCCGCTGCCGCCCCCGCGCGGCCAGCTGATCGCCGAGAACCTGATCGCGATGGCGCCGGGCACGCAGGTGCCCATCCTCAGGGGCGTGAGCTTCGGCCTGAAGCCGGGCGAGGTGCTGGCCGTGATCGGCCCCTCGGCGTCGGGCAAGACCACGCTGGCGCGGGTGCTGGCGGGCGTCTGGGCCTCGGCCGGCGGCAAGGCCCGGCTGGACGGCGTCGACGTGCACACCTGGGACAAGACCGAGCTGGGCCCGCACGTGGGCTACCTGCCGCAGGGCGTGGAACTGTTCGACGGCACCCTGGCCGAGAACATCGCGCGCTTCGGCCCACTGGAGAAGGCGAAGGTCGAGAACGCCGCGCGCGCGGTCGGCCTGCACGATTTCATCATGGGGCTGCCGCAAGGCTACGACACCGAGGTGGGCGCCGAGGGCGCGCGCCTGTCGGGCGGCCAGCGCCAGCGCGTGGGCCTGGCCCGGGCGCTGTACAACGACCCGGTGCTGGTGCTGCTGGACGAGCCCAACTCCAGCCTCGACGAAGCCGGCGACGCCGCACTGGCCTCGGCCATCACCGACTACAAGGCGCGGGGCACCACCTTCGTCATCATCACCCACCGCACCAGCATCCTGGGCGTGGTCGACAAGCTCCTGATCCTGCGCGATGGCGCGGTGCAGGCCTTCGGGCCGCGCGACGAGGTGATGGCGGCAATGCAAAAGGCCGGGCAGCAGGCGCAAGCCCAGGCCCAGGCCCGCCGCGGCCCGGCGATCCCCGGGCGCCCCGGCACGGAACTCACAGCATGACGAAACCTTCTTTTTTCCAGCGCAGCGACCTCACGTCGATCCTTTGGTCGTTCCGCCGCGAATTTTTGCTGGTAGGCCTGTTCAGCGCGGTGACCAACCTGCTGATGATCACGCCCACGCTGTACATGCTGCAGCTGTACGACCGCGTGCTGCTGAGCCGCAGCGAGCTGACGCTGATCGCGGTGTCGCTGATCTGCGCCTTCCTGATCGGCATCGTCGCCGTGGCGGAATGGTCACGCTCGCGGGTGCTGGTGCGGGCCGGCGTGCGGCTGGACGAGCAGCTCAGCACGCGGGTCTTCAATGCCAGCTTCGACGCCTACCTGGGCAGCTCGGGCGCCAGCCCGGCGCGCGCCTTCGGGGACTTGATCCAGCTGCGCCAGTTCATCACCGGCCAGGGCATCTTCGCCTTCTTCGACGCGCCCTGGACGCCGATTTTCATCGTCGTCATCTTCATCGTGCATCCGATGCTCGGCGCCATCGCGCTGCTGTTTGCCTGCGTGCAACTGGCGCTGGCCTGGTTCGGCCACCGCAATACAGTGGCGCCGGCCGAAGAGGCCGCCCGGGCCGGCAGCGACGTCAATATCTACCTGCAGGGCAAGCTGCGCAATGCGGAAGTGCTGGAGTCGATGGGCATGGTGGAGAACCTGCGCCACCGCTGGCGCCAGCGCCACCAGAAATTCCTGGCGAAGAACGGCGACGCGCAGGCGGTTAACAACCGCGTCTCGGCGTGGAGCAAGTTCATCCGCTATACGCAGCAGTCGCTGTCGCTGGGCGCCGGCGCGCTGCTGGTCATCGACGGGCAGCTGTCGCCCGGCGGCATGATCGCCGCCAACCTGCTGATGAGCCGGGCGCTGGCGCCGATCGACCAGTTGGTGAGCGGCTGGCGCGGCTACGTCGGCGCCAGCAGCGCTTTCGAGCGGCTGGAAACACTGCTGCGCGACTTCCCCGAGCGTGACCCGGCCTTGACGCGCGTGCCACCCACCGGCCAGATGACGCTGCGCGGCGTGTCCGCCGGTGCGCCCGGCCGCGAAGCCCCGATCCTCAAGAACATCGAGTTTTCCATTCCCGCCGGCACCGTGGTGGCCGTGCTCGGGCCGTCCGGCTCCGGCAAGTCGACGCTGGCCCGGGTGATGGTGGGCATCTGGCCCCAGGTCGAAGGCGAGGTGCTGCTGGACGGCCTGCCGATCGAAGGCTGGAACCGCACCGAGTTGGGCCCGCACATCGGCTACCTGCCCCAGGACGTGGAGCTGTTCGAGGGCACTATCGCCGAGAACATCGCCCGCTTCGCTGAAGTCGATTCGCCGAAGGTGATCGAGGCCGCCCGCTGCGCCGGCCTGCACGACATGATCCTGCGCTTCCGCCAGGGCTACGACACCCCCATCGGCGAAGCCGGCGGCATGCTGTCGGGCGGCCAGCGCCAGCGCATCGCCCTGGCCCGCGCGGTCTACGGCGACCCGGCGCTGGTGGTGCTGGACGAGCCCAACGCCAACCTGGACGACGCCGGCGAGGCGGCCCTGATGGCCGCGGTCGCCCAGCTGAAGGCCAAGGGCAAGACCGTGTTCCTGATCACGCACCGCCAGGCGGCCATCGGCGTTGCCGACTGGGTGCTGGTGCTGAACAACGGCGAGCTGGTGGCCAACAGCGCGCGCGAGGCCCTGACCACGGCAATCGCCGTGCGCGCCAAGGCCGCGCCCCAGACCCCGCCGGCGCCGCTGACGCCGCAGCCGGCCTGAGCGCAACGCCCTTCACACATCCGAACCCCAGACCCACACCGTCTCTTTTGCGAGCTTGATTGCCATGGCCAAGATTTCATTGCTGAAAAATCCCCACACCGAGTCCGACGACCCGACCGGCGCGGAGCCGCAGGCAGCGGGCGCCGCGCCGCTGGACACCGACACCGGGCGCGCCAGCCGCATCGGCCTGTGGGCGCTGGCCCTCGGCCTGGGCGGCTTCCTGCTGTGGGCCACGCTGGCGCCGCTGGACGAAGGCGTGGTGGCGCCGGGGCAGGTGGCGATCGACACCAAGCGCAAGGCCGTGCAGCACCTCACGGGCGGCATCGTCAAGGACGTGCTGGTGGGCGAAGGCCAACGCGTCAAAGAGGGCGAGGTGGTGATCAGGCTGGACGAGGCGACGGCGCGGGCCAACTACGAGAGCACGCGCCAGCGCTACCTGTCGCTGCGGGCGCAGCAGGCGCGGCTGGAGGCCGAAGAAATCGGCGCGGCCAGGCCCACCTACCACCCCGACCTGGTGGCCGGCAGCAAAGACCCGCTGATCAAGGCGCAGATGGTCACCCAGGAGCAGTTGCTGGCGTCCCGGCGCGCCGGGCTGGCCGCCGACCTGCAGTCGCTCAAGGAAAGCATGGAAGGCCAGGAGGGGCTGATCCAGGCCTACCAGGGCATGCTGGAGAGTCGCAAGAGCCAGCTTTCCCTTCTGAAGGAAGAACTCAAGAACACCCGCGGCCTGGTGGCCGAAGGCTATGCGCCGCGCAACCGCCAGTTCGAGCTGGAGCGCTCGGTGGCCGAATCGAACACCGCGCTGGCTGAATTGCAGGGCAACACCATCCGCGCGCGCCGCACCATCGGCGAGCTGCGCCAGCGGGCCATTTCGCGGCAGCAGGAATACCGCAAGGAAGTCCAGTCGCAGATGGCCGAGGTCAGCCGCGAAGTGCAGAGCGAAGCCGGAAAGTTCGTCGCGCTGCAGGAAGACCTGGCGCGCATCGACATCAAGTCGCCGGCCACCGGCCAGGTGGTGGGGCTGACGGTGCAGACCTCCGGCGGCGTGATCCAGCCGGGCCAGAAGCTGATGGACATCGTGCCGTTCGACGAGCCGCTGCTGCTGGAGGCGCACGTGCAGCCGCAGTTCATCGACCGGGTGCACTCGGGCCTGCCGGTGGACATCCGGTTCTCCGCGTTCGCGCACTCGCCGGCCCTGGTGGTGGATGGCAAGGTGCTGTCGATCTCGGGCGACCTGATCACCGACCCGGCCACCAACCTGAGCTACTACCTGGCCCGCGTCGCCGTCACGCCCGACGGCCTGAAGAAGCTGGGCAAGCGGCAGATGCAGCCGGGCATGCCGACCGAGGTGATCTTCAAGACCGGCGAGCGATCGCTGTTGATCTACATGCTGGGGCCGCTGATCAAGCGGATCGCGGCGTCGATGACGGAAGAATGAGAATGGGCAGATTCCTTCACAAGGCGACGGCCCTGGCTTTGGCCGCCGCCTGCGCCTGCGGTGCCTCCACGGCGTGGGCGCTCGATTTGTCCGAGGCCTACCGGCTGGCCCTGGACCAGGACGCGACCATCCGCGCGGCGCGGGCCACCGCCGACGCCGGACGCGAGCGGCTGCCGCAGGCGCGCGCGCAGTTCTTCCCCAACATCTCGGCCAACATGACGCGCAGCAAGAACGACCTGGAATCGACCGGGCCGGACGCGCTGGGGCGCAGTGCCACCACCGAATCCAAATACACCAGCAGCAACCAGGCGCTGGTGGTGCGCCAGCCGATCTTCAGGAAGCAACTGGCGGCGCAATACCGCAACGCGCAGGCGGTGGTGGAGGATGCCGAGGCGCTGCTGGAGCGCGACCAGCAAAACCTGGTGATGCGCGTGACGCAGGCTTACTTCGAGACGCTGCTGGCCGAGGAAGAGCTGCTGCTGATCGGCCTGCAAAAAACGGCCTACACGGCCCACCTGGACGCCGCCCGCAAGTCGCTGGCCGCCGGCTCGGGCACCCGCACCGACATCGACGAAGCGCAGTCGCGCCTGGACCTGACCATCGCGCAGGAACTGGAAGCGCGCCAGCACGTCGACCTGGCGCGCCGGCAACTGCAGGTGCTGATCAACCGGCCGGTGCTGGAGAAGGTGGCGCCGGTGGACGTGCGCAAGCTGCAGCTGGCGCCGCCCGAGCCGGCCAGCGTCGAGGCCTGGACAACCCAGGCCGAGGCCACCAGCCCGGAGCTGCGTTCGGCCCGGGCACAGGCCGACGCTGCCGCCGCAGACGTGGACCGGGCGAAGGCCGGCCACTACCCGACGCTGGATGCCGTGGCCCAGATCTCGCGCAGCAACAGCGAGAACGTGACCCGCATCGACAGCCGCTACAACCAGAAGCAGATCGGCCTGCAATTGGCGGTGCCGATCTTCCAGGGCGGCTATGTCAATTCGCAGGTGCGCGAATCGGTCGCGCTGCTGGAGCGGGCGAAAAACCGGCTGGAGGAAATCCGGCGCGACCTCGGCGTGCGGGTGCACAAGGAGTTCCGCGGCGTCTCCGAAGGCGTGCTGCGGGTGCGGGCGCTGGAACAGGCGGTGCGATCGGCCGAACAGCTCGCGGTGTCCAGCCGCCGCTCGTTCGAAGCCGGGGTGCGTACCCGCCTGGACATCCTCAACGCCGAACAGCAGGCCGGCACCGCGCGGCGCGACCTGGCGCAGGCGCGCTTCAACTACCTGGTGTCGCGGGTGCGCCTGAAGGCGCTCACCGGCGAGCTGCGCGCCGAGAACATTGACGAAATCAACGGGTGGCTGCAGCATTGAAGCAATGGACCTGCGCAAGTTTCCTCTGTTCGCCAACCTGCCCGAAGACGAACTCAAGGTCACCAGCGGCCTGCTGCGGCTGAAGACTTTCGGCCGGCGCGAAATCGTCTGCCGCAAGGAAGAAGTCGCCGACGGCCTCTACCTGTTGTTTTCCGGCTCACTGCAGGCGGTGGACATCGCCGAGGACGGGCGCGAGATCGGCCTGAACCTGATCAAGCCCGGGGCCTTCTTCGGCGAGCTGTCGGTGATCGACGGCCTGCCGCGATCGGCCCACATCATCGCGTTGCAGACCTCCATGGTGGGCGTGATTCCACAGGCTGCCGCGCGCGAGGCGTTCTACCGGCTCCCTGCCACCGCCGAAGCCATGATGCGCCACCTGACGGCGCTGGTGCGCAACCTGTCGACCTACCGCGCGCTGCTGGCCATTCCCAACGCGCAGCAGCGCGTGTATGCCCTGCTGCAGCAGCTCGGCCAGCAGATGCCGGGCGGGCTGGTCGTGATCCAGAACCTGCCCAAGCAGCAGGAGATCGCGATCATGATCAACACCAGCCGCGAAACCGTCTCGCGATCCATCACCCACCTGATCTCGCTGGGCGTGCTGGAAAAGGATTTCCGGCGCCTGATCGTGCGCGATCCGCCGCGGCTGCGGCAGATGGCGCTGCGCCAGCTGCCGCAACCGGAGCTCAGAACCGGTGCGCCAGGGTCGCACTGAGGCTGTGGGCCTGGTAGCGGTACAAGGCCACGGTATCGCGCGCCCACCTTCCACGCCACTCGAGCACAAGGCTGGTCCGCGCTGACAGCGGCCGCTCGGCCTGGAAGCTGGCCTGGCTGAGGGCATTGCGGCGGCGCCGGTCGATCAGGCCGGGCGCGAACACCTCGTCGCTCTCCCACCACGTGTAGCTCAGTTGGGGCCGCAAGCGCCAGCCCTGGGCCAGCACCACGCCTCCCACTTGCACCTGATAGCCCTTGCGGTCGCCGCCGGCGCGCATGCCCCGGGCGCCATCCCACTGCAGCGACATCGCCGCGTGCACCGACTGCGCCACGTTCAACCGGTGCTCGCGCAGCACACCCGCTTCCCACTGCCAGGCGTTCTGCGCCGGCTGCGTGATGTACTCGACGTGGGTCGCTCGCAAGGTGCCGAGCCAGGCGCCCTGGGCGTCGGCGCGCAGCCACTGCAGGCCGGCGCCCTGGCTGCGCTGGTAGCGTTGGTCGGACAGCCACACCTGCGACAGTTCCAGCTGGGCGCGGGCGTCGCCCGCGAGCAGCTTGAAATCACGCGAGGCGGCGGCCGACACCGAGCTGACGTCGAAAGCCGATTCGCTGGTGTTCTTGCGCTGGGCCACGCCCACCTGCAGGTTCACCGCCCGCTCGGGCAGCGCCAGGCTGTAGTCGATCGCAGCGGTCACGAAGCCGCTGGAGCGCGGCCGATAGCTGTCATCGAGTTCCAGCTCGATCAGGTTGGCGCCGCTGCCCAGGGCCAGGCTGCGGGACGTGATGCCCTGGCTCACGTTGCTGTCCCAGCCGGCGCCGGACTGCAGCCGCAACGTGCCGCCGGCGGCCATCTCGGTGCGGGTGCAGCCGGTGGCCTCGAGGTCGCGAATCAGCCGCAGCAGGGGGGGCGGTGGATCGAGCTGGTCGCGAATGGCGGCAAACATCGACAGTGCCTGGGCGCTCTCGCCGCGCCGGCAGTGTTCCACGGCGGTGTCCATGATTTCGCCGGCGACGCCCCGGGCCGACAGCGCCTCGGCTTCGCCCTCATGTGCCGGCTGGGCAACCGCAGCCGCCGCGGTCGACAGCGCCGCCACCAGCAGGCCGCGCCGCAGGGCTAAGCCGAAATAACCATCGGCTGCGTTGGAATGGCTTGCGGCAGGGAACTGCCGAGCGACGGGAAAGACCAAAGTACGGATGCCTCGTTATGCCCCGGCAACTGCACCCGGGTCACCGGAACCAGCCCGCTGCCGGACGCAAGGCCGGCCGCCACCGGCCCGACCACCAGGTCGCAGCTGAGGGTTTTGGCGATCGCCTGCAGCTTGCTGGCCGTGTTGATGCAATCGCCGACGGCAGTATACGTGCGGCGGAAATCGGTGCCCAGGTCGCCGACCAGCACCGAGCCGCCCTCGACCCCGATCCGCACCCGGGCTGGAAGCTTGCCCTGGCGCAGCCGCTTGTCGTTCCAGGTCCGCACGTTGCCGACCATGGCCTGGGCCGCGGCCAGCGCCTTTTGCGCGTGGTCGGCGCTTTGCAGCGGAGCGCCCCAGAAGGCCACCAGGCCGTCGCCCGTGTACTTGTCCAGCGTGCCGCCGTGCGTGAGGATCGGCTCCGTGAGGCATTGCAGGAACTCGCGCGTGAGCTGCGCCGCATCTTCCA
>JAKFEZ010000073.1:0-11405 GCA_036675435.1 Ramlibacter sp. | reverse complement strand
CGGCCCTCGTCGTCGGTGCGGACGCGGGCACGCGCGCGCATGCCGCCGTCCTGCCGCTGCATGTCGTACACGCCGTCACCGTCGCCGGACCAGACGTCGAGCAGCGCGCTTTTCAGCGGCTGGCCTTCCAGGTCGGTGACGCGGCCGCTGTACAGCGCGGGCTCGCCCGGCACGCCCTCGGCGATGTCGCTGCCCAGCGGCAGCTCGGGGGCGCCTTCCCAATAGAAGGGGCCCTGGACGGTGGCGTCGGTCGGCGGGGTGGCGCCGGTGCGGCCCTTCAGGGCGCGGGCATGTTCCAGTGCGACCACCTGCATCGACAGCCCCAGCGTGTCCGACAGCAGGATGAACTCCTGTCGCTTGTCGTCGCAGGTCTTGCCGCAGGCCGTGAGGAACTCGATTGCCTTGAACCACTCGCCGCCTTGCAGGTCGACCTCGCGCGCGAAGGCGTGCAGGTGGCGCACGAGTGAGGTCATCACCTGTTTGAAGCGCGGGTCCTGGCATTCGGCCAGCCTTGCGATGACGGCATCGGTGATGCTGTGGGTGTCGTATTCCAGCTGCGCCATGCTTGTGTCTCTCCAGTTTGCGCGGCGCCTGATGACATGCCAGGGCAACCGATGAGGGACTGTATCGATTGACGTCATCGGCAAAAAGTGAAGAATTTCGATGATTTGCATTGATGCTGTCGATCATTTACCCTGGTAAACCCTATGGAACTGCGTCACCTGCGCTATTTCGTCGCCTTGGCGGAGTGCCTATCCTTCACCCGTGCCGCAGAACGCGTGCATGTGACCCAATCCACTCTCTCGCACCAGATCCGGCAGCTCGAAGACGAGCTCGACCGGCCCCTCGTCGACCGCATCGGCAAGCGCGTGATGCTGACCGAAGCGGGGGAGACCTTCCTGGGGTACGCCTCCAAGGCGCTGCGCGAGGTGGACCAGGGCATGTCGGATCTGATGCGCGCGGGCGACCAGCTCGCAGGCGAGGTGCGCATAGGCGCCACCGGCACGTTCAACATCGGCTTCGTGCCCGAGTGCCTGGCGATGTTCCTCCAGCGCAATCCCACCGTGAAGGTCACCGTGGATGAACTCGCGGCAGACGCCATCGCGCAGCGGCTGATCGACACGTCATTGGACGTCGGCATCGCGTACCAGCCGTCCGACCCTACTCGCCTGTGGTTCGAGCCGCTCTACACCGAGGAGATGGTGCTGGTGGTGTCGCCGCGACATCCGCTCGCGCAGAGAAAGAGGGTGCGCATGGTGGAGCTGCACCGGCAGAATCTTGTGCTGCTGCCCCGCGAGTTCGCCACCCGCACGATGCTGGACGAATGCTTTCGCTCGTGCGGCGCCGAGCCGGTAGTGGTCGCGGAAATGAACACGATCGCCCCGATGGTCGGCCTGGTGGCCCGCACGCAACTGGCCGCCATCGTCTCCAGCCATGCGGTGCAGCCGCGCGACGAGGTGCGCGTGATCCCGATCGAGAGCCCTACGCCGGTGCGCACGCCGGGCATGCTATGGAAGCGCGATGCCAAGCAGTCGCCCGCGGTGCGCTCGTTTGCATCGTGCATTCGCAAGCTGGCGCTGGGACGCAGCTTGCGGATCGCCGCGTGAACGGCCGCGGCCCGGGGTTTCAGTGCTGCGCGACTGTCCCGCGCCATGCACCGGTTTCCACTCCGCGCCCTTCGATCAGGTCCTTGAAGCGCTTCAGGTTGCCCTTGGCGGTGAGCTTGACCCCGCCGACTGCGTCGCCGATCTTCTCGGCCGCAGTCTGGGGTTGGTAGTCCATCTGCAGCATGACCCGCGTCCGGTTGTCGGCGACTCGATGGAAGGTCACCACGCCGGCGTTTCTGACGCCGCCGATGCTGCGCCAGGCGATGCGCTGATCGGGAATCTGTTCGGTGATTTCGGCATCCCATTCCTTGACCTTGCCCGCGACGTTGGCGCGCCAATGCAGCCGCTGGTCATCGAGCTGCCGCACTTCGATCACGCTGTCCATGAAGCGCGGAAACTCCTCGAACTGGGTCCATTGGTTGTACGCCGTGCTGAGCGGCACGTCGACTTCGATCGACTCGTTGACCGACGACATGACGCCGTGACCGCGCCGCCTTCTCATCTGGCTCGACAAAAGCCAGCCACCTACGGCCAGCGCGGCAGCTGCCGTGACGGCCCGGCCCACCGGCATGCCGGACGCGTGGTATTCCTCCATCGCGTACGCATGTCCAGGCCGGTGCCTTCTCGTCATCTGGGTCGAAAGCAACAATCCGCCGGCCGCCAGCGCGGCGATGGTGCCGAGTCCGGGTCTTTTCATGTCCATGATTCATTCCTCTGCAGTAAGTACGCAATTGAGAGCGAGCGCCTGGGCTCGAGCCATGCCTCGATAGTGGGGAATATGCCCCCCGCGGGTGGCAACAGACTGCAAAAGAGCAACTCAACGAGAAGTCCCCGGCTCATCACCAGCAGCGGGCCTGTTGATCGGTGCTGCGGCGGATGACCGGGGCAGAGGGGCGGCCTATAACTTACACGGAGATGCTCACGGCGCTGGCCGGAAAGTGCTCCCGGTCTCGCGCAGCCCATCGGCCAGGGCTGCAAGGATTTACCAGCTCAGTGCGCCACGTGCGCTGCGGCTTCCGGCGAGCTGTAGATCGACGGATCCGCCGGCCCGATGACCTCGAACGCGGCGGCCAGGCCCTTGCCGGCACGCGACAGGGCGTGGTCGACCAGCAGGTACTTGCCGGGGTACTCCACCTTGAACTCGGCGATGGTCGCGCCGCCCGGGGCCACCAGCGTGGTCTGGATGTCGCGCTTCACGGTGGTGAGCGATCCTTCGCTGTACACCTTGTCGAAGATTTCGCCGATCATGTGCAGCGACGATATCTTGTTGGGGCCGCCGACGCCGAAGTACAGCCGCACCGTCTCGCCTACCTTGGCGGTCATCTTGTGCTCTTTGGTCAGGGCGCCCACCGAGCCGTTGAAGGTGTAGTAGGTCGGCAGCTCATCCGCTGCGCGATCGTGGTTGAACTCCTGGTGCCCCTTGGTGCCGAACGGGTGCGAGGTGTACATGTCTCCTTGCATCACGTAGAACTCCTTGTCGACCTTCGGCAGGCCTTCCTGCGGTTCGACCAGGATCATTCCGTACATGCCGGCCGAGATGTGGTGCGGCACCGAGGCGGTCGCGCAGTGGTAGACGTAGAGGCCCGCGTTGAGCGCCTTGAAGCGGAAGGTCTTCGACTGGCCCGGCGCCACCTGCGTGTGCTCGCCGCCGCCATGGCCGCCGGTCACCGCGTGCAGGTCGATCGAGTGGATCGCCTTGCTGCTCCTGGCGTTGCTCAGCGTCAGCTCGATGGTGTCGCCCTTCTTCACGCGCAGCATGGGCCCGGGCACCTTCTTGCCGAAAGTCCAGTAAGTGAAGGTGGTGCCGTCATCGAGCTTGCCTTCGAGCTCGACAGTCTCGATGCTGTACTTCACGAGCATCGGCGCCCGGTTGCCCAGCGCCGTGGGCACCGCGGCCGGGTCCAGGGCGACGCTCACCGCGTTGGCTGCGGCGGGCGCGATGGCAGTGGCTGCCATGGGCATCGGGCTCGGCCCGGCCCCTGCGGTGGCGGTCGGGTTGCGCGCGGTTTTGGCGGCGGACGCCGCGCCGGCCGGGCCGCTGACTTCGAGGACACCTTCCATGCCGATCTGCCGATGGCCGGGAATGGAGCAGTAGTACGTGAACTTGCCCGCCTGGGTCACCTGGAAGCGCACCTTGACCGGCCCGCTGGCAGCACTGAAATGCTTCGAATGCACGTTCAACTCGGGAAACACGATGTCGTGCTCGGCGCCTTCGCCGCTGGAGATCGTGATTTCGACGGTGTCGCCCACGTTAGCGCGAAGGACCGGATTGACCTTGCCCTTGCCGTCCAGGTAGACCATCTTCCCGCCGGCCATGCCGGTGGTCAGCACGATCTGCTGCACCGGTTGCTTGGCGGCGGCGACCGCAGAAGTGGCGGCTGCCCTGGAGGTGAGAGCCGTGGCGCCCACCGATGCGATGAACGGTGACGCCATCATCAGCGCAGCGGCTGCGAGCGGGATGGGTGCGAAAATGCGCGTGATCATGACAAGCCTGACTTTTCGGTCTTCGCGGGCAATGCCCCCGCGGGGCCAAGCAGTAAATGAACTGCTTGAGGCCAATGTAGGCCCGCACGGCCCCAGTGCAATTGACATGGCTCAATGACACGATGCGCAGATCTAGAGTGCTTCCTCCATACCTGCAGCGCGCGCTCGCGCCAACCTGCACATCATGCTGATCGTTCTGGCAGGCCTTCCAGGGACCGGCAAGACCACCATCGCACGTCTGCTCTGCGCGGCGCTGGGAGCGGCACATGTTCGCGTCGACACCGTCGAGCAGGCCTTGCGGGCTTCGGGCCCGGCCGGAGCGGACGTGGGGCCCGCCGGCTATGTGATCGCCTATGGCATCGCGGCCGACAACCTGCGGCTGGGGTTGCACGTGGTGGCCGACAGCGTGAACCCGGTCCAGGCGACTCGCCAGGCCTGGCTGGACGTCGCGGCAAAGCTGGCCGTTCCTTCCTTGATGGTCGAGCTCAGGTGTTCGGACGAAGCCGAGCACCGGCGCCGAATCGAAACCCGGCAAGCCGACATCGAAGGCCATGTCTTGCCTCGTTGGGAGGCCGTCGAGGCCAGGGCTTACGAGCCCGTGGATTGCGGCGCACTGCTGATCGTCGATACGGCCAAGCTGACGGCTCAGGAGGCGGCGCAGGTCATCCTGGACCGGGTCAACCAAAAATAGTCTTCGAGGCGGTGAGTTCGGCCGACGGCGGGATGAACCTGTGCCTTGCGTTGCCGTGGCAGTTGGTGATTTCGCCGACGAGGCAACTTCTGGAGTCGCTATACAGGTCGATCCGCACGAAATCGAATCCGGCACTCAGCTTGCCTGCCAAGGCGAGCATCTCGGCCAGGTTGTCTGGCTTGGGAATGTTGCGGTTCGAGCGCGGCTCGCCTATCGAGTAATCCTGTTGGTTCCAGCGCACGTCGAACAGGTGGCGCCGGTGATCGATGTAGCGGTCGACGTCGACCTGTATCAGCTTGGGAACGCCTTGCCAGCAGAAAATCTTGAAATCCTCGACGTTTTCCTTATCGAAGATCAAGGGCTCGACGATGACCTTCGGCTTCAGCAACTTGTAATTGACTTCCCGGCCGATCCGGTAGTGATTGAGGTCGAACCAGCTCTCGATCTTGCCGGTATCCACGGCTTCGCCTGCCGTCCGAATGATGGCTTGGCCGCTGACATGCGTCGGCTTGATGCAGCAGGCCGGCGGGAAGCTGCGCTGCCGCACCTCTTCGCGCGTCCTGATCATGTCGAGCGTGGGCACGTTGTACTGATCGCCCACGATCGCCTTGACGTACACCTTCAGGAATTCCTTGTCCGACACGAAAACCCGCAACGGGTCCAGTATCTCGTCGGTCGTCTTCATCTTGTACAGAAAATCATTGAAGACCATCCGATCCTTCGGCGTGCGGTGGTGCCGCCTGACGAACAGGATGAAGGCGTACATCTGGTCGCCCAGGCGGGTTTCGGGCAGCCGTGTGCCGGTGGTGCGCAAGCGCGTGCGAGTAAAAGCTTGGTCGAGCGCCTTGCGGTCCAGCCTGCCCAACAGGGCGATCCGCTCGTCCAGCGAGTGGTTCCCGGCCGCCGCCTCGCCGGCCGCTTGCGGCAGCTTGCGCAACTGATTGTCCAGGCACTCCTCGAAGACGGCGGTAAATTGCGCGAAAAGTTCAGCGTCTGAAGGCGCGGGGGACGCCTCCGCATTCACTGGCATGTTCATGCCGTCGATCGTACCCGCGGCGTGCGCCCGCTGTAACAGCAAGCCGGGGCCTGCGTGCTACGCTGCTTTTCATGAAACGTCGTACCTTGCTGCTGCAATCGGCCGCGGCGGCGACACTCCCCGGGCCGTTGCTGCTGGCACAGCCGGCCGCGACGGCGCAGCCGCTGGCCAAGCCGATTCCATCGACAGGCGAGACCATCCCGGTGGTCGGCCTGGGCAGCTGGATCACCTTCAACGTTGGCGACGACCCGCCGGCCCGGGCGAACTGCGCCGACGTGATGCGCCATTTCTTCGCCGCCGGCGGGCGGCTGATCGATTCGTCGCCGATGTATGGCTCGTCGCAGGGCGTGATCGGCGAGGGACTGCAGAAGCTGGGCATGCCACGCCAGCTTCTTTCGGCCGAGAAGGTCTGGACGTCGTCGGCCGGGGCGCCACAGATCGAGGCTTCGCGCCGGCTCTGGCGGGTGCTGCGGTTCGACCTGCTGCAGGTCCACAACCTGCTCGCCTGGCAAGAGCAGCTGCCCTTGCTGCAGGCCATGAAAGCCGCGGGGCAACTGCGCTATGTCGGCATCACGACCTCGGAGGGCCGGCGCCACCGCGAGGTCGAGCAGATCATGCGTGCGCACCGCATCGACTTCGTCCAGCTCACCTACAACCCGCTGGACCGCGAAGCCGAGCAGCGGCTGCTGCCCCTGGCCCGCGATCGCGGCGTCGCCGTGCTGGCGAACCGGCCATTCCAACAAGGCGCGCTGCTGCGCCGCCTGGCGCGTCACGCCTTGCCGTCCTGGGCGGCAGAAATCGAGTGCGCGAGCTGGGCGCAACTGGTGTTGAAATTCATCGTGTCCCACCCGGGCGTCACCTGCGCCATTCCGGCGACCAGCCGGGTGGCGCATGTGCGCGAGAACATGGCCGCCGGTGGTGGGCGCATGCCCGACGAGGCGCTTCGACAGCGCATCGCCTCCCATATCGAAAAGCTCTGAGCCATGTCCGAATGGTGGACCTACCGGCTCTCGGACTTCCTGATGTTTTCGCCGGCGACTTATTGGCGGCTGGTGGAGCGCTACAACCGCGAGGCCTGGCCGCTGCACCTTTTGATGATGGCGACGGGCCTGCTGCTGCTCTGGCTGGCGATGACGCGCGGCGCGGCCTTGCGTCGCGGCGTATGGGTGCTGCTCGCCGCGGTGTGGCTGTGGGTGGGATGGGCCTTCCATCACCGGACCTACGCCCAGATCAACTGGGCGGCCGACGGTCTGGCCATCGCGTTCGGCGTGCAGGCGCTGCTGCTGGCACTGGCGGCGGCCCGGCCTTTGTCGGGCAGCAGTGCCGCGTCGGGTTGGCCGAAGACGCTCGGCCTGGCGCTCGCAAGCGCCGGCTTGTTGCTGTACCCGTTGGCGGGCCTGGCCGCCGGCCGGCCCTGGAGCCAGGCCGAGGTGTTTGGCCTGATGCCCGAACCCACGGCGCTGGTGACGCTGGGGCTCCTGCTCGCCACGGGTTCGCCAGGCCGCGGCGGGCTGGCCGCAATCCCTGTCGTCTCGCTGCTGGTGGGGTGGGTAATCGCGTGGCTGCTTTCGACCTGAATGCCTTAGGCGGGGGCGCAGTCGCGCCCGAAGGTAAGATGCCCCCGCTTGCGGCGCGACAGCAGACCCCACCTTCATGCGATACCTCTTCGTCCACCAGAATTTTCCCGGGCAGTTCAGGCATGTGTCGGCGGCGCTTGCGGTGCGCGGCCATGAAGTGGTCGCCCTGGGCGTCAACAAGCCCGATGCGCCGGTGCGGGGCGTGCGCCATGTGCTCTATGAGCCACGCGAGTTTCCTGGCGCCAAGTCCGCCCATCCGCTTGCCGGTGCGCTGGGCGAGCTGCAGGGCAAGGTGGCGCGCGGCGAGGCTGCGGCCCAGGCCATGCAGGCGCTGCGCAAGGACGGTTTCGCGCCGGACATCGTGGTGGCCCATCCCGGCTGGGGTGAGGCGTTGTTCGCCAAGGATGTATTCCCGCAGGCCCGGCTGGTCGTCTACGCCGAGTATTTCTATGGCGGGGAGGGCGGCGACGCGGCGTTCGACCCCGAGTTTTCAACCGCGTCGCTGCTCGGCGACCAGCGGGTGCGGATCAAGAACACCCATTTGCTGCACGCCCTGAGCGCATGCGACGCGGCCATCAGCCCCACCCGATTCCAGAGAAACCGGCATCCGGCCTGGGCCCGCGAGCGCATCCATGTGATCCATGAAGGCATCGACACCGATCGTTTCCGGCCGGACCCCAAGGCTTCGGTGGTGCTGCAGACCGCCGGGGTCAGCCTGCGGCCGGGCGACGAGGTCGTGACGTTCGTGGTCCGCCAGCTCGAGCCCTATCGCGGCTATCACATCTTCATGCGGGCCTTGCCGTTGCTGCAGAAGCTGCGCCCCCATGCGCGGGTGGTGCTGGTGGGCGGCAACGGCACCAGCTATGGCAGCGCGCCGCCCGAAGGCAAGACCTGGAAGGACATCTTCCTGGCGGAGGTGGCCTCCGGCCTGGACCTGGGTCGGGTGCATTTCGTCGGGCGCGTGCCCCACGCGGCCCTGACCCAGCTGATGCAGGTGTCGGCGGCGCACGTCTACCTGACCTATCCGTTCGTGCTGTCGTGGTCGCTGATGGAGGCCATGAGCGTGGGCTGTCTCATCGTGGGGTCGGACACGGCCCCGGTGCGCGAAGTGATCGAGCACGGTCGCAACGGGCTGTTGACGGACTTCTTCGATGCCGAGGCGCTGGCGCACTGCATCGCCGATGCCCTGTCGCGTCGCGCCGAACTGGCGCCCATGCGGCAAGCAGCGCGCGCCACCATCGTTGGCGACTACGACCTCGCAAGCCGCTGCCTGCCGGCGCAACTGGCGTTGCTCGAAGATCTGTAGCCGCTCGGCCGCTCCAACAGGCTGCGGTGCTGGCGCTATCAGAAAAAAATCGCACCCGCAACACCCGTAGTGGTGATTTACATATGTTGCGAAATCAGTACTCTGCTGAGGTGACCGGTCTACCCCTTTAGTACGCATTCATTGCGGGACCCCGGCGCTTTCCAGCAGCTTTCCACAGGATTCGCACCATGGCCAACTTTTCCGGCACCCCAGGCAATGACTTCCATTCGGGCGATGGCACCGACGAGGAGATCCTCGGCCACGGCGGCAATGACGACCTGAACGGCAACGAGGGCAACGACACGGTCGACGGGGGAGAGGGCGACGACTATTTGCACGGCGGCCTCGGCAACGACCTGGTCGTCGGCGGCGCGGGCAACGACTGGCTGTTTCACGACGCGGCGATCGCGGCGGTGGTGGTC
This sequence comes from Ramlibacter sp., assembly GCA_036675435.1. Taxonomy (GTDB): domain Bacteria; phylum Pseudomonadota; class Gammaproteobacteria; order Burkholderiales; family Burkholderiaceae_C; genus Ramlibacter. The sequence continues at coordinate 2,282 of JAKFEZ010000073.1, read as the reverse complement.
AACCTGGGTGCCGGCAGCGTGACCGGCGGGGCCGGAAGCGACACCATTTCGGGCATCGAACACGTGGGCGGCGGAGACTTCGACGACTCGCTCAGCGGTGACGGCGGCGACAACACGCTGCAGGGCCGGGCCGGCAACGACACCCTGTCCGGCGGGGGCGGCTGGGACACGGCCGACTACTACCATGCGACCGGCGGCGTGATCGCCAATCTGCAGACCGGAACCGCCAGTGGCGATGGAAACGACAGCCTGAGCGGCTTCGAGGCCCTGAACGGCTCGTCGTTCAACGACAGCCTGACCGGCGACGGCAACGACAACTTCCTCAGCGGCGGGGACGGCGACGACACCTTGGCCGGCGGCGCCGGCAGCGACAGCTTCAATGGAGACGCCGGCAACGATATGCTGATCGGCGGCGACGGCGACGATTTCCTGTCCGGCGGCGCCGGGGACGATTCGCTGGTGGGCGGCAGCGGCGCGGGCGACATGGCCGACTACTACTACGGCGGCAGCACCGCCGGAGTCGAGGTGAACCTGGCGGCCGGCACGGCCACGGGGGGTGGCGGCAACGACACGCTGTCCGGCATGGAGAACGTGAAGGGCAGCGATTTCGACGACACCATCACCGGCGACGGCAACAGCAACTACATCGAGGGGCAGGGCGGCCACGACATCATCAGCGGCTTGGGGGCCAACGACAACCTCAACGGCATGGATGGCGACGACAGCATCGATGGGGGCGCCGGCAACGATTTCCTGAGTGGCGGCGCCGGCAACGACACGCTGCTGGGCGGTGCGGGTTCCGATTTCCTCGTGGGCGGCGCCGGCGACGACAGCATCGACGGCGGCATCATCACGGACCGGATCAACTACGTCGACGGCAACTCGCTGAGCTACGCCGACTCCACGGCGGGTATCAATCTCAACCTCTCCGGCATCACCGGGGACGGCAGCGTGGGCACCGGCACCGTGCAGGACGGCCTGGGTGGCACCGACACCGTGGCGAACGTCAATTTCATCACCGGCTCCGCGCACGACGACACCATCATCGGCAGCGCCTCGACCATCTTCGAGCTGCTGGACGGCGGCCTGGGCAATGACTACATCGACGGCGGCGCGAACAGCGTCAACCGGCTGACCTATGCCAGCAACGTATTCACATCCGGCGTCAACGTCGATCTCGACGTGGGCGGCGGCGTCGGCGCGGCCACGGGCGGTGGCGGCAACGACACCCTGGTCAACATCAGCGAAGTCCGCGCCTCCGGGCACAACGACACGCTGACAGGCAGCGACCGCACCGACCGTTGGGAAGCTTTCGACGGCCGCGCAGGCAATGACTTCATCGACGGGCAAGGCGGCATCGACGTCCTGCGCCACGACTCGCTGCCCAATGGGGCGACGGTGGGCGTGATCGTCAACCTCGCCACCAACACCGCAAGCGACGGCTGGGGCGGCAACGACACGCTGGCCGGGATCGAGAACGTGTACGGCTCCTTCCACAATGACAGCATCACCGGTTCGGCAGAGGCGAATACCCTCGAAGGGCGCGGCGGCAACGACACGCTGGTCGGCGGCGGAGGCAACGACAGCCTGTTCGGCGGCGATGGCAGCGACGTGATCAACGGCGAGGCCGGCGGAGACTTCATCCGGGGCAATGCCGGCAGCGACACCATCGACGGCGGCGTGGTGCTGGACCGCGTCAACTACACCGACGGCAACTCGCTGAGCTACAGCGACTCCGGGGGCGCGATCAACCTGAACCTTTCCGGGGTGACGGGCAATGGCACCACCGGCACCGGCACGGTGAACGACGGCACCGGGACCGATACCGTCTCCAACGTCAACTTCATCACCGGTTCGGCCTTCGATGACAACCTGCTTGGCAGCAGCGCGCTCGTGTTCGAGGCATTCGAGGGCGGCGCCGGCGACGACACGATCGATGGCGGCGCCTTCAACGATACGCTGCTGCAGCGGGACAACAACCGCGCAGCCTACAACGCCGCAACAGCCGCGGTCGTGGTCGACCTTGCTGCAGGCACCGCGACCGGCGGCGCCGGCAACGACACGCTGAGCAACATCAATTACGTACGCGGCTCGGACTACGCGGATACCCTCCTCGGCTCCGACCGAACCGATTACAGCGAAGTATTCGAAGGCCGAGGCGGAGACGACTACATCGACGGGATGGGCGGCACGGACTGGATTCGCTACAACAGCTCCACCTCGGGCGTGTCGGTCAACCTGATCGAAGGCACCGCCAGCGACGGTCATGGGAGCACCGACAC
>JAKFEZ010000089.1:0-1955 GCA_036675435.1 Ramlibacter sp. | reverse complement strand
TTCGAGACGCCGATGCTGTTCGCGGTGGGCTTCATCTTCGTGTTCACCATCGGCGGCTTCACCGGGCTGATCCTGGCCATGGCCCCGATCGACCTGCTGCTGCAGGACACCTACTACGTGGTGGCGCACTTCCACTACGTGCTGGTGGCCGGCTCGCTGTTCGCCATGTTCTCGGGCATCTACTACTGGCTGCCCAAGTGGACCGGCGTGATGTACGACGAAGGCCGCGGCAAGATCCACTTCTGGTGGACGCTGATCTCCTTCAACATCACCTTCTTCCCCATGCACTTCCTGGGCCTGGCCGGCATGCCGCGCCGCTACGCCGACTACCCGATGCAGTTCGCCGACTTCAACGCGGTGGCCTCGATCGGCGCCTTCGCGTTCGGCCTGGCGCAGGTGTACTTCTTCTTCGCGATCGTGCTGCCCGGCATGCGCGGCAAGGGCGTGCCCGCCCCGCAGCGCCCCTGGAACGACCCGGACGGCAAGGGCGCCGAAGGCCTGGAGTGGGAAGTGCCGTCGCCGGCGCCCTTCCACACCTTCGAGACGCCCCCGCGCCTGAACGCCGCCGCCAACCGCCTGGCCGCGCACGAGGAATCGCTCGACAGCCCGGTGCGTACCGCCGGCGTGCATTGAGACCCGAGGGAGCAGTGAGCATGACCGAAGACGAACGCAAGAAGAGCAACCGGCGGCTGGGGCTGATCCTCGCGTCCGTGGCGCTGGTGTTCTTCCTCGGTTTCGTGGGCCGGTTCGCCCTGGGAGGCGGCTGACATGGGCGCCCGCTCCGAGAACGCGAAGATGCTGCTCAAGCTCGGGGTCGTCGCCACGGGCATGTTCGCCTTCGGCTACGCCCTGATCCCGATCTACAAGCACGTCTGCGAGGCCCTGGGCATCAACATCCTGGCCGTGAGCGAGCGCCAGGTGCCCGGCACCTCGCGGGTCGCCCCCAACACCCAGGTGGACACCAGCCGCACCATCACGGTGGAGTTCGACGCCAACGCCCGCGGCCCCTGGCACTTCAAGCCGGCGCAGTCCACCCTCCAGGTGCACCCGGGCGAGCTGGCCACGGTGATGTACGAGTTCCAGAACGTGCAGGACCGACGCATGGCCGCGCAGGCGATCCCCAGTTATGCGCCCCACCAGGCGGCCGCGCACTTCAACAAGCTCGAGTGCTTCTGCTTCCAGCAGTACACGCTCGAGCCTGGCGAGAAGAAGCAGTGGCCGGTGGCCTTCGTCATCGACCCACGGCTGTCCAAGGACGTCACGACGATCACGCTGTCATATACCTTCTTCGAAGTCGGCGGCAAGACACCGCCGGCGCCGACGGCGGCGCTGGGCGCCGTGGCGGAGCCGCGCACATGAGCGCCCCAGCGATGGCAGAAAACAAGACATCACTGCTGCGCACCGTAAAGGCCGTCGCATGGGCGTTTCTCGGCATCCGCAAGAACAGCGACTACCAGTCCGACCTTGGCAAACTCAACCCCTTCCATATCATTGCCGTGGCCCTGGTAGGCGTGGCGCTGTTCGTCGGCGCGCTGGTGCTGCTGGTGAACTGGGTCGCCGGGTAGGCGGCCTTCAAAAAGAATTTCGGGAATCAGGAGTCGAAAGAGATGAGTACAAGCACCCCCGGCACCACGCCTTACTACTTCGTGCCCCAGCCCTCTCGCCATCCGGCGATGGCGGCGTTCGGGCTGTTCTGGATCTTCTTCGGCGCGGCCAACTGGATGAACGGCAACGTCTGGGGCCAATACTCCCTTTTCGCCGGGCTGGCATGGCTGTTCTGGGTGCTGTTCCAGTGGTTCCGCGATACGGTCGGCGAAAGCGAGAGCGGCAGTTACGGCCACAAGATCGACCTCTCCTACCGCTGGAGCATGAGCTGGTTCATCTTCTCCGAGGTGATGTTCTTCGGCGCCTTCTTTACGGCCCTGTGGTGGATGCGCGCGCATTCCGTGCCGGAG
>JAKFEZ010000139.1:0-1972 GCA_036675435.1 Ramlibacter sp. | reverse complement strand
TCTCCTCGACCATCCACTGCGCCTCGGCCAGGTCGGTGGGCGCCTCGTACACCCGCACCGGCTCGCCCGGGCCCTGGTCGGTGCGCAGGTTCTTGCCCAGCCGGGTCTTGTTGTGGCTGATCAACTGGTTGGCCGAATCCAGGATGTTGCTGTGGCTGCGGTAGTTCTGCTCCAGCTTGATCTGGTGGCGCACCTCGAACTCGCGCACGAAGTCGGCCATGTTGCCGACCCGCGCGCCGCGAAACGCGTAGATGCTCTGGTCGTCGTCGCCCACGGCGAACACCGAGTTGGCGCCGGGGACGGCCTGCTCGGTCTCGGCGAACATCTTGATCCACGCGTACTGCAGCTTGTTGGTGTCCTGGAATTCGTCGATCAGGATGTGGCGAAAGCGCCGCTGGTAGTGCTCGCGGATCGCGTCGTTGTCGCGCAGCAGCTCGTAGCTTCGCAGCATCAGCTCGCCAAAATCGACCACGCCCTCGCGATTGCACTGGTCCTCATACAACTGGTAGATCTCGACTTTCTTGCGCTCGTCCTCGCTGTGCACCTCGACCATGTTGGGGCGCAGGCCATCTTCCTTGCAGCTGCCGATGAACCACTGGGTTTCCTTGGCCGGAAACCGCTCGTCGTCCACGTTGAACTGCTTCATCAGCCGCTTGATGGCCGACAGCTGGTCCTGCGTGTCCAGGATCTGAAAGCTCTGCGGCAGGTTGGCCAGCTTGTAGTGAGCCCGCAGGAAGCGATTGCACAGCCCGTGAAAGGTGCCTATCCACATGCCGCGCACGTTGACCGGCAGCATTGCCTGCAGCCGCGTCATCATTTCCTTGGCGGCCTTGTTGGTGAAAGTCACCGCCATGACGCCACCAGGCGATATCTGGCCCGTGGACAGCAGCCAGGCGATGCGGGTAGTCAGCACCCGGGTCTTGCCTGAGCCGGCGCCGGCCAGAATCAGCGCGTGCTCGTTGGGGAGGGTCACCGCCGCGCGTTGCTCGGGGTTGAGATTTTGTAAGAGCGGGGAGGCCGCGTCGACTTCTGGGAACATAGGGCATTGTAGAAAGGCGCGAAATGAACAAAGTGTCACGGGTCGGACTGGCTGTCGCCGCGCTGCTGCTGGCGGTATCGGGCGCGCCGGTGGCGGCGCAGTCCTTTTGCGCCAGCGATGGCGTGCCCCGGCCTGTCGCCCTGCTGGAACGCTTCGTCAACGCCGACTGCGAGGCCTGCTGGAGCGACCCCCAGACGCCGGCGGCCCAGCGCGGTGAACTGGCGCTGGACTGGATCGTGCCGGGCGCCCGGGGCGAAGATGCGCCCCTGTCTGCAGTGGCGGTGCGCGAGGGCCTGGCACGGCTGGAGGCGCTCCGGCGCTCGCCGCCGCCTGGGGCCCAGGCCGCGCGCCAGCGGCCGGCGCGGGGGGCGCATCGGCTGCGGGTGGCGCATGGCCTGCCCTTCAACGGCTATCTGGGCGCCTCCATCGAGCTCAAGCCCGGCAGCGGCGGGCCTTGGCAGGCCTGGCTGCTGCTGGTGGAGTCGCTGCCGATCGGCGCCGAAGGCTCGCCCGTCGCCCGCAACCTGGTTCGCAACGTGCTGCAGGTCGCCTGGAGCGAAGACAGGACGCTATCGAAAGAAGAGCGGGCACGACGCTTCGAGTCGCGGGCCATGAGCATTCCCGAAGGCGCCAGCCCGGATCGGCTGCGGGTGGTGGGCTGGGTCGAAGATGGGCGTGGACGTATAAGGGCTATCGCAGAGTCGCGATGCGCGGCACCCGCATCCAAAGGGTAAAATCAATCACCGGGCCCAAGCATTTTGCGGCCCGGTCTGCTTTGCCCCGCCGCAAGGCACCGGGCTCGATCCAAGCGCTCACCTGTTCGACCAACAGTTTTCTGGAGCTTGGTATGGAAATATTCGATTACGACAATGTCTTGCTGCTGCCGCGCAAATGCCGCGTGGACAGCCGCTCCGAGTGCGACGCCGGCGTGCA
>JAKFEZ010000074.1:0-1979 GCA_036675435.1 Ramlibacter sp. | reverse complement strand
GGCCTCATCCTGACCGAAAGCACGGCGGTCGATCCGCGAGGCCGGATCGGAACGGCCGACCTGGGCTTGTGGAACGACAGCCAGATCGAGCCACTGAAGGGCGTCGTGGGTTTTGTCCACGCCAATGGCGCAGCCATCGGTGTCCAGCTGGCACACGCGGGCCGCAAGAGCGGCAGTCAGCCACTGTGGGAAGGCGGCGCGGCGCTCGCGGAACAAATCCTCGCCGGCGATGCGCAGCCGTGGCAACGGCTGGGGCCCAGCCCCTTGCCGGCCGGCCCCGGTTGGTCGGCGCCGGCCGTTCTGGACGGCGCAGGCATTCAAGCGGTCATCGAGCGTTTTGCCGACGCCGCCTTGCGGGCGGAAAGGGCCGGCTTCGACGCGGTCGAACTTCACTTCGGCCACGGCTATCTGGTCGCCAGCTTCCTGTCGCCCCATGCCAACCATCGAGACGATGACTGGGGCGGCAGCCTGCAAGGGCGCATGAGGCTGGCGCTCGAGATCGCGCAGCGGGTGCGGGCGGTGTGGCCCATGCACAAGCCGCTGTTTTGCCGCCTCTCGGCCGTCGATGGCACTGTCGATGGCTGGAGCCTGGACGATTCCATCGTGCTGGCAAGCGCGCTCGCGGCGATGGGGGTGGATGTCATCGACTGCTCCTCCGGCGGCCTCACCGAGGAGACGCGGGCATTGCCCGTCCCTCGGGGGCTCGGCTTCCAGGTGCCGTTCTCCGAGCGCATCCGGCGCGAAGCCGGCGTCAAGACGCAGGCAGTGGGCATGATCGTCGACGCGGTGCAGGCCGAGGCCGTGCTGCAGCAAGGCAAAGCCGACCTGGTGGCGCTGGGCCGCGAAGCCTTGTTCGACCCCTATTGGGCCCACCACGCCGCCGCTGCTTTGGGAATAGATCCTCAGTACGCGCGCTGGCCGCAGCGCCATGGCATCTGGCTTGCCAAGCGCGCTCCGGGGCTTGCCCGGGCGCGCGCTGAGGCTGCACCTGATTTTCAACAAGCCCTCGATTGAAGGAAGCGACGATGACCGTCAGAATGGGATTGATCAAGAAGAAGCAGGACTGGACCACAGGCCAGTTCGACGCCTACTGGCGCAACAAGCACGGCGCGCTGGCGGCGCGCGCGCCCGGCCTGCGTCAGTACTGGCAGAACGCCGTGACCGAGCGCCTCCAGCGCGGCATCGCGTTCGATCGGGGACCCTGGGATTTCGACGGCTTCTCTCAGCTCTGGTTCGACGACGCCGGCCATGCGGACCACGCGTTCAACCAAAGCGGCATGGCTTCGGCGCTGGTCGAGGACGAGCAGCACTTCCTGGGCGGTTTGCACATCGTCACTGCCGAACAGAACGTCGTGGTGCCGGTGCCCGATGCGCCCAGGCGCGGCGCCCTGTTGAAGCGGATATCGACGCTGAAACGCCGCATCGACCTGACCGAGGACGACTTTCGGCGAGAGTGGAAGATTCACGCCGACTACGTGCGCAAGATGCCCGGGGTCAGCGGCTATCGGCAGAACGTGGTCGTGGCGCGCGAGCTCGTCAAGGGCGCGGCATGCAGTTACGAGGACATGCCGATCGACGGGATCGTCGAATTGTGGTTCGAGGACACCGCGCAACTGGAGGCGGCATTCTCGTCGCCTGCCGGCCAGACGACCATGGCGCACGCCAAGACGTTCCTCGCCGAGATCACTGCTTTCCTGGTGGATGAGCGGCGGATCGTCTAGGCGCCGGCGCGCTTGACGCGCCGTCAGAAATTCAGCGGCCGGATCAGTTTGCGCGCGTCGGGGCGCATCGCCTTGACGGCATCTTGCAGCCATTTCAAGCTGCCCGAGGCATCCAGGTTCTTGTCGGGCAGCAGGGCCACGGTGATGTGGAACTTGAGGGTGGCCCCGGGCGGCAGCGCGTGCGAGGAGCGCAGGCCGCTGGCCACGACCTGCTGGGCCCGGCTCAGGGCATTCTCGGTGGTGGTGGGGCCTTCCAGC
>JAKFEZ010000233.1:0-1993 GCA_036675435.1 Ramlibacter sp. | reverse complement strand
GGTCAACGGGCAGACCGGCCAGTTCGGCCAGACCAACTACTCGGCGGCGAAAGCCGGCATGCATGGCTTCACCATGGCCCTTGCACGTGAAGTCGCACGCAAGGGCGTTACCGTCAACAGCGTGTCGCCAGGCTACTGCGAGACCGCGATGGTGATGCAGGTGCCCGAGGACATCCGCGCGAAGATCGTCGAGAGCGTGCCGGTCGGCCGGCTCGGCAAGCCGAGCGAGATCGCGCGCACGGTGGAGTTCCTCACCGCCGACGACGCCGGCTTCATCACCGGCGCCAACGTGCCGGTGAATGGCGGGTTGTTCATGAGCTTCTGAACACCGGCTGCTCACGCCAAGAAAAAGCGGGCCGGAAGGCCCGTTTTTCTTGGCGCCTGGGATCAAGGCGCGCCCGTGGCGCCACCAGACTGGTTGCAGTACTTCGCCCGGAACTCCATCGCCTTCGGCATCAACGCCTGCAGGTTCTGGATGCGGGTGCCCGGATTGGGGTGGGTGGAAGCGAATTCCGGTTGCCCGCTGCCGCCGCCGAGTTCGCTCATGCGCTGCCACAACGGCACCGCTTCCTGCGGGTTGAAGCACGCGGCGGCCGCCAGCATCAGGCCCACGTAGTCGGCCTGGGTCTCATGGCTGCGCGCATATGGCAGCAACACGCCATAGCCCATCGCCGCCATCACCATCTGTTGCTGGCCCGCATCCATGCCGCTCATCGCACCGCCCATCTGCACGATCTGCCCGACCTTCTGCTGCGCCATCCGCTGCGCGCCATGGCGCAGCAGCGCATGCGCGATCTCGTGGCCCATCACGATCGCCATTGCATCGGCGTTCTGCGCCACCGGCACCAGCCCGGTGTAGACCGCCATCTTGCCGCCGGGCAGGCAGAACGCATTGGCCTGGTCGGACTGGATCACGTTGACGTCCCACTCGAAGCCGCGCGAGATGTATTGCGGCTGCTGGCCGTGTTCGGCGGCAAGCGCGCCTTCGACGTCATCGGTCTTGGCGATCAGGCGCTGCGCGATTTCGCGAACCTGCCGGGCGATCTGCGAATTCGGATCGATCGGCCGCTCCTGCGACAGGATTTCCTGGTACGCCTGGAGCCCGAGCGCTTCCTCGTCCTCCACCGACAGGTTCTTGTCGATGATCGCCTTCTCGCCGGTGTAGGGATCGACGGTCTGGTTGGAGAACCAGTAGTAGGCCGCATAGCCGGCAAACGCCAGCAGGATCCACAGCCGCATCCCGCCCATGCCGATGCCACGGCGTCGCGGAGCGCCTTCCTGCGCGTTGCCGAAGGGGTCTCTACTCATTCGTTTCTCCTCGTCGGGGAATCACAGTTCGCGCACGACTCTAAACCCGAGCCGGGCATTGGTGGTGTCGGCATCCACCGACAGGCGCCACGCCGAGCGCACCTGTGCCGGCCCGCTGGCCCACGAGCCACCGCGCATCACCCGCGAGCGGCAGCCCGGGTTGACCCAGGCTTCACCATCCGTGGGCGCGCGCCGGTAGCTGGCGTGCCAGCAATCGGCAACCCATTCGCTGACATTGCCCACCAGGTCGTGAAGGCCGAATGCATTCGGGGCGAAGCTGGCCACCGGCGCCGGCCCCCACCAGCCATCGCCATACCCATCGAAGGCGTTGCGCCAGCGCCGTCCGCCCGCTGACTGGTCGTTGCCGCCGGTCACGTTGCCCGCGCTCGCAGGCGGGATGCGCGCGGCCCAGGGAAAACGGCCATCGCTGCCGGCGCGCAGGGCGTATTCGAATTCGGCCTCGCTCGGCAATCGATAGCGCTGCCCGCTCTGTTGCGACAGCCACTCCGCGTAGGCCTGCGCGTCCTTGGCGCTGACATGCAGCACCGGCGCGTTGTCGCGTGCCGGGGCGCCGACGTAGTCGCTCGACCAGTCGACATTGCTGCGCCTGACGAAATTGCCGCTGCGCTCGTCGTACACCGTGGAATGGCCACGCCGCGCGGCGCGCGTGCGGTAACCGGTGGCC
>JAKFEZ010000039.1:0-2007 GCA_036675435.1 Ramlibacter sp. | reverse complement strand
ACGCGACGCCATCGACCATATCGTCGACACCCAGTTCACCCTGGCCATGCGCAGCGACGTGATCCTGTGGATGAGCGAGCCCATCGGCAACGCGGCCCGCCATGAGGTGGCGCGCATGCCCGGAGTCATTGCGGTGGAGGCGACGCGCGACGTGCCGGTGCGCTTCATCAACGGCCCGGTCAGCGAGCGCGGACTCATCCAGGGTTATGCCCAAGACCCCGAGTTGCGGCGCATTGTTGATATCCGCGGCCGGGAAGTTCCCCTTCCCGAAGGCGGACTCGTGATGACCGATCGCCTGGCGAACAAGCTGGGCCTGCGTGTGGGTGATACGGTTCGCACCGAGGTGCTTGAAGGACGCCGGGAGACCTTGCAGCTGACACTGGCAGCCACCGCCGAGGAGATGATGGGACTGAACGCCTACATGGAGCGCCGCGCGCTGAACCGTCTGATGCGCGAAGGCGACGTGGCCTCGCAATACGCGGTGGCACTGCGGCGCGGCAGCGAGGCCGCCTTCCTGGCCGCCAGCCAGGGCCTGCCGCGCGTGGCGGGCACCTTCAGCAAGGCCAACCTGCTGCGCAACATGCAGGAAGTCAGCGCGCGCAATGTCCGCCTCATGAGCCTGGTGCTCACCCTCTTTGCCAGCGTGATTGCCGTGGGTGTGGTCTACAACAACGCGCGCATCGCGCTGTCGGAGCGCACCTGGGAGCTGGCCAGCCTGCGGGTGCTGGGTTTCACACGCGCGGAGGTTTCGGTCCTGCTGCTCGGCGAGCTGGCCATCAGCATCGCCATTGCGTTGCCGCTGGGCATGCTGATGGGCTGGGGCCTGGTGCACCTGGTCGCAGAACTGCTCAAGTCCGACCAGTTCCAGTTTCCGGTGGTGATCCAGGCACGTACCTATGCCTGGGCGGCCATCTGCGTGGTCGCCGCCGGGGTGGCCAGCGCCCTGGTGGTGCGACGGCGCATCGATCGGCTGGACATGGTTGCAGCGCTCAAGACAAGAGAATAAGGAAACAGGAAAACGGAAATGGATATGCTGAAAATCAGGAAAACAACCTGGCTCTGGATCGCCGCAGGCGTCGCGGTGCTGGGCGCGCTGGCCTGGGCGTTTTCGCCACGGCCTGTCGAGGTTGAAACCGCGACCGTCAAACAAGGCCATTTTGAGCAGTCCATCGAGGAGGATGGTCGCACCCGACTCAAGGACCGTTACACCGTCTCGGCGCCCGTGGCCGCACGCGTGGCGCGCATTGTGCTGCGCGAAGGTGACAGCGTGGCCGCAGGCGATGTCGTGGCTGTGCTGACACCGGCCATGTCGTCGATGGTGGATGAACGCAGTGCGCGTGAAGCGGCTGCGCGGCTCAAAGCAGCAGCTGCAGGGGTGGAGCGCGCCTCGGCGCGTGTGGCCCGCGCCCGGATTTCCATGCAGGAGGCTCAACTGGAAAAAGAGCGTACAGAGAAGCTCGCCGGTGAAGGCTTCCTGTCGGCTTCAAGGCTGGATGCGGTGCGGCTGGCCCAGTCGGGCGCCCGGCGTGAACTGGAAGTGGCAAATGCGGAACGCGAAATGGCAGTGCAGGAAAAGGCGCAGGCTGCCGCTGCGCTGCTACCCGCCGCAGCCGGCAACAGCGGCACGCGGCCGCTGAGCGTGCGTTCGCCGGTCAGCGGCGTGGTGTTGCGGGTCCCGCAACCCAGCGAGACCACCCTTGCCGCCGGCGCTGCGCTGCTGGACATTGGTGATCCCCAGCGGATGGAAGTAATCAGCGAATTGCTGACCACCGACGCCGTGCAGGCCACAGCCGGTCGCCGCGTGGTCATCGAACGCTGGGGCGGGCCGCCCGTTGAGGGCGTGGTCCGCCGCGTCGAACCGGCCGCCTTCACCAAGGTGTCTGCGCTGGGCATCGAAGAGCAGCGTGTCAACGTACTGATCGACGTCAGCAACCCGCCCGAAGCATGGCGCAGCATGGGCGACGGCTTCCGGGTGTCGGTGCGAATCATCACGGCAAGTATTGACCA